>JAJRWY010000313.1 GCA_024276575.1 Candidatus Binatota bacterium
CGCCTGCCGCCTTTCGAGCACATCAAAGTCGGCGATCCTTTGAAGCCGAGCGTTCACGACTACTATGCGCTTACCAAGTGCGATGCGGAACGGATGGTGATCGAATCGGGCATCGAGCGTTGGGTGAGCATGCGCCAGACTTTCATAGTCTTTCCGCGGCTACTGACCCTGCTCGATCCCATTCTTTTCCACCAGCCGCTCAATCAGCACATTGAGTTCATTACCAGCCGCGATGCGGGTTACGGTTTGGTCCAATGTCTGGAGGCCGGCGACGAGTTCTGGGGACACATCTACAACATGGCCGGCGGGCCGGGCTGCCGGATTACCTACGAAGAGTTTCTCGACCGTATGTTCCGGATTTTCGGCCTCGGCGACTACCGCCGCATTTTCGAGCGCAACTGGTTCGCCCTGAAAAATTTCCACTGCGGCTACTATGAAGACAGTTGGGTCTTGAACGAACAGCTCGGGCATTTTCGCGACAGCCTCGAAGACTACATGGCCTGCGTGGAGCGCGAGGCGGCAGCCTGGATGAAATGGGGCGCGCGCCTAGCCCCCGCTCCTTTGTTGAAAGTATTGGCCCGCCGCCTAGCCGAGCCCCTGCATTGGATACAGCGCAACGATGAGGCCCACATCAAAGCCTTCTTCGGTTCGCGGGAAGCCTGGGAGCGTATCCCAGGATGGGACGGTTGATGCCAAGCGGCAAGTGACGGTTGCAAGAATAGATGGGAGATGGGTGTACGCAGTCGCGATGTATCACCGGCCGATTAACCCGCATTATTCGTGAAACCTCGTCGCGAGAGTCGCAAGCGCCCGTGAGATCGGCCAGATGGACCCACGCGCAGCGATGAGGCCCGTAGCAGAGGTTTCATGAATAATGCGGGTAAGGCCCCGCCGCTAGAGCCTATAGAAGCGTTGAGGGATAAGGGCGTCAATGGATAAGAAAACAGTGGACTTGCAAACGCTCCAAGATTTTGCCGCTTCGCGTGGCGGTGTTTGCCGTGCAGACGGGTCTGCCGATCCGCACGACCCGGTCGAGTGGACATGCGCGCGCGGCCACCGCTTCAGTGCTTTGCCGCAGTTGCTCATGGAAGGCGGCTACTGGTGCCCCGAATGTTTCCCTACCATCGAGACTTCGTCTCAGTGGGACTGGGATGAGATCGCCAAGCAAGATCCGTTGCTGCGCTCGGTGCACGTCAAGGATTGATTCGCCGCCCGGCGCGACGCGGTGTTGGGAATCGGGTTGGCCGCCTCCGGCCATACCAGCGTAGCACCACTGGAAGTAACAGCAGGTCGGCAATCAGCGCGAATACAATCGTGATCAGGCAGAGCATCCCGAAGTATACCGAGCCCACGAACTGCGACATCAGCATTACTCCGAAGCCCGAGGCCAAAGCCAAAGAGGTGTAGATCAGCGCCCGGCCGATCTCTACGGTGGAGTGGTGAAGGGCGCGCTCGATGTCGTCTCCTTTGGCTAGGTGCAGGCGTACACGGCTGACGAAATGTATGGAGTCGTCTACTGCTAGGCCGATCGCGATCGAGGCGACCATTGCAGTCATCGAGTCCAGGGCAATGCCGAACAGTCCCATGATCCCCAGGCACAGCACTATCGGTGCGAGGTTCGGTATCATTTAAATCGAGCCGAGGGCAAGTGAACGCGTCTGCAGGCAAAACACCACGAAGATTGCCAGGAAGGCGGTGCTGAAACCGCGGATCAGGCTGCTCCGCATGTATTCTTCCATGGTGGCGTAAAGGGCTGCGAACCCGGTTATTTCGGCTTTCAGACCGCCGCTGAAATTCTCGTCTATGTACTTCTTGGTCCGCGCAATCGAGGCCACGGCGATGTTCGAAGAGGTAATGTCTACCCGTGCGCTGAGCCGCGCCCTGGAATAGTCGTAAGTCACGAATTCACGGATATCGCCGTCGGGGGCGTCCATCTCATAGAGCAGCAAGTATTGCGCGGCCTCTTCTCTGCTTTCGGGCAACCGGTACTCGCGCTGGTCATTGGCGAAGAAAGCCCGGCGCAGATCTTTCATGTAGTCGGTTATCGATTGCGTCGAAGTGATGTGCGGATCGTCTTCCATGAAACGCTGAAGCTTGGCGATCTGTGCGAGGACCTGCGGATCCTTGATGCCGCCGGGGCGTCCCGAATCGATGATGAGTTCCAGGGTGATGGTGCCGGCCAAGGCCTCTTCGATGCGGCGCGTGTCGATCTTCGCGCGCTCACTGTCCTTGAAGTACTCGAGGAAAGCCGACTCCGCCCGTAGCTGCGTGGCTGCGGCCGCGCCGGCAGCTACCAGCAGTGCTGACACTATCGCGATAGATTTGCCGTGGTTCAGGGTGAAGCGGTACAGGTGCTCGAGCGCCTCCGGTGAGATGATCCGTCCGCCGTTGACCCTGCTGCGTAGCTTGGGTGCCGGCAGGTAGCTCAAGACGATCGGCACTAGTGTGACCGATAGGAAGAAGGCCCCGGCCACTCCGAGCGCCGCGAAGATACCGAACTCGCGGATACCGGCGATCTTGCTGACGGTAAGCGAGAGCATGCCGATCGCGGTGGTAAAGCTGGTCAGGAACAGCGGTGTCATCAACTCACAATAGACGGTGCGCAGCGCCTGCCTTTTTTCCTCGCCGCGCGCGCAACGTTCTTGGTACTCGACCAGGACGTGCATCGCCCCGGCCACCCCGACTGCGAGCAGCAGCGGCGGCAGTATGGTGGTGATCATGTTCACCCGCGCGCCGCATAGCACCACCCAGGCGATTGCCCACACCGTTGCTGTTGCGACTGTGCCCAGGCACACCAGCATCCCGCTTACGCTGCGAAGCAGCAGCCACAAGGTGGCGGCGAGAAGCAGCAGCATCGCGGTAGTGGTGACTTGCGAATCGTGCTCGGAGATGTGGAAGAAGCGCTCATCGAGCACCGGGCCGCCGCTCAGGAAGAACTGCCTCGGGGCTTCGGTGGCCAGTATTTCGCGAATTGCGGTGACGGCTTCGACCTTGTAGTCGAAGTCGTCGAGGTAATGCGGGATGCGCGCAATGATGCAGGTGAAGTCGCCGGCCGCGGAAACCACGTTGCCTACATAGAGTTGGTTGGCCAAGGTCTTTTTGCGCAAGGTCGGTAGCGCGTCTTCTTCGATCGGAAACTTGACCAGTTCGCCGATCTCCAGGCTGTCGTCTTTGCCGGTAATCGATTCGATGTTGGTCAAAGAGAAAACTTTCTCTACATGTGGGGCCTGTTCGACCGCGCGGGTAATACGGTCGACGGTCTCGAGCACTGTCTTGTCGAATACGTCGGGGGCCTCGAGGCCGATGATGATGGTTTCGTCGCTGCCGAAGGTCTCGACGATCTCGTTGTGGGCGAGGATGGCCGGGTCTCCCTCGAGGAACCAGATCTCCAGAGCGTTGTCGAAGCGCACTTGCGGCAGTGCATACAGGGCGATTGCCGAGATTGCGGCAATCAACAAGAGGATGGACTTACGAAAGCGCAGGCAGTTGCGGGCCCAGGCGTCGATGAAGCGCTCTATCATTTGCCGTCTTGCTCCTGGCGTTGCCGCTTGCCGTGTTGCCGTGCCGTGCCTGCCGTCTCCCCGGCTTCCCCGGGTCGCGGAATAATCGACGCGCACCAGCGGCGGAAGACCCCCGTCTGTATTCCTGCGCGGTATTCATCGGGAAGTAAGAAGGCCTGTAGGAACATTCCGTCCAATGCCGCCATGATGCTCAAGGCTGCGGGCCTGCTCAGGTGAGGTGCGGCCTCGCCCTTGTCTACGGCTTCGTCGAGCAGGGCCTGAAGGCGGTCGGTCGAGCGTGAATAGAGTGCGGCCATTTGAGCTCGAAGCGGTGCTTCCAGGTCCGGTCCGAGTTCAGCCCAGACCTGAAACAGCGAAAAACCGAGTTCGCTCCACTGCCCGAGAGCTGCCAGCAGGTCGCCGGCGAAAGTTTCGATACGCTCGTGTATCGGTGCGCGCCCGGCTTCCAGTGCGGTCATGGCCGGCTCGAAGATGCTCGTGAGCAAAGCGTCGGCACAGGCCAGCAACAAGCTTTCCTTACTTTCGAAGGCTTCGTAGACGCTTCCTTTGCTCAACCCGGCCCGCCCGGCAATGGCCTGCATGGTCGCACGGTGATACCCGCGTTCGGCGAATACCGACAAAGCGGCGCTGACCACTTCCGATCGCCGCGCTGATTTATCAATGATTTTAGGCATATGTGCTAGTTCGTTGGCGGTTTGCGAGGCCGTCGTAGTTGGCGCCCGGCCGGGCCAGGGGCAGATCATCGCCGCTTCATGGCCGGGCCGTTTTGCTCCTTATTCCTGCTTCTCATGACTGATTAGCTTTATTATGACCGACCAGTCGGTCATAATAAAGCTCTTTCTGCAACGAGAGACAGTCAGTTCTAGTCGTTGGCGACGTAGTCGGCCTCTTCTCTGCCGGTCCTTCCCCAGGATTCATATTCGGGGTCTTTCCTCGAAATAACCCGGCCTTAACCTGTGAACCCACAGTGTCGATCCCCTAGTCTTCTGAATATGCAGCAATATCGTAGGCTTGTGCCCGGACTCTTGCGGCTCGCGGGAGTGAGCTGGGAGGATGGAGTGTAAACGTTATGAGTTATTCATGTCATTCGTAGACATATGACAAGACACGTGTCATATCGTATGTCTATGAAGACGGTCAATGCACTGGAACTCCGCCAATCGTTGGGCAAGGTCGTGAAGATCCTGGAGAAGACCGGTGAGCCGGTGTTACTCGAGCGCGGCCGTAAACCCGTAGCTGTGCTGATTTCGCTCAGGGACTATCAGGAACGTTTCGTAGAGAGTGCGGCCGCCGAAGCACGAAACCGCATTCTCAAAGACATGGATGATCTAGCGATCGCTTCTGTCGATGCGACTCCGGCCACGAAGATACTGCGAGAGTTGCGGGGGTGACGAACGACGACCTGTTCGTGCTCGACACTTCCGTGGCCGTCGGCTGGTTTTTCCTTGATGAGCCACATCGCGAACAATGCCTTGGTGTTCGCGATGCGGTGCGCGAGCGGCCGGAGAGCTTCATCGTCCCTTCTTTGTTCTACTCGGAGTTCGTGCATGTCCTTGCCCGAAAATCCGCTTGCAACGAGGCGTTCATCAACGAGGCGCTGCGACTGATTCTTCGTCTCGGATTGCGGGTGCTGCTGCCATCGCAGTCTGCGATGGTACGTTTGGTTCACTGGTCTTGCCGCGGCCTGAGCGGCTATGACGCTACGTTTTTAGCTCTTGCCGAAGACGTTCACGGGTTGTGGCTTACCGCTGATGAGAAGGCGATTCGCAGCGCCCATGGCAAGAACTGCCGGGCCTTGCGCGAGTGGCCGGCTCGCGCGGTATGAGAAATGGAAGGATATCTTCGCATCTCGGGACCGTCGGCGTTGCGGGCTGCCAGGGGTTTTCATGACGAGTCGCTCCGTGGACGGCGGAATAGGCATCGATCTTCGCGGCCACCCCTTCGTTTATGGTGTGGCCGGACATCCGTCATGTAACGGTAGCCGCCGGCGGTAGGCTGAAGCTGTCCATCAATGCTGGAACAGGCGTCCCCTTTTCGCCTGGGGCCTTGTACTGTTAGTATCGAACGCATGTCGAGGTTTGTCGCCGGACTCGGGGGTTTGTTGTTAATCATAGTGGTTGCGGCTTGTAGCCGGGGTGGGGACCAAGACCAGGCGACCTCGGCCTCGGGTTCTGCCGGGGCGGGAGCCGGGGGTGAAGGCCTAGCGCAGGATGCCGGGAATCTGCCCACCGAGGTAGTGATCGCGCATTTCCCCATCGACAGCCTCGATGGGGTGATTTCTCGCGTCGGCGTCAGCTTTGACGCATCGGTAAGCAGCGACGGCAAGGGCAGCGTGCGGATCGACGCTTCGGGTCCGGTGACCGTCAAACTTTTTGAGCTAGGCGATATCGATCTCGACAACACTCGCATCGACTATTCGGCCAAGCTTCGCAGTGAGGGGCTGCAGGGTGCTGCTTACCTGGAGATGCTGGTAAGTCTTCCCGGCCTCGGCGAGTTCTTTTCGCGCGGCTTCGACACTGCGATCCGCGCGACTAGCGAGTGGAGCAGTCCGCGGACGCCTTTCTTTCTGAGCAAGGGGCAGGACCCCGACAATATCAGGCTAAACTTGATAATTACCGGCCGCGGCAAGGTCTGGATCGACGACGTAAAACTAACCCGCCCGAGGCGCCCGTAGGGGTCCGCCCCGCTCCTATAAAGGCATCAAAGTGCCAGTATGAAACCTTCCATACAAAAAGGAGCAAGACGGACCATGGGCACAAATAGCAAGACTGACAAAGTAGTGGTAGTGGGCATCGACCTGGCCAAGAACATTTTCC
>JAJRWY010000314.1 GCA_024276575.1 Candidatus Binatota bacterium
CCTTGACTCATCTGGTCCTCCCGCCACGTCGCTCCAGACGATATCCACGCGCCGTGAAGACGAAAATGAGCAACTACCGACGCAAGGACTTCTAGGAATCTCATGCACTTACGCGTCGTAAATTACTGGCATTAGGGTTAGCGGTCACCGCTGCGGCGAATGGCTCCGCCCGAGCCGTAGCCGTGCGCAGCTGCACGCCCCTTCTTGGGACCGCGCGGTCCGGCGGCGGGCCGTGAATCCGCGCCGACGATTTCGATCTCGCCGACCTCGGCGAGTTTCAGTAGTTGCGGGTTAGCGGCCGCTTTGGCGGTGATCTGGCCGGTTTGCCCGGGGCCGAGGTGTAAGGTCTTGCCTCGCGGCAATGGGACGCTGAGCGCCCGGTGAGTTTTGTTGTTGATGGTAGGCATCGCTGTCTCCTTGCTATAGCCGGGGCGCCGGCCCCTTGCCGGAAGCTCATTGTAACCTTGCTCAGACAATAATTCATGGCGCAAACCGACGCGCTTGCCATCGGCGGCCGTGCTCGCACCCGCCGCTGCCCATACAGGGTTGGAAAAGCTCCGCTTGGCCACGGCTAGCGCACTTCAACGCATGTTCACGCATGAATTATCGCCTGATCAAGGTTGAATGTGTACGGCACCATAGCTGCGCCGGCATCATTTTAGCACCACTTGCTTCGCGTCGCCGCGGGTGGCGGTGGCGTCCGCCCGAAGTTCGTCCAGGAACTCCGGACTGTCTACTATCGCCAAGTGGCTCTGCGCGCGCGTGATGCCGACGTAGGGCAGGGCGGCATCGCGCCGGGCGGCAGCGCTGAGGTCCACTAGGATAATCACGGCGCGTTCCAGCCCTTTGAAGCGGAAAATGGATTCGAGCAATACGCGGTCCGGGTGTTTCGTCTGGTCGGCGGTAAGAGTGAAGGCACCGATCTTGCCGGCTCCAGCCAGACTGCAATGTTCGACGGAACGCCCGCTGAGTATCGCAATGTCGCACGGCGCCACCTTTTCTTCGCGGATCAAACGGTGAAGCAACTTGGAGATCTCACGTACTGTAGACTGCTCGCCGCTCGTATCGATCAGTTCGACCGGACGGCCCTCGGGACCTCCCGCTTCGAACGCTTGCCCGGATTTGAACTTCATCGCCAGTTCATGGATCTGCCGTGAGTTGCGTAGGTTGCGATCGAGCGGTACGTCGAGCAGCTTCGAAGGTGCCTCGAAGTCACGATGAAATATGCCTTGGGTATCGTCGTAGAAAAGGTAGAAGGCGCCCTCAGGCCCGTCCGCCTGGGCGAGTTCGAGAAGCGCGAGCCAGTCTTTGCGGAAATCCTGGCCTTCGTCCACGACTATTGCATCGAAGCGTTCCGTGCCGTCTTTCTGCAGAGCCTCTTCGAAGGCTCCGGGTAGTTGGCTTTCGAAATACTCGCGGGGGGCGCCGCCGCCGCTATAGTCGGGCAGCTCGATTCCCGCCCGCCGTGCGCGCTCTTCGCACAACGAATGAAAGGTGTCTACGCTCAGGCCTTCCGCGTTTCCGGCCGCACTACGGAGCACATCGGCGAGACGGCGATTGAAGCAAGTGAGCAGAGTCCGAAAGCCCTCTTCGGCAAGACGCTGTGCGTGCTTCAGGGCGATCATAGTCTTTCCGGTGCCGGCCCCGCCGCGTATGGCTGCACGGCGCTGTCCACGAAGAAACTCGAATGCACGCACCTGCTGCTCAGTCAGGGAGAGTATTTCGGCTTGATCCTCGCGTAGGTCGACGGCGAGCGTACGCCGCAGCGACAGTGTAGGAGACAGGAGTTCGGTGATGCGCCGGCAGGAAGCAGGACCGAGCGCTGAGCGGCCCCCGGAGCTCGAGTTCCAGAAATCGAAGATCGCTGCAACTTTCTTGTCGAGCCAGCGCAAGTCGTCGGAACAGATAACGACCTCACGCGGCAAGTCGGGACCGAGGCCGGTATCGCCGGACTCGCATTGGGGAAACGACACCGCGTAACCGAGGATCAGACCCCTGTCCTTCCAGCCCGGCAAGGACAGGATCTTGTCTTTCAAGGCGTGCATGGAACGCCGTGCCTGGCCGCCGGGATCCTTGATCCCGTGAGATACGCCTTTGCGGTCAATGCTCACCCACTCGCCGGTTGAACCGTCGCGAATAATCTCGCCGCCTTTGACCTCGAGCACTACGATGCCCATGCGCGGATGCAGCAGACAGAAATCCGCCTCGCCCTGCTTGGCTACTCCTCCGTTCCCCTTTCCCAGCCAAGCGACGCTGTAGAACACCCGGTAATCGTCGTCGAGCAGGCGTTCGAAAGCGTCGAACAGCAGGCATTCGGCCGCCCGCCGCGGTTCGGAGCGAATGCTTTCAGGAAGCTTGGGCGGATACATATGTGCCATCGAATGTTTACCCCCCAAAACGTTTATCACAAGAAGCGGCAGTCGGCGGAACCGGAAGTCGGTCCCATTGTACCGGTCCCATCGTACCGTCACCGACGCTGTGCCGCTGCCGATGCCACCCCGTCGCCGACGCTGTGCCGCTGCCGATGCCACCGCGTCACCGATGCTGTGTCGCAGCCGGCGGAACCCGAGGCTGGTCCTACCGTGCCGATTCCGATCAAGGCTAGCTCAGCGACGCTTCTTCGACGACCAGGGCTCCTCCAGGCTGCGCCGTATGTAGAACTCCACCAAGCGGCGAAGCTCAGCCAGCGATGCGTCGTTGAGCGGATCTGAGAACCACTTGTTCCAGTCGATGGCTCCAGTCGAGAAGTAGCCGCAGATCATCCAAGTAAAACTGCGCAGGAAAGTGTCGATGGGGAAGGCGCGGTCGATCAACCCGCGGGTCTTGGCGGTTTCGAGTAGGTCGCGAAGCGGACGGTGTTGCTTCAGAGATATCTGCACTTCGAAGGGTTTGATCTCGTCGTCGGGATCGAGCCAGCGCCGTAAATAAAGGCGCGGGCGCTCTGGGCGGCTGACCATCAGGTCGATCAAGGCCGAGGCGACGGCGGCCAGGATCTCGGCTAGAGCTTCGCGGCTATCGACCGCGCCGCCGCCGGGCGGCGGCAGCAGCGCGGTGAGCACCGTGTTTTCTTCTTCGTAGAGTTGCTCGAGCACCGCGCGGAACAGATCGAACTTGCTGCCCGTGTGGTGGCTCAAGGTTGCGATGTTGATGCCGAGTTCAGACGCGATCGCACGGGTGGTGGTGCCCGAGTAGCCGCGCTCGGCGAACAGGCGCGTGGCTGCTTCCAGGATCCGCGCCCGTGCGGCCGGGTCGGCCGGCCTTGCCATCAGCCTGCTCCGGGCGGGTGGCAGGGCACGGACTTGCCTCCGGTCCGGCCGCTACGGTGGTGGAGCGTCGCATGAACGACATTCGCTTCGGAGATCTCCATGAGTCCGGGTGAGCCCCGGTGCTCGATCGCGTCCATCTGCCCGCTCAGCCGGCGTTTACATAGACCGCCAGCATGCGGTCTCGCGTCTCGGCGGGCAGCATGTCCATGAGGGTGTTCAGCGGCGCCATGCGCTCGGGCAGATCGCTGCCCGTCAGGCCGGCCAGCAAGGCGAGTTGCAGGAACAACTCTTCGAAGGGCTTGCCCTCGAGCGCTGCTACCTCTCTGCGCATCTTTTCGCGATCTACCGAAGAGCCGCCGTTGCGAAGGTGCTCCACCGATTGCGAAAGATCCGCGAGAAACTGGCCGGTCAAGGGCACGTTGGAACTCGATACGCTCACGTGCAGGTTGGCGGGGCCGCCGCCGCAAGAGAACTGTGGCAGCAGCAGCCAGCCACGCATTCTCATCTCGTCGTCGAGTTAGAAGATGTTGATCTCTACGGAACCGAGGGTGAACATACAGATATCAGGGTCGGCGAGTACTTCGATGCCGTCGATGGATTCAATGCCCGCCAACATTTTCTGGGTGGCGTCCCAGGTGTCGCGCACGATGCGCTGGTATCCTTCTTCTCCGAGGTTGCGCATTACCGCCCACGACGCGGCGATCGGACCCGCCGATTTCGAACTCAGTACGGTGGGGTTGATTACTGCGTATTCGGTCGTGCCGCTGCAAGTGAAGATCGCGTGCAGGCGCAGGTCGCGGTTGTGAAACAGCACCACGGAGGCGTTCTTGGGTGCGTACCCGTATTTGTGCATATCGGCGGAGATGCTGCTCACGCCTTCCACCGAGAAGTCGAAGTCGGCTACCTGCTCGCCCATGCGGCGCATGAAGGACAGGTAAAGTCCGCCCACGCAGCCGTCGACATGAAACAAGGCGCCGCGCTCTTTGGCTGCCGCCGCCATTTCGCGAATCGGGTCGATGGTGCCGTGCGAGAAGTTGGGGGCCGAGCCGACGCCGAGGATGGTATTGTCGCTGAGTGCTTCGCGAAAAGCCGCGGCATCTGCCCTAAAGCCGTCCTTCGGGTCTATGGGAGTTACCACCACCCGTAGGCCCAGATAGTGGGCGGCCTTGTGAAAAGCCGGATGGGCGGAGATCGGAACCACGATCTCCGGGTCGCTGATCTGCGGGCGATGCTCGCGGGCGTGGTCACGCGCGGCTTTCACGGCCAGCATGATGCTTTCGGTGCCGCCGCTGGTCATGTTGCCGGCCACTGCACCGTCGCCGCGTAGCAACTCCGCTAGTGCGGACACCACGCCCTTCTCCATGCGTGCAGCGCTGGGATACATGTTTATGTACAGGGCGTTCTGGGTCAGAAAGCGCTTGTAGGCCTCGGCGCTGAGTTCGTAAGGGCCGGGTCCGGGATCATAGAGCCCGGTCAAGATACGCCCGGCTCGCCAATCGACGTCGTCGCAAGCGAGGGCTTCGAGTTCGGCCAGTACTTCGGGAGCCGAACGCCCTTTGTGTTTGAGTAAGCCGTCTTCGAGCAAGTTGCCTTCGATTGAGCTATGTTCCGGTGAAGCCAAGTCTCTACCTCCGTCCCGCCCTGCAGGGTTAATCAGTTAATCAATCAATTGATTGATTAACTACCCCAGCTCCTGGATTCGGTCAAGGCTCCCCGCGTGAGGCTCCCCGGAACAGGCTCTCTGGAACAAGGAACTCCGCAACAAGGCTCCCCGGAACAGGCTCTCCGCAACAGGCTCCCCGGGAAAGCCCCCATAACGGAGTGACGGGAAAAGGCTCGCTAAGAAAGGCTCGTAGGGGCTCGTAGGGGACGAAGCTTACTGCGAGGTCGCGCATTGCATTAATGTCATTGACCGGTCTGACTGGTGCGTTATTTCTGACAGAAATGCCGGAAACCTACACAGCCTACGAGGCCAAGGCCAAACTTGGAGAGATCCTGCGCAAAGTTCGCTCGGGACAGCGCGTTCTCATCTCTTATCGCGGAGAAGAGATTGCGGAAGTGCGCCCGCTCTACGCTCGCGATTTCATCGAAGCGCGCATGCAGCAGCAGCGCGAAAGAGGGACTTTGTCCGCTTCGTCTTCGAACAATCGTGTTTTGAAGAAAGTGGCGAAACGGCCCGGTGCGCTGCATCGATTTCTGGATTCCCGCGATTGAAGGTCATTTATGTAGACACTTCCTGCATTGTCGCGGCGCTCGGCTTTGCGATGCCCGATCGAGGCTAGCCGTTGCTCTCCCACTAGCCCCTGCATTTCTATAGTAACAAGACATGGGAAAGCTCACTCGACGCACTTTCTTGGCGGCGGGCGGTGGTGCGCTGGTCTTGGGACTCGGCGCTTTATCGCCCGCTGCTTCGGCTGCGCAATCCGAGGCCGCCGCTCCGGCCTCCGGGACGGGTGGGGACTTCTCGGATGCTACTTCCGGCCACGCCACCGCAACGCAACTCGATGCCGGCTGCGCCGGCGGTCCGTGCTACGACGGCTACCAAGACGTTTACCGCGAGGCTTGGCGCTGGGACCGCGTAGTGCGAACTACTCACTTGAGGGCCAACTGCTTCAGCGCCTGCGCCTGGAACGCCTATGTCAAAGACGGGATCGTGTGGCGCGAGGAGCAAGCCCAGGTCTATTCGCGCGAAGGGCACCCCCTGGCTGATTTCGCTCCGCGCGGGTGCCAGAAAGGCGCCTGCTACAGTTCGCTGATGCTTGCGCCGGATCGTATCTCATATCCACTAAGGAGGGTGGGGCCGCGCGGTTCGGGGCGTTGGAAACGGGTTTCCTGGGAAGATGCGCTCGAAGAGCTTGCCGACGCCGTGATTCGCGCCAACGTTGAGGAAGGCCCCGAGTGCGTGATCTACGACAACGGCACCTCCAACGTGGACAGCGGTCCCGGCAGCACCGGCGAGATGCGTCTTTTCACCATGCTCGGGGCGACCATGCTCGACGGTTTCGGCGGCACCGGAGATCTGGCCATGGGTGCCGTGCAGACGTGGGGAAACTCGCATGTGGACGGTAGCTCCGATGACTGGATGCGTGCCGATACGCTGATCGTTTGGCACTCCAACCCGGTGACCACGCGAATTCCCGACGCTCATTTCCTCAACGAAGCGCGCTATAACGGGACTACCGTCGTAACCATTGCGCCGGACTACTCCGCGAGTTCCATACATTCTTCGCTGTGGGTCAACCCGCGCGTAGGCAGTGACGCAGCGCTGGCCTTGGGGGTGGCGCGACACATCATCGAGCACGGAGCGGTCGACGAAGACTACGTTTGTGAGCAGACTGATCTGCCTTTCCTGGTCCGTGAAGACACCCGGCGTTTTTTGCGGGAGTCCGATATGAAAAGCGGCGGCAGTGACGATATTTTCTACGTCTATGACCAAGCCGCTGCCAAGATAGTGAAAGCTCCAGGAAGCGCCGGCCGTTGGCGCGATTCCCTGGACCTCGACGGTATCCGTCCCGCGCTCGGCGGTACCTTTGAGGCTTCAACGCGGACGGGTCCGGTCAAGGTCCGCCCGGTCATGGAATATCTGCGCGAGCGTCTGCAAGCCTACAGCCCCGAATATGTGCATCGGGTTAGCGGCGTTTCCGAATCGACGCAAGCCGCGCTGGCTTCGCGTATCGCGGCTTCCCAACGCAGCATCATCTATGCGACCTGGGGTTCCAACAAGAGCTATCATGCTGATCTGCTGCACCGTTCGATGATTCTGATATCGGCTCTGCGTGGCTTCCAAGGACGCCGCGGGGCCGGAGTGCGCTTCGCCGCCTGGCTGCCTTTCGACGGCGGGGCAGACTTGGTTCCCGGCAACGCCCCGACTTTCATGCAGCGCATGGCGATGAAAGTCTTTACACCCACGCCGCGCATGACCGAGGATGCCATCGCCCGGGCCTCGGAGCATATGCCCTGGACGCCTTCGCACCTTTTTCTCTATGTTCACGGGGGTCTGGCCGAAGCACAGGATGCCGACCAGCGTGGCGAGCAAAGCGGCCGTGCGCCGGCGGCATATATGAGAGAGGCCTTGGAGCGCGGTTGGCTCAAGCCGCGTCCGGCAGCCGGCAAACGGCCCCGCGTGCTGCTGACCTCGGGCGTCAATCCGCTGCGCCGCTGGCCCTTGCCGCAGGTGGTTGAGAAGACGCTGTGGCCCAAGCTCGATATGATAGCGAGCGTAGATTTCAGACTTTCGAGCAGTGGGATGAAGTCCGACCTTCTGCTGCCCGCTGCCGGTTACTACGAGAAAATCGGCATAAAGTATGCGCTGTCCCTGGTTCCCTATGTGGTAGTTGGCGACCGTGCGGTGCAACCCTTGGGGGAGTCTCGAAGCGAGTGGCGCATAATGTCGATGCTCGCCGCTGCGATTCAACGCCGCGCGCGCGAGCAAGGCATCGACGGAGCGCTCTCGGACATTTACGATTCGTTCAGTGGTGGTGGCCGTTACGGACCCGGCGACGAAGAAGTGGTCGTCGACAAGATACTTAGGGGTTCTCCCATATGCGGCGGAGTCGGCTGGGAGGAAGCCCGGCGAGCCGGAGCGGTTCCCTTCAAGAGTAGCGGTGCCTGGTCTGCGACTAGCGGGATAGGGAGCGAGTTAGAAGAAGGCGGCACCCTTTCTCCTTCCCGCATTCATGTTGAAGGCAAGCACGCCTGGCCAACGCTGACCGGACGGCAGCAGTTCTACCTGGACCATCCTTGGTTCTTCGAGATGGACGAAGTGCTGCCGCGCTGGAAAGAACTACCGTCGCCTGGTGGCGAGCTACCCATACGCCTTAGCGGTGGCCATACTCGCTGGAGCATTCACGCCATCTGGCGCACCCATCCCGACTTGCTTCGCCTGCAACGTGGCGAGCCGCTGATGTGGATGTCGGTTGCCGCCGCGGACGCCCGTGGCATCAGCGACGCCGACAAGGTCGAAGTTGCCAACGAACATGGATCCTTTACGGTGATGGCAAAAGTCTCCGCCGCTCTGCCCGACGGCGAAGCGATCATCTACCATGCTTGGGAGCCCTACCAGTTCGAGAATTGGAAGGGCAATATGGAGGTCGTGTCCTCGCCCTACAAGCCTTTGCACTTGGCCGGCGGCTACGGGCAACTCCGCTACCGTGTGTTCTTCTCCGGCCCCCTGCACGTGCCGCGCGGCGTCCCGGTGGAAATCCGCCGCAAGCTTTGAACCGCAGCTCTATAAGCAGCCGGGATATCCGGCCGTTTCCATCGGCCGGCTGTTTCTTGAGCCTTCACTGTGAACCGGCATAATTCAGTGAAAGCTCTGCTACGAGTCCGGCCGGTTTGGCGGGCGATCGCGACTTTGGCGGCGAGCTTTGACGAGTAACGCAGGTAGCGCTTAGCATAGACAAACACCCACAGCGTGCGACGGTAGCGCGGGTAGGAGGCGTAGTTGCCCGGTCCGTAGCCGCCGCCGCGTACGTTTTACGGAGACCAATAGATGGAGCCTACCCGGGAATCCTTGATCAAACTGTTCAGCTACTATCGTGACGCGGAGATTCGCGGCGCCGGCTTGCTAATGAAGATGATGCAGCGGGAAAAGGATCCCGAGGCGCAAGTCCTGTTCTCGCGGCACATCGACGACGAGACCCGCCACTCCTGGCTGTGGACCGAACGTATCAAGAAAGCCGGCGGCTTGCCCGTGGAAGTTCCCGACGGCTATCAGCGGCGTCTCGGTAAGGCGCTCGGAATTCCCGTGAACATCATCGATTTGTTCGCGCTTACGGTAGTGGTCGAGGAAAGGGCCAGCCGCCGCTACGCCGAGCACTTGGCAAGTCCTTACTGCGACGAGGCCACGCTGGAAGTTCTCAATAACATCAGCGCCGACGAAAAATGGCACATCGCGTGGATGGAGGAGTGGCTCTACAAGCTTGCCGCCAAGCGTGGCGGCGAGCGTGGCGGTGAGCAAAAAGCCCGCGAACAGCTCGAGCGCTACCGGCGTCTCGAAAACGAAGTGTTCGAGGAGATGAAGGACTTCGAGCGTAGTTGGCTGGGTTTTTCGTTTTCCGATTGAGTTCGGGCCAGCCCCCGGCGGTTTGGTATAGAACTCGTCATTCGAAGCCGCTGCCACTCACTGCGAGCCTCGCTGCAAGCCTCGATGCAAGCATTGTGCTGCGGTGCTGCGAGGCCGCACTACGAGATTGCACGCACTTCGAGTCGGCGCAGGTTGATGTAGGGAAGGTAGGCGGGTGACAGGTCAAACTCGATTTTTTGCAGCGGCAAAGCCGAGCCGCTCGTGAGATCGATGCTGGCGCCCGCACTCTCCTGAAAGTCGATCCAGTAGCGCCTTATGACTACGATTCCACCGGCGTCGAGGATGCGGAGGGTCAACAGCATGCTCTCTTGCGCACGCGGCAGATTCGCCTCCACATATAGAAAGGCGGCGTCATTGCCGACTTCGGGCTTGAATCCGGCTGAGCATGACAGCGTTAGCGGCCGGCCGCTCCAGCGTCCTGCGCGGCGCCGGGAAAGCATGCCGTCGAGCGCGTAGGCGCTCGCATCGACATTGCAGTCGAGCCCCTTGCCGGGAGCGGCGACTAGCGCTGCAGCAGATGCCGAAACAGGATGTGCCGCTAGGTGATCAATACCGAAACTTCGTCCCGGGTCGAATCGAGATCGCTGTTTCGCAGATAGTCCGGATGGCAAGCCGGGCGCAGCGATGGCTGGGCTTTGCCCTGCCGGCTCCGCGTCCAATTCGCACAGAGAGAAACGTCCGATTCCGGTCCGTGTTCCCAGGGGGCAGCGGTCCGCTTCGTACACGATGTGGCTGATGCCGAAAGCTGCCGCGGCGTAGTTGGCGGCCTTGTCGTGGTCTGCTGCCGCCGGCAACGGGTTCAGCAACAATGTATTGGCTCGCAGCCGCCGCTGCGCCATCGCCGCCGATTCGGCAAAGACTGCGGTTCCGCGATCGGAGAAAGCAAGGATGTGCCGGGCCGAGTAAGCCGGAACGAGTTCGGCCAAGCCGCTTGCCGCCGCAATTACGGAGTTCTCCGGCAACGTTCTCAGGTGTTGCAACAGAGCTGAAAGGTCGCCGTCCTGGTCGATAGTATAGGCGGCTTTCTCCGGTCCCCAAGGTGGCAGCCTGTTAAGCGGCACACGATTAAATGCCGACGTTGCCAGCAGTATTACCAGGACTCCCGCCGCCGCTTTGCGGCTGAGCGGGTGGGAGGAAATGATCGCCGGTGTTTCCCGCAGCAGCACAGCCAGCAAGAACCCTACGGGCAAAGCCCATAGCGCACGATAACTCATCCACGGTGTGATCAGGCGCCCGAAAGCCGGCGACACATAGGGCGTAAAAGCCAGTCCCAGCGCAGGTAGGCTCGAACACAGCAAGAACAAGCCCCAGCGCTTGCGGCGATTGCCAAAGGCGATCGGCAGGGCGGCAAGAGCGAGCATGATCACCGGGTCGGCAAGCAGGCGCGGGTTGACGATGGGACCGCCGCTTTCCAACTCCATGAGCCTGTCCATACGCAGATGGCTTCGTAGGACCGGATGCCGGCTTTGATCGCTCATCACCGAAGGGGAGTCCGCCGCCGGGACTATACTGCGCCGGGCCTGTAAACCTAAGTAGGCGGGCGGTAGAGCGAGTATGGCCATTAGCACTGCCAACGCGAAAACCCGGGCGGGACGCACGCGCTCGGCGGAGAGCATCAGGGCCGGTGCCATGCAGGCGAAGACGGCCAAAGCCAGCAAGTAGACGATGGCATGAGTGGAGGCCAGTGCCGCCAAAGCCAGAGCACAGGCCGTGAGTCCGGGATTCCGGGGGAAACTCTTGCCGGTGGCGGTTGCTGTTTGGCGCGTGTCGTTTTCGGCGCTGTCGGCGGCAACCTCCCCTCCCAGCGACTGAATGAGCAGGCTCAATACGAGCGGAAGGATTATGAGCAGGCCCCCACTCTTGTCTTCGGCAATGCGAGTGAACAGTCCCCCGGGCTCGGAGCCGAAGAAGGGGTAGGCGCTCAGTGCGGCCACCAATAAGGCGCAAGCGGCGGGAAGTGCGGCGCGGCCATGGCCGAACACGCTGCGTGCCAGCGAGAGATAGGCGGCTCCGCTTAGGGGAATCAGCAACAAAGGGGCGGCGTGTTCGAAGATGAAATCGGCGGGCGCTTGCGCAAACGTGGTCCAGGCCGCCAGGGCGGCGATCCAAGTGTTGGCTGCAAATCGCGGTACCACGCGGCCGCTGCCGAAGAAAGGTTCGGCCCAACTAGGGCTTGCACTTTGTGTGAGCGAGTTGATGTAGGCCATGTACCACATGCGGTCGCGTGCGATGTTCTCCGCACCCAGGCTCATCAACGCGAGCAAGCCGGTAAAGGCCGCAAAGGCCAGGACTGTGCGGCGGCGTTTCGCTGTGCCGGAGGGCCCAACGATCCCGGCTTTTTGCTGTAGCGTCCGCCGCTTGCCGGTTTCCGCTTGGAAGAACGCTATGTAAGGTGGCGGCTTTTTTTCGGAGTCCGGTGTTGTCGCGTCGGGCCTTTCCCGCGGCACTCTGGAGTTCGGGCCGTGATCACTGCCGCTGGGGCTGGGCAGCAGTGTCATGAAAATGCACGCGAGTCCCGATAGCACTACCGCAAAGTGCAAAGGGAGTCCTGCGGCCATGCTGAGACCCGCTGCCGCGGCACTTAGGGTCAGCGAGAAAACGAAAGCGACAGCGATCAAACAGATGCTGCGCTCGATAGCGTCGCCGTCCACGAAGGCCCGCTGCCAAGGGCTCAGGTGTGGCTCACGCCGCCCCGCCCGCCTTGCGCGGGCAAGATGTTTCCAGCTTGCCGGCAGTGGACCAGGCTTGGCGCTGTCGTGAATGCGCAAGCCACGGCCTTCGAGCAAACGGATGATTTGCATCCCCGGGGCGATCAACAGCGCGAGAAAAGCCGCCAGGCTACGCAGCCAGTCAGCAGTGGCAGAGTCGCCGGGCATGGCCAAAGCAACAGCCGGGGGAATCACCCATAGCAAGGCGCTAAGTAGAGTAGGGATCAGGCGCGCTCTGAACATCGATTTAGTCGGAGTATCCCGCCTGCTTGCCGGTGCTCGCGCCGGGCTCGACGCTCCGGTGCTTTCCAGTAGCCTCTACGGAGGCCATATCATCGTCCGGTTCCAGATGTCCTCCGGCGCGTCGGGTGGCGTTGCCGTCTTCGGCGCCTAGGGTGGCGGTAGGGGTTCCCGGTTTGATGCGATCTATGCCTATCTCGATGTCATAGAGTTTTACGAAAGGAAGAAAACCGCTGGCTATGTTTATCTTCAATTTATCTGCGGGTGCGGACGCTGTGCCGAAGTCGAGAGCATCCTCAGGTGCGGCTCTTCGGATGGCACTTTCGGACCAGATCTCGACGCCGCCCGACTCCAGTGCTATCGACACCAGCATTTCATCGACTGCACGGCCGAGAAAAGGTGAGACGGTGATGCGGCGTACAATGTAATGGCCGCGTGTGTCCCCGCGGCCGAGTCCGATACTGCACAGCGTGCGTGGAATTGCGGCCGACCAAGGGCCGGGCCGCGGCCATGTAAGATGCGAAGGACTCATGGCCGGTTTCGGACGGCAAGAAGCGGGGAACTCCTCGCTGTCGTGTTCGAGCAAATCGTAGAGAGACAGTCGTATCTCGAAGTCATGTCCTGGCGAATCGATGAGCGGCGGTGTCTGTTTGCTGTTGCCGGCGGCTTTGTTGCCAGCAGTACCGGCGCCGGTTCCACGATTGCTACCGGCTCCGGCACTGGTTCTACCATCGTTGGCAGAACCGGCTCCGTTGCCGATTCCGCTACGGATTCTGGACCCGGCTCTGTCGCGATTGTCCGAGGCGTCCGGGGCGAAAGTGCAAAGCTCGAAGTCTTCTTCTCGAAACAGAGAGCGTCCGCAGTATCTTGCCGCCGGGGAGCCGGGCTCGATCAGCAGGTGGGTGGGGAGGCCCGTTTTCAAGTAGTCTGGTCTCGATGCTTTATATGGCCCCGGCCAAAGTCCGTTCATTATCGCTGCACGGGTGCGTAAGCGGGTCTCGCCCCGTTGCCGCGACGACGAGAAAACGATGGTGGTGCGATCGGTGGCGGCAAGCACATGACGGCCGCTCAACGCGGGGATACGTTCGCTCAACTCGGGAGCGGCCGCAATTATGGAGTCGTGGGGAAGCTCGGCGACGGCCCGGAAGGCGTCTCTTACGGCACCCCGGCTGGGCAGCGCAAGGCGGCTTCGCCAAGGATTGGTTCTCAATTCTATGGACTCTTTCATTGTCGGCACGGTAAGCAGCGCCAAGACCAGTGGTACCAACCAAGCCCCTTTACCCAATGCCAGCCAGGCGCGTTCCGCGGCGACTGCGACGAGCGCGGCAAAGGGTAGCATCCAAAGCAGGCGGTAGACCATCCACGGCAGTATCAACTGGCCGGCAATGGCGGGCAGGGGTGGAACGAAGCTGAAGGCAAGGGGAATCACCGTTGCCGGTATCAAGTAGTTACGCTGATGGCGGGGGCGCTTGAATGCCAGAAAAGAGAAGGCTAGGGCGAGCAGGCAAAGTGGGTGGCGGATCAGCCGCGGATCCACGATGTAGCCGCCACCGACGAGGTCGAGTAGGCGGTCTCTGTTCTGATGTATCCGTACCACCGGGTGGTTCGGTGACTCGAGCTTGGCTCCCGATTCCGCCATCAGCGCGCGTGTGGCAAAGCCGGTATAGGCCGGGTAGGTTGCGCCCAGCGCGATCACCACGGACAGGGCAGCCAAGCTGCGAACGCGACGAGGGCCGGTGGCCAGCGACAGCAGGGCATAGGGCCCCAGAACCAGGAGAGTGAAAGCGTAGACCAGCGCGTGTGAGGTCGCCAGGGCAGCAGCCGCTGGAAGCAGCGCTGCGATCCAGGGGCGGGCACCCCGGCGTACTCCGTATAGAAAGAGTCCGATGACTACCGGGGCCGGTATCAGGGCGGCGAAGAGCTTGTCTTCCGGCAGCCGTGCCGGTACCGGCAGCAAGGATCCTACCCACAGCAGGCCGCCGGCCAGGACCGCTAGCCGGGCGGCCACTCCGCGTCCGAACAGGGCGTTGGCGCTCAACAGCGCGGCCGAAAAAGCCAACGGGGTGAGGAGCAGGGGGCAGGCTCTTTCATATAGCCAGATCGGATCGACGCCGGCACAGTGGCTCCAGAGTGCCAGCGACAGTAGCCAGGAACTGAATGCGAAGCGCGGGGAGACGCTTTGTCCGGTCAGGAAGGGTTCGTTCAAGTGCAGGACCGGGGCGCTGAGGTAGCTGCGTATGTATGCCAAGTACCACCAACGGTCGATGCTGCCGGTGGTGGTTATCTTCCATCCGGCGTAAGCGAGCGCGATGAGCAGCAGGCCGGTTAGCGCCAACAACAGCAATAGGCCGAGTCGTGAACCGCGTCCGTTGCTTTCTTGCTGTGCTGTTGCGGGATCTCCAGTGCCGCCGCTTCGCTGCTGCCCGGCAGTCGTCTGCGGCGTCCTTGCGCTGCCCGCTTTGCCCGAACTGCGCCATTGTTTCCACGCTCCGGTAGCTAGCGAGGCGCCGGTCAAGGTGGCAATGCCCATGGCAGTGTACGGCACTGCCGTTGAGAGACTGCCTCCGGTAGCCAATACAAGGCACAGCGGAACGACTAGCAGGCCAAGTGAGCAGGTGAAGTATAGAGCCGGCGCTTCCAGGCGCGAGATCCGCTGCTTGAGTCCGGTTATATCGCAAAAAAGCCAGCCCGGTGCTCCGAACAGTGCGAAAGCGGCTACCAAGGCGGCCGCATAAGGGCCGGCCATCGAGGCAGCGATGGGCCCAGTCCACAGACCGGCCAAGCCTGCGGCTCCGACGAGCAAAGCTGAGCGGCCCGGTGCTATTGCCCGTCCGTACAACTTACGCCGTTGTTTGCCGTACCCGTTTTACGCGGCCGGCGCCATCATCTGCAGATACATCGAACATATGTCGGGACCCAAATCGGTTGGCAGCCCCAGTATGGGAAGCTCGACGCCGTGCTCACGCCACAGTTGAAGACGCGTGCGGCAGAAATCGGGCTCACCCGCAATTACCAGGGCGTCGAGCAGAGCCGGGGATACGGCGGCGGCGGCTTCATCGCGCTTGTTGGCGGTGTAGAGATCGCGAACCCGGTCGCAATCTGCCTCGAATCCCATACGGGAGAGCAGTGCATGGTAGTATACCCCCATGCCGCCGATGTAGAAGGATAGTATCTTGCGAGCCGAATCGTAGCTCATCTCCTGGTCCGGCATGGGGATGACAGTAGTGAAGGGCGAGATGGTGATGTCGTCTACGTTACGCCCGCTTAGCCTAGCGCCTTCGGCGAGGAGCGCGCGGCCCCGGTCCATCTGCTCGTAAGGCCAGAAGGTCGGCATCCAGCCGTCGGCGAGTTCGCCGACCATACGCACGGCTTTGTCGTTCAAACACGCGCAGTAGATCGGAATGCGGTCGCGAACCGGAGTCATCTCCAGTTTGAAGTGGCGCAGGTCCCAGAGATCCACTTGCGCGTCGCTGAGGCGGCCGCCTGCGATCAAGGTCTGGACCACACGAATGTATTGGCGCAAGCGGGTCAGCGGCTTCTTGTAAGGAACGCCGTGTAAGCCTTCGATGACTTTGGCTCCGGAGGTTCCGAGCCCGAGGAGGAAGCGCCCTTCCGAGATTTCGTCGAGAGTTGCGGCCTGCATGGCCATCAGTCCCGGCGAGCGGCTGAAAACGTTGACCACGCCGGTGCCGAGCTGGATGTTCTTGGTATGCACCGCAATCTCGGCCAGCAGGCTGAAAGCTTCGTATGCCCATCCTTCGGGCATCCAGAACGAATGATAACCGAGTTCGTCGGCTTCCTGAGCGTAGCGCAGGACCGCTTTGCGGTCGTAGTTTTTCCAAAAAACGACGAGTCCGGATTTTTCTTTCACGTAGGGAGTTCTCCAGGGACTATTACTTCGAGTGGCCGACCACTGTAGAAGCGGCGGTGCACACTAGTCAAACTCGCTGCCGCCCGCCGCTTTGCACGCCCATCTTCCATTAGCTCGATCGCTCCCATAATTCACGATTACGCAAGGGGGGCGGGAGTGGCTGATATGACCAAGAAACGGATAGCGTTTTTCAGCATCGTGTTATTGGCGGCAACGGGCTACGCAGTGTCGCCTGCGGCGGTAGATGCTTCCGCTATATTGGCGCCTGGTATCGGTGTCCCTGATAGTGCGATGAACGGAGCCTCGGTGGCACGTCCACGCACACCTTCTTATGCAGCTTTCGCCAACCCTGCGGCGATAAGCTACCTACCGGATAAGATGCAGTCGTTTTCTTTGGGCGTCGGCCTCGGCGACCAGGAAATCGACCCGACCTTTCCTCCCGGTTATTCCGACACCGATCATCCGCTGGTGCTGATGCCCGATATGGGAGTATCGGTGCGTGGCAACGGAGGCTGGTCTTACGGTTTCGCGACTTACGGTAGCGTAGGCACGGCGTTTCGTTTCGCCGACGCTTTCTCTCCCAGCGGCGGGACCACCAAGTCGGAACTGGCAGTCATTACCCTGGCTCCTATGGTCGCCTATCGCTTCAGCGACGAGTTGTCGGTGGGCGTTTCGGTCACGCCGCTGTACGGACAGTTGCAGTTGCGTTTCACGGTTCCGACCCAAGGGGCGCCGGTTCCGGTCAACTACAAAGTATCGGGTCCGGGCGTGCAGGCCATGTTGGGGCTGAGTTGGAATCCGAGCAAGAATCTTTCCTTCGGGCTCGGAGTTCGTAGTCCGGGCATGGTCTGGATGGACGGCAGTGTAGTAAAGCCCGGCGGGGTGCGCGCCGGCATGAATCTGGACCTGCAGATGCCCATGCAAGTGTTCGCCGGTGTGGAGCGCCGTGTCTTTGAAAGGCTGCGGCTGGCTTTGGCCGGGCGCTGGACCGATGCCTCGTCCTTCGGCAATTCCATCATCTCGACCGCCGGCCCCGACAGGCCCGAAGACGGTGGAGCTTTCGCCGACTATGCTTTCATTCCCGATGCCAACGACGAGTGGCGTATAAGTGCAGGCGCCGAGTATGAGTTGAGCGATTTCATAACTCTCTATGCGGGTGCCGGCTACGCGAACAGTATCACCGGCAACCGTGGTACCTCGTGGCTGATCTACGATGTAGAAGATCTCAAAGCGGGTGCTGGGTTGTCGCTCGCCTTCGATGCCTTTTCATTGGATTTGATGTTCGGCAGGCAGTTCGAAGACAGCCGTACTATCTCCCAAGACCAAGCGCTGGTGCTTCCCGGCGCCTACCGGGGCGCCGGCAACGTGATCTTCATCGGCCTTCGCCGCGAGGGATGAGTATACGCATCTAGCCCGGCGGCGGTGGCTTCCTTTGTTGGGCTGTAGACCTGTCCTCCATCCCGTATTCGGCTGCGATCTTCCGTGCTCTCGCCGTTTGTGGGTGGCCTGCTAATCCGTATTATGCATGAATCCTTGCGGTTCGTAGCAGAGCTTTCACGCACGGCACGGCCGGAACGCTGTAGTCGTAGTACTAGGAGATATTCGAAATATGCCGAGTGAACCCCTGCTTTTTGACGCTGATATGTCGCTGTCTTCTCAGATAAGAGCACGCGCCGAGCATCCGGAGGCTGCGGGCAAGATGTTCTTGCGCGAGCATGATCGTACTTGGACTTACAAGGAGTTTCGCGACGAATCGGTACGCATGGCTCATTTTTGCGGCGTAGGCTAGGTGCCATCGACGACTCAAAGCCGGGGCATGTGGCAATGCTCTTGGAGAACCATCTGGAGTTGCTTGCGCTGTTCGGCGGTTGCGCGATCGGTGATCTCACGCTGTTCGGTATCAATACCGGCTTACGCGGTGAGACGCTGGCCGGGGTCATCAACCACTCGCGCTCGCGCCTGATCGTCGTTGACGAACGCTTCTACGAAGAACTCGAGCGTGTGCGCGGTGACATTCCCGGCATTGCCGAGGAGAATATATTGGTTTTGCCCAGCGGCGCGGACGAGGTCCCGGCTGCTCACGATCTGAGATCTTGTCTCGATGCCGAGGTGGGGGAATCGGGGGCGGATCTGGAATTTCCGGATCTCAATGTCGCTCCCGATAAGAATTTGATGGTGATCTATACCTCCGGTACCACCGGCTTGCCCAAGGGCATAAACAACAACCATATGAAGCTGTGTGCTACCGGCATGGCGGTATCGATGAACCTGGGGTTGGGCCAGGATGCGGTCGGCTATGCTTGTATGCCCTTGTTCCACTCCAATTCCATTTTTCTGGGTTTGATGCCGGCCTTCTGGGTTGGCGGCGCGTTGAGTATGCGCGAGCGTTTCAGCGCCTCGAAGTTCGCCGACGATGTGCTCAATTACGGAGTGACGTTCTGGAACTATGTGGGTGAACCGGTCCACTATGTACTGGCTGCGTTGTCCAAGCGTTTCGATCATGACGAAGAACGTATCCGTGCCGAGATCGCCGGCCACCCCGGCAATAAGTTCCGGTATGCATTGGGAAACGGAGCGGCTCCGCCGGACATTGACCGTTTCATGGACTGGTTCGGCCTGGAAGACGTGTTCGAGCTTTACGGTTCCACCGAGGCTGCGATCAGCACTTTCCGCCGGCTCGGCGACCCACGCGGCAGTGTCGGCGAGATAACCGACCCCGCCGTCAAGATCCTCGATGAGCACGACAATGAAAAACCGGCGGCTGAAATCGACTCCGACGGCAAGATACTGAACTACGATGATGCGGTCGGAGAGATATGCCGGGTCGCCGGCGACACTGCTTTGTTTCAAGGATACTTCGACAATCCCGGCGCCAATGCCGATAAGTATCGTGGGGGCGTTTATCATTCGGGGGATCTCGGACACATACTAGTGCGTGACGGCAAGCGTTTCCTTTATTTCGACGGACGCACCGATGATTGGATACGCAAGGACGGCGAGAACTTTTCAGCCTTGCAAGTGGCGCGACTGCTTTGCGAGCACCAAGATATCGTTTTGGCGGCCGCCTACGGCGTACCCTGCGTGGTTTCCGACGAGTTGGTTATGGCGGCACTGAAAATGAAAGTGGGCAGCGAGTTCGATCCGACTGGATTCTTCGAGTTTTGCGAGCATCAGGTGCTTTCCGGGGGAATGGATCGCAAGTGGATCCCGGATTTCGTGCGCGTGGTGGACGACTTTAGCTATACCGGCACTCAGAAGATCCTGGTTCGCCATCTCAAGGCCCAGCATTTCGATCCTGCCAATAGCGCCGATCCCCTGTACTGGCGCGAACGGGGAGATAAGAGCTATAAGCAGTTCACAGTGGAGGATTACCGGGCTCTGCGCGCGAGTTTCGAGGCTGCCGAGCGCCTAACCCTGCTCGATCGAAGCTAGAAAGCCTGCGCGCTGGAGTGTGCGCCGCACGGAGTACCGGCGGGAGTTTCTAGCTACAGGCTCCTGGCTCGCGTATCTGAGTGTGGCTGCACGCCCTTGGAGCCCGGACTCGAGGAGATTCCGGAACGGTTGGCTGGCTTGCCGCGGAGTCGATCCATGCCTTTTGCACAGGACTTTTGCAGTCGCTACGTTCTCTACGTTTGGCACTGTTCAACCGGAATGAGAGAGGTTCATCGGTGATAAAAAAATGGGCAGTTCCTTTGGGAATCGGATTGGCCATCCTGGTCACCGCGATTCAACTCATTCGTATCGGTAACTTGCAGGTGGAAGGCGTTTACGGCGAAGCCGGTGTTGATGCCGAGACCGCCGCCAAGGCGGCGGCTGAAGCTGCTGCAAAAGCCGTGAAGGCGGCCCCCGCGCCTCCGAGAGTTGCCGACGGTGACAGCTTCGAGTGGCAGGATACCGAAGTGAGGCTCTACGGTATCGATGCGTTCGAGTTGAAGCAGCGTTGCAAGACCTCCGGCGGCTACGAATATGGGTGCGGTTATGAAGCCCGGCAGGCTTTGGTCAAACTGCTCAAAGACAAGGAACTGAAGTGCGAGCGAAAGGATGTGGACGCTTATGGCCGCATGGTCGCGGTGTGTACGGCTGACGGTGTGGATGTAGCCAAGCAATTGGTGAAACAAGGCCTAGCGCTCGCCTACACTCGCTATAGTAAGGACTACGTTGCCGATGAACGCCGTGCGCGGGCCGACAAAGTCGGTGCCTGGGGCGGCAGTTTCGAAGCGCCCTGGGATTGGCGGTCCAAACACAAACGCAAGTAAGCCCGGCCATCACTCGCCTTTGAATTCCGCCTTGCGTTTTTCGAGGAAAGCCTGGGCGGCTTCACCAAGGTCATTGCTCCTGAGGAAGGACGAATTCCATTGGGCGACGTATTCGAGGCCGTCCGCCGTGTTGTGCTCTTCCGAGTATTGCAACACTGCCTTTACCCCTTCTACTGTCAGCGGTGAGTTCGTGGCGATTTCAGCGGCCATGGCGCGGGCTCCGGCCAGCAACGCGTCTTTGTCTTCATAGACTTCGTTGACCAAGCCGCATCGCAAAGCCCGCTCTGCACCGATGAAAGTGCCTGTGTATGCCATTTCCCGCGCCATACCTTTGCCCACGATGGGGGTGATGCGTTGCAGGGTGCCGACATCGGCGACGATAGCGATACGTGTCTCGAAGATCGAGAAGCTAGCATCGGCACTGCAAAGCCTGATGTCGCAAGCAGTAGTAAGGTCGAGGCCGCCGCCGATGCATTTGCCATGGACCGCAGCGATTACCGGTTTGCGGCATTTCTCGACCGTGGTGAAGCAGTCCTGCAAATCGCGGATGGTTTCGTATAGGCCGGCATTACGTACCGCTTCGCTCTTGTCGCTGCCGCCACCGACGATGCCGCCCATCGCCTCTTTCAAATTGAGCCCTGCCGTGAAGATGCGGCCCTCGGCCCACAGCAGTACGGCTTGCACCGATCGGTCGCGGTCGAGCTCGCGAAACGCATTGCGGATCTCGGGAAAGAAATTCAGCCCCATCGCGTTGAGCTTGTCCGGGTTGTCCAGCACTACCTCGGCGATCGGGCCGTCGCGGTCGATTCGTATAGCGGTGTAGTCGTTACTCATCATCTTCCCCTGTAGTTTTCTTACCGGCCGCGTCTTCTTCTTTGAGCCGGGCACGGCTTTGCTTGCCGGGATACTTGCCTTTGATGGGTTCGTAGAAGGCGCGGATTCGATCCATGTCTTCGGTCATGTTTCCGCTTGGCAACAGGCACAGCCCGACACCGCCTACCTTGCGGCTGTAATCGAGGAAAGAGCAGAGTATCGGGACTTTTGCACCGCAGGCAATGTGGTAGAACCCCGACTTCCAATATTCCTGCCGAGTTCTAGTCCCTGAGGGCGGGACTACGAGATACAAATCCTCGGATTCTTCAAAGCGGTGTACGATCTGGGCGACTACGCCGCTGGACGCACGGCGGTCGACCGGGATGCCCCCGAGCCATGTGAAAAAAGGCCTGACCCAAGCCGGAAACAGCGTGTGTTTGCCGAGCCAGGAGACGTGGATGCGCAAGTGCCACGCAACCGCGAGCATGTGGGGCATATCCCAATTGCTGGTGTGGGGAGCGGCGATTACCACGGCGTGGGGTGAGTCCGGGAGTTCCCCTTCCACTTTCCAACCAAAAATTTTCAAGTACACGCAGGAAGCCCAGTAGCGTAAGGTCTCAGCGCGGTGTTTACGGGTGGAGCCCGTACGATCAGCCATACTCAAACACAGCGCGGCGGCGCGGCCCTGTCAATCGGTGGCCGGGCACCCGCGGGGGAAAATGAACAATGCCGGCTAAGCGTTTGCGGCTACTCCTCGACCAGCACGCGCATGGTGTAGGGATGGGCCAGCCACGAAACCGTAAAGTCGGACCAGTATTTTTCTTTCATCGCGGCAGCGACGGCGGTGGCCATCTCCGGGCGATTCTCGAACTTTACTTTTGGCAGTTCTCGCCCGCCGATTCGGATCTTGACATAGGGCTTGGCCGTATTGCAGTCCACTCGGGCTGCTGAGGGCTTGCCCAAACGTACATACATTTGCCCGTCCAGTACCACCAGCCACACCCGTGTCCAATGGGTGCCTTCTTCTGCGCAGTCGGTGAAGAAATCCAAAGTGGATTCGGCCGCGTATTCCCCGGCATTCCAGGCGGACTGCGCCGAAGCCGAAGAGGCGGATATTGGTAAAACTGACGACATGAGTAGGGCCAAGGCGGCGCTGAGGCGGATACTTTTCACTCTTCTTTTCTCCTGAGCCGCTTTCATGGGCTGATCCGTGCGGGGCGGCTTTGTGGGGTTTAGTTTGTATAGGACGAGATAGTAGCACAGCGCAGACGATGCGGGACTCTGTAGCGATACCGAAAGAGTCGGGAATTCTCTCAGTCTTCTCCGGCCAGCCGTATCATCAGTTCCGCCGGGTCCCAGTAGGCCATGACGGTAAGTATCTTTCCCTTCTCGTCTACCTCGAAGATGGTGATACCTTCGAACTCGACATTCTGCTGCTCCGTGCGGTTTCCCTCTCCGCTCCACTTTACGGCCGCGCCGCTACCGGCGAAAAACACATCGTCGGGGCTCATCTGCAAGGTAGAGAAGGGGGCCGTAAGCATGTTCCAAATTTCGCGGAGGCCTTCAGTCCCCTGGGCCGGGGGGCTGCCTACCGGGTCGTGGCATACGGCTTTGGTGTGGAACAGGGAAATCCAGTCATCCAAACGGCGCTTGTTGATGTAGTCGTAGTAGGCCTCTACTGTTCGCTCTACCACAGGGTCGCTCATTGCTCGCATGGTGTCCTGCTGCCTCAGTCTGCCGTGCAATGCAAGATGCGCAGTTCTCGGCGTCTCGGTGCGACGTGCGTAACTACGTGGTTTTGCAGAGCTTTCCTACAGGCGTCCGCTCCTGTGGCGGGCACTGCGGAGCCGTTCGGGCGATGAGAAAAATCTCGTTGTTAGTCGCGGGGTTGCGGCTCACCATTGCATGCCGCGAGTCCACGCTAGCCAGTGGCCAAGACCGGAAGCCGCGGGAGAGCAAGGGAAAACGCAACTTGCCTACCCCCCAATCGGGGAAAAAGGAGGCCGTCTATTGGCTGCGAGGCTTGTCGGCGGCAATCTAGACCCAGCGCCATTGTTTGCCTCCTTCGGCGCGACCGGGCGCCTTATGGGGAGAGGGCCTTGGAACCTCACCCCATGGGCGTCAAGGTACCCCTGGCAGGTACCCCGTTTTGTTTGGTGGTTCGTCTTGCGTTGATGACGACGTCTTGTCGTTAGCGCCGCCCCTGCGTTTCTGTGTTGACGGTTGCCCAGGTTCATTTGTTCTCGGCTTCGTTCAAGGACCAGTCGTAGTCGAGAAACTCTATATCCGGGGCACGGTCTTGGCGGGCGAGCAATGCCACGTCTTGCTCGGGCAAGTAGCGCCGGACGTAATCCTGTAGCGGGCCTTCGCGTTCAAAGTCTTCCCGGAACCAGGAGAAGATCGCGGATAGGTACAGCCGGTGTTGGCCGGCGTCGTAGCGGTTCTTGCTTCGGTCGCGCAGGAAGCCTCTCGCGGCCGCGCTCAAGCGCTGCTTCAGTCCTGCCCCCGTATAGGCCTGTGAAGCCAAGCTTGGACAGCTTTTGGAGGCGCACACGAGAGCGAAATGAACCAAGGCTTCGCGAAAGTGCGGGCGCAGTATGCCATGCTCGATATCGTCCAGGCTCAGATCATCGCTGCGCGGTTGCGGGGCTAGGTGCCCGAGCGGCGCGAGCTTTATGCCGAACGGACTGCCCCCCAGAGCGCGTTTCCACAGGGGGGATACCTCATGGATCCCGCCGACCGGGTAGTGGCGGAGGATAAGCCTTATGGTGTGGGCGTTGTAGGCGTTTATCCAGAAGGCAATCTGTTCGGATTCGGGAAGCGCGAGAAAACGGCGGCGTTTCACCCGGCTCAGCGAACTGAGGTAGCGGTCTAGTTGCGCGGGCGAGCGGCTCCAAGCCTGGTAGTCTACACGCCCGTTCTCGACGTAGCGTTGCAGCAGGGAGGCGAAGAGGCTGTGGTCGATGCTGTCTGCCGAGCTTGCGGCAGGCGTAGCAAAGAGGACTCCGCCGAGCGTTAGGCACGACAGGGCTGACGAAGCGAGTAGCCGACGCTTTCGTGTTCTAAAGAATTTCATGGTCGTTTGGCTTATACGCCCTAGTGTCAGAAGTGTTACGTGGAAGTTTCCATGGCACTGCTGTTGCCGCGCTATCGTCGATGGCCGGGCCTTCACTTGACGGATCCCCTGCCACGTAGCTGATCCAGAGCATGCCGTTGGGACATGACACGGCGGTCTCTTGCCGGGGCCCTATTGGCGTGCCCGGCGTTGCCATAGCATTTCTCGTCGTGCCGCTGTTGTCCCGTTGCCATGCCCTTTGTCGTCATGCCGATGTCATGCCGGTGTTGGATACACTTAAAGAAGTCCGGGTCATAGACAGTTAAAGATGCCCGGCTGTCCATGCCGGTGTCCGTGCCGGTTGTGGTCGCGGGTCTTCTCGTTTAGGCAACAGTCATGGCTAGATACGACTACGATCTGGTAGTGATAGGCGCCGGCAGCGGTGGCCTGGCTACCGCCAAGCGGGCAGCGTCATACGGTGCGCGAACCGCAATAGTGGAACACGACCGGGTCGGCGGGACCTGTGTGATCCGTGGCTGTATTCCCAAGAAGCTAATGGTCTATGCGGCCGAACTCGGTCACGCGTCCGAGGATGCCGCCGGCTACGGTTGGTCGGCGCGTAACTCGGGGTTTGACTGGGAGCGCATGGTTCGCGATCGCGATGCGGCCATCGAGCACCTCGAGCGGACCCATGAGCGCCTCCTTCGCGAAGCGGGAGTGGAGTTGTTATCGGGGCGTGGCGTGGTTGCGGATCCTCACTGCGTGCAGATTGGAGAACGTAGGCTGAGCACTGCCAGTATTTTGATTGCAAGCGGTGCGTCCCCGGTATTTCCCGAAGTAGAGGGAATCGAGTATGCGATCAGCAGCGACGGTTTCTTCGAACTCGAGCAACAGCCGGGAGCGGTAGCGGTGGTAGGCGGCGGATATATCGCTGTGGAGTTCGCCGGCATGCTTGCCGCTCTCGGGAGCCGGGTTTCCATTATTTTTCGCCGTGAACTGCCGCTCGCAGGCTTCGATGAGGACCTGCGGCGCGAACTCTACTCGGCTCTTGAAGCCGGGGGCGTCGAAGTCTTGTCGTCTACGGTGGTAAAGCGCATCGAGAGTGGCAATTCAGGCTGCCGCTTGTCGATAGAAGGCCCCGGAGGCAGCCGTGAACTCGCCATCGACAAGGCGCTGGTCTATGCGACCGGACGCAGGCCGAACAGCGGGGGGTTGGGGCTGGCCGAAAATGCAGTGGACCTCGGACCCAAAGGCGAAGTCTTGTGCGACGAGAACGGGCGGACTTCAGTCGAGAGTATTTTGGCGGTCGGCGACGTGACCGGGCGGGCTGCACTTACGCCGGTGGCGATACAAGCGGGCCGTGCGATTGCCGATAGGGTTTTTGGGGGCAAACACACGACGATGAGCTACGAGAACATTCCCACCGCAGTTTTTTCGCATCCCCCGATCGGAACCGTGGGCCTTAGCGAAAGCGCCGCTCGCGAACGCTTCGGGGAAGACGGGGTCAAGGTTTATAAGTCTCGGTTCACTCCCTTGTACCACACTCTGACCGAGCGAAAGGTTCCGACCCTGGTGAAGTTGGTGGTCAGTTCCGATGCGGCCGAGAGAGTTCTCGGTTGCCATATAATCGGGCGCGATGCTGCGGAAATAATCCAAGGCTTCGCGGTGGCCGTCAAAATGGGTGCGACCAAGGCGGACTTCGACGCCACCGTAGGCATCCACCCGTCCACGGCCGAGGAATTTGTGACCATGTAGTTCTTGCCGTACGGATCTTACGAGGAAGCCGGAGAAAGATCCCCGTTAGTCGGAGAGAATACGCCCGAGTTGACGCCAGAAGTACGGATCTCCGAGGGAAGCGGGGGAAGGATCCCCCGCTTTGGTATTCTCAGTGCAGGGTCCGCGGCATCTCGAGTTTGAACAGAGGAATCTCGGCCTCGAAGATGCTGCCGTCCTCGCGGTGCATCTCGTAGCTTCCGCGCATGCTGCCCAGTGGTACCGCAATGACCGCACCGCTGGTGTACTCATGGCTTTCTCCCGGGTCCATGACCGGTTGTTCACCTACCACACCTTCCCCTTCGACCTCGCGGATTTCACCGCTGGGGTCGTCTATGTACCAATGCCTGCGCATGAGTTGGACGGGCAAGTCAGACTCGTTGGTAATGCGCACCCGGTAGGCGAACACGTAGCGGTCGGTAACGGGATCGGATTGCTCGGCGAGGTAGAAAGCGTCGACGTCCACGCGGACGCCCCTGGTGACGGAACTCGGCATGGGCTGAGTAAATCCAAAGACTCTTCCCGGCGCAAGTTTTACCGTTGCATAGAGGCGGACTCATTCCGGCGCCCCCGGGAGCTGCTTCCCCTGCAGCGCCGCAAATGGAACAATTCCAGCCATGACCCTGCACCACAGAACCTGCAACCTTTGTGAAGCCAACTGCGGCCTGCTCATCGAAACCGAGGGCTCGATCATTACCTCGATAAGGGGGGACGAGGCGGATCCTCTGTCTGAAGGCTACCTATGTCCCAAAGCCTTCGCTTTGAAGGACTTGTACGAAGACCCCGAGCGCCTGCGAGCGCCGCTGATTCGCGAAGGCGGCCAGTGGCGTGAGGTGGGCTGGCAAGAGGCCGTCGCGGCTGCGGCTGCGGGCTTACATGCGCTACAGCAACGCGGCGGCAAGAGCGCCGTCGCCAGCTATGTGGGCAATCCCTCGGCTCATAACCTGCCGGCCATGACGGCGCTTGCGCCCTGGTTGCGCCTGCTCGGCGGCAGCAATCGTTACAGCGCTTCGTCGGTCGACCAGTTCCCCAAGATGCTGGCCTGTTATCTGCTCTATGGGGCCCAGCTCTCGGTGCCGGTGCCGGACGTAGATCGCAGCGATTACATGCTGATTCTGGGTGCAAACCCAGTCGTTTCCCACGGCAGTCTGATGACCGCACCCGGGATGAAGCGGCGTCTCGCGAGACTTCGCAAACGCGGCGGCAAGTTGCTCGTCATTGATCCCAGACGCAGCGAGACGGCCGCCGCCGCCGATGAGCATCTTTTCATCCGTCCAGGCACCGATGCCTTGTTTCTCGCTGCCGTCATCAACGCAGTGGCCTCGGAGGGTTTCATCGACGCTTCGGCGCTCGAGCGAGTCGAGGGTGTAGAGCATCTGTTGGATTCACTGAGCCCTTTTACTGCCGAGGCGGTCGAAGGGGCGACCGAAATAGGCGCTTCACAGACGCGGCGAATAGCCAAGGAGTTCGCCACTGCGGCTTCGTCGGTATGCTACTCGCGTATCGGCGTGTGCGTTCAATCCTACGGGACGCTGGTTAGTTATCTTAGCGACGCATTGAACATCGTGTGCGGAAGGCTCGACCGCCCAGGCGGCGCGATGTTCAGCAGTCCCGCGGTCACCTATTCGTCCAAGGGGTCTTACCAGCGTTGGAAATCGCGAGTACGCGGTCTTGACGAGTTTGGCGGTGAGTTGCCGATCGCAGTGCTTGCCGAAGAGATAGAGACCTCGGGCCAGGGCCAAGTCAGGGGCTTGTTCACCATGGCGGGCAACCCGGTGCTGTCGGCACCCAACGGTGCGCGGCTTGAAAAAGCCATTGCCGGATTGGATTTCATGGTCAGCGTAGATCCGTGGATGAACGAAACCACCTGCTACGCCGACGTGATCCTGCCGCCGCGGCATTCACTGGAGAATCCCCATTATAGTATCGTTTTTCACAAGCTTGCGGTGCGTAATACCGCCAAGTTTTGCAAGCCGGTTTTCGAGCCTGTGGCGCATGCGCTCAGTGAATGGGAAATACTCGGCCAATTGTGCGCCGAACTCAGCCGTCTGCGCAACGAGGATGCGGTGGCTGCCGGAGCTGAAGAGATCGCCGACCCTACCGCTCCTCATTTTGCGATGTCCCCGGAGATGTTCGTTTCGATGCTTCTTGGCGCCGGACCGTCGGGCTTGACCATGGACGACCTGCTCGAGCATCCTTCCGGGATAGACCTGGGGGAACTCGAAAGCGGCGGACTCGATCGTGCCGTGTTTCACGACGACGGCCGTGTGCATCTTTCCCATTCGCAAATCGATGCTGAACTGGCGCGCTTGCTCGGCGAGTTCGAATCCGGACAGGTCGGCGGTGTTGGATTCGCCGCGCCGCGCGACGACAGCGAGTTCTTGATGATCGGGCGGCGCTCGCTGCGATCGAACAATTCCTGGATGCACAACTGCCCTTCTTTGATGAGCGGGCGCGACCGCTGCACATTGCTCATGCATCCGGTGGATGCCGGCCGTCTTGGCCTTGAGGATGGCCGGACGGTGGCAGTGGGAAGCCGTGCCGGGAAGGTCGAGGTCAGGCTGGAGATCAGCGACGAGGTGATGGAGGGCGTAGTGAGCTTGCCTCACGGCTTCGGACACGGGCGGCCCGGAACCCGGCTGAGTGTGGCTGCGCAGCGGCCCGGGGTGTCGATGAACGACCTGACTGACGACGCCGTGACCGAGGGCCTAGTCGGCAACGGGATCTTGACCGGCGTTCCCGTCCGCGTAAGTGCCTGTGCGGGCGCCGGGTCGTAAAAAGTGCGTGGTTTGGAGTTGACACGCGTCGCTGTGGCGTCGTAGCGTAACCATGGAAGCGCGAGTATCCTGAGGGAGCCGGGCTTCCGCACTAGGCCGTCCTACTGTGGCGGTCTCCAAAGACCGGGATCTCCGGCCTCACTACGCTGGAGGTAACGCAAAGACCGGGTTCTCCGGCCTGATTCGGAGGCTAGGTTACGACCCTTGCCTCCGAATCTGTATCTGGCTGTGGAGAACGCCGCACGGCGTGCGATGCTTGAAGAGGGCTTCCGCGCTCTCTACAAACCCTCTGTCGTGTCTGTCCTGGTTCTCGAAAACCTCAGCTTGTCTTACGGCGGGCGCAGCATCATCAAGGAACTCAGCCTTCGCATCGGTGAAGACGACCGTATTGGTTTGGTCGGCCGCAACGGCAGCGGCAAATCCTCGTTGATGAAGATCATCGCGGGGCTGCAAGAGCCCGACGAGGGCCAGGTGCGAAGAGCGCGTACGGTGAGCATCGGTTACCTTCCGCAGGACATAGAAGCTTCGGGTGGCCTGACGCTGCTCGATTCGGTGTTGTCGAGCGTACCCGGCCGGGCGCAGCTGGAGGAGAGCCTCCAGGCCGTCGAGGGAGAATTGAGCCGCGCCCAAGAGGAAGCCGAGCAGATGGCCCTGTCTCAAAAGCTTGTCAACTTACACGAAGACATTGCCCACTTCGACCAACACTATTCGACTCACGAAGCTCACGCGATACTGGCCGGACTCGGTTTCAGTACTGCCGACGCCGGGCGTGACCTGGGCGAGTTCAGTGGCGGATGGAAGATGCGGGCGATGTTGGCGTCGCTGCTTTTTCAGAAACCCGACCTGTTGATGCTCGACGAACCCACCAACCATCTCGATGTCGGTACGGTTACTTGGCTCGAGGAATTTCTCAAGAGCTATCCCAACGCGATGCTGCTTGTTTGCCACGACCGGCGTTTTCTCAACGCCCAGGTGAATCGTATCGTTTCCTATGAGGCCGAAGGCATTCGCCAATATCCGGGTGACTACGACCGTTATCTTAGACTGCGTGCCGAACAGAGGGAGGTCCTGGAACGGCGTGCGGCCAATATCGCTCGCGAGCGCGAAGCCGCGGAGCGATTTATCCGCCGTTTTCGTGCCCAGGCTACCAAGGCACGTGCGGTGCAGAGCCGTGTGAAGTCGCTGGAACGTCTCGACGAAGTGATAACCTTCGATTCGCAGGCCGGCCTAAGTTTCAAGTTTCCGCCTTGCCAGCGGGCCGGACAGGATGTGATGGAGTTGGATGGCCTCGGACACAGCTACGGAGAGCTTCGGGTGTTCTCATCGGCCAATCTGATCGCCCGCCGTGGTGACCGAGTTGCGATAATCGGGCCGAACGGGGCGGGGAAGACCACCTTGCTTCGCATTATCTCCGGCGAACTCAAGGCCACGGAAGGTTCGGTGAAACTCGGCCACAACGTTTGCGCGGGTTACTACGCCCAGCATGTCGCCGAGACCTTGGATCGTGCTTCTTCGGTCTTCGACGAAGTTTGGCGCAATAGCGTGCTGGATGATCTGAGCCAAGTACGCTCGGTGTTGGGGACTTTCTTGTTCAGTGGTGAGGATGTCGACAAGCGTATCGCGGTGCTCAGCGGGGGCGAGAAGGCGAGGGTTGCGCTCGCGCGCTTGATGGTAAACCCCGGCAACCTCCTGCTCATGGATGAACCCACCAACCATTTGGATCTCGAGTCTTCGGAGGCTTTGGCTGTGGCGCTCGATAGCTATGACGGAACCCTGGTTTTTGTGAGCCACAATCGTAGTTTCATAGAGCGGCTGGCGACGCGCATTTGGCATGTCCACGACGGTTGCGTCGAAGAGTTCCCGGGCAATTTCGAGCAGTTCCTCTACCATGTGTCTTCCGGCGCCGACTCGGGAGTGCTCCCAAGCGGCGGCGGCGACGCGCTTGTCCGTGGCATTGCGGGAACGGGACCGGGGGGGGCGGCCAACCGGGTGGTGGGCCGCGTCGGCGGGTCTGCGAAGCTCGGGCTGCAAGACGACGCGAAGGCCGGCAAAGGTGGAGCAGCGTCACTACGCAAGGGTGAGGTGGCGGCCGGGTCCGGCAGTGCTCGAGCGGGGAAAGCGATGGGCGCTTCAGCGCCGACCGATGTCTCACCTGCCGTCGTGGAAAGCAAAGCTCAGATCAAAGAGCGCCGTTTGCGTGAGCGGCAGGCCTCCAAGGCCAGGGACCGGCAAGTTCGTAGCCTAGAGCGCAGCATTACCGATCTGGAACGCCGCATCGCCGAGATGGAGGAAGCCCAAGAACAGCGGGGCAAGGAGCTTTCCAAGCCGGAGATTTTCGAAGACCGCCGGATTTATGGCGAGTTGCTATCGACCTACACCGAGGCAGCAAAGAAACTCGAAGAACTGATGGCGCGTTGGGAGCACGCCCACGCATCATTGGCCGAACTGCGCGAGTAGCCTCAGGCGGAAAACGACGTAAAGGCGGCTGCCATCTGGGGAGCACGCGTCAGGGGTCGAAGAACTGCTTGAGTAGCTTACGAGCCCGGTGTGCGAAACTATCGGCGTCGAACTCGCCCAATTGGGTCAAGAATTCCCTGTGGCTGCGTCCGCGACGGTAAGGCGGCTCGCGAGTGGGATGGCGTAGGGCGCGTGCGATCAGGTCGAGGTCGGCGCTAAGTAGCAAAGTTCCGTGTAGGAGCATGGCGCGCCGCCGACGCCTCAAAGCTAGGCCGCCTACCTTGTGGCCTTCCCTGACCAAGTCTCCC
>JAJRWY010000315.1 GCA_024276575.1 Candidatus Binatota bacterium
AAGTAGGTGATCGCGTCTTGTAGTCCAAGCGGAAAAACAAGCTCGTAGATCGGTGATTTTGAGAAGGATTGGTCCAGCATGAGTTGTCGGAGGCTGGCCGTGACGTCCATGATGCCGGTTGGGTCTTGCGTGTGGATCAGTCCGAGCAGGTGTCCGATCTCGTGACTGGCGACGTTGGCGAGCGCCTGGGCGATTTCCTCGGCCGAAGGATCGACGTTCTGGAATGCCCCAAAGGTGTCCGTGAAGACGATGGCCTCTTGCTGTGAGTCTCCGTTGAACTCATCGACACCTTCAGCCACGCCGAGCAGGGCTGCATCGTAGGTGCCAAAGAAAAGACGTGACATGCCCGTCTCGAAAGTGGCCCCTTCGCTCGAAGATACGATTGTAATATCGAACGCCTCGAAGTCCTCGCGAATGAGCGCGACGACATCCGCCACGATTTCATCCGTCATACCGTCGAACGACGATGAGATGTCACCTGTGTCTAGCGGCGGTACGTCTACGGCGGTGCGGCTTCCGATTCTCACGCTCTGAGCACCGCCAAAGACCAACAACACCGTGTTGGCATTCCTCTCGGGTGTGGTGCTGGGTTCCTTGGCTGCCAACAGCGTATAGGTGCCGGAGTCACGGTAGGTCGGCGTGGCCGAGACCGCGATATAGCAGTTTTCCGAGGCGTGTTGGATAGTGGCTTGGATGAACGGCTCGCGGACGCCGAGGTAGACGTTGCGGTGATCGTTGATCAACAGCGCGGAGCCGGTGTCGTCAAACAGTGCGATCGCACCGTCGAGCGCGCCACGGGTGGTCATCTCGACGAAGATCAAATCACCCGGCTGGACCGGGCCGAGGTCGTAGATGTCTACGTCGTCGCTCGAATCGATGCTGCCCTGGATGATGACCGGCTCGGCGGCTATGGCGACCCGGTCGGCCTGCTCAAACTCACCGTTCAGATCAGACTCGACCAGCGTATCCACGCCGTTCAGGTCGATGGTCGATAGACTGAGCGTCGATCGTTGCCCGTCGTTTCGTGAGAACAGGCTTCCGCTGCCACACCCCGTCAGAAAACAAGTGCCGATAAAGCCGAGGCACCGCGTTAGCGGTGCTCGTACCGCGCGTTCGATTAGCACAGCTCTTTCCCCCTCGCTCCGGCCGGGAATCGCGCAAGCCGGTCCCCTAACCGGATGCCCTCCCCCCGAAATATAAGGCGGTCGCAGGGAGACGGTCGACGCCGCGCCGCCTTGGCAAACGACAGCGACGACCGCACCCCACAACCTGCTGTGCTTCTTTCCCCTCCAGGATGAAAGTACGATATGCCCGAGCGTTGCGGCGCGATCAAATGTGAGAAGTTTCTTCTAAAGTATCCCCCGGACCGGATAGCGGCCTTATCGCGGGTTGCGTGCAGCGGGTGGCGGGGCGGTTATAATCTTTCGCGTTATGCCACCCATACCGTTTACGCCGCAGCAGATACGCGCGATTGAGACCACAGGGCGCAGTATTATCGTGACGGCGGCCGCGGGGTCCGGTAAGACGGCCGTGCTCGCGCAGCGCTGCGCTTATCTCGTGTGTGACGCGCCGGTGCCGTTTTGCTGTGATGTGGACGCGCTACTCGTGCTCACCTTTACGGAAGCCGCTTCCGCTGAGATGCGCTCGCGCATTGTGGACGCCATCCGGGCCCGTGCCCAAGAGAGGCCCAACGAGCCGCGGCTTCGGGAGCAGGTGGCACTATCGGACGCGGCGCAGATTTCCACGATCCACTCGTTTTGCCTGTGGGTTGTGCGGCGCTGGTTCAACGAAGCCGGGATCGACCCGTCGAGTGCCATGTTGGATGAGCATGAGTCGCGCCTGATTAAGCGAGAGGTTCTCGAAGGCGTTTTCGAGGGTCTCTATCGGGAGCTGCCCAAGCCCAACCCGTCGCTGGGGCAGACCCGCGACTTGGGCGGCGGGGCCTGCGAGGCCAACACGGAAGAAACCCCCACGTTGCCCGAAGCCTTTCGGCATCTGGTGGACGTTTACGGCCTCGGGCAAGACCGCGACATCGCCAAGTTCGTCATGAAGCTGTTCGAGTTTACGACGTCGCTCCCAGACCCCGATGGCTGGCTCGATGAGGCAGGCTCCCTGCCCATTGCGCATGGTGACGAGATCATCTTGGAGTTGCTGTCTACGCTTCCGGAGGAATTGCAGCGGCAGATCAACCACTGCGAGGGTGTCCTTTCGGGCATGAAATGTACACACGGTGCCTCGATCGCGGCCCGAGAAAAGATCCAGGGCCATGCCGATAGCCTACGGAAGTGGCTTTCGGGGTTGCCAACCACCCAACTAAGCGTCTACGCCGCTGTCGGTACGGCCATCAAGGAGTATCAGTTCAGTAGCGAGCGATCGCCACCCCTATCGAGAGATGAAGACCCGCAGATCAAGGAAGAGGTTGCGATCGCGCGTGCGCTGTTGAAAGATGTCAAAGCGATGTTCGGCAAACGGCTGCAAGACCGGTACGCGCTGTTTTCGATCGAAGCGTGGCGCGAAGGACTACGCGCCGTCGCACCCTTCGTTGTGACGCTTACGACGCTGGTTCGGCGCTTTGCCGAGGCCTACGCTGCGCGAAAGCGTGAGCTTAACGTGCTTGATTTTTCCGACTTGGAACGCTTCGCGCATCGTCTTCTTCGAGAAGCGCCGGACCCAACCAAGCCGCAGGGTCCAGCAAAACCATCGCGCATCGCGTTGGAGCTGCACAAGCGGTTCGCCCATGTCCTTGTGGATGAGTTCCAAGACGTGAACCCGCTTCAGCAGGAAATCCTGCGTCTCGTGTCGCACGAGTCCGACGACACCCGATCGGGTAATCTTTTTGTCGTGGGGGATGTTAAGCAGAGCATTTATCGGTTCCGTCTCGCGGCACCGGCGCTGTTCGTGGAACGGCTGCACCAGTTTCGTGAACCCGGCGCGGATGGGGAAGCTATCTCGCTTCAGCAAAACTTCCGGAGTCGCGCGCACCTGCTCGAAGCGATCAACGAGGTCTTTCGCCTGCTCATGCCGTGCGGCACCGGCGGTATCGAATACGACGCGGAGGCCGAGCTTCATCCGGGGCGCACCGAGCCGGATGAGCCCCCGGCACCGATCGAGTTGCACCTGCTCGAACGGGATTGGAAAAACTTAGGTGACTCGGAAGAGGGGGATACGGAGACCGATGACGCGGCGGAGCCGGAACCGGAAACCCTGCTCTCAGATGACCCGAAAGAGTGGTCGGCCATCGAGCGTGAGGCGCGGCTGATCGGGCGGCGCATCCAAGAATGGATGCAGACTCCGCCAAATGACACCGACGCCGAACCGCTGCGGTACGGCGATATCGCCGTGCTCGTGCGGGCGGCCAAGACCAACGCAGAGCGTATCGCCGCGATGCTTTCGGCGATGGGGGTTCCCGCGCATGCGGACGTCGGCGGCTCGTTGTTCGCGGCTGTCGAGGTTCGAGACGTACTGGCGGCGCTCGAGCTGCTCGACAACGCACAACAGGACATCCCGCTCGCAGCCGTGATGCGCAGCGGCGTGTTCGGGCATCGTTTTTCCGAGAATGACCTGCTGACGATTCGCCTACTGGATCAACAGGATGACTACCACCGGGTGGTGCGCCGCTACGCCGGCGAGGGCGATCAAGAGGCGCTTCGGGACCGGGTCGCGGCGTTTTGCCGGCAGATCGACCGTATGCGCGTTGAGGCGCACCGCCGCCCGCCCGCCGATCTGCTCTGGAAGATTTACGGCGAGTTTGGACACATCGCCCACGTCTCCGGCATGATCCATGGTTCGAAGCGCCGGGCGAATCTTCTCAAGCTACATGATCTCGCGCGAAAGTTCGGCTCGTTCCGCCGGCAGGGGTTGCACCGGTTTCTGCGTTTTGTCGATGCCATGATCGAGGCGGATGACAAGGTGCCTCTGGCGTCGTCCGTGGGTGAAGCTGCGGATGTCGTTCGCGTGCTGACTATTCACAAATCCAAGGGGCTTGAGTTTCCCGTCGTGTTCCTGGCCGGGCTCGGCAGCAAGTTCAACCTGGGTGATCGAACGGGTCGCATGATCCACCAACCCAAGGCCAAGTTGGGTTTGCGTGTTATCGACGTCGAACGGATGATCGAATACCCGTCGGCTGCCTACGTCAACGTCGCCAACGAGGACGAGCGCGAATCGTTCGCGGAAGAGCTGCGTATCTTATACGTAGCCATGACAAGGGCGCGGGATCGACTTGTGATGGTCGGGTCTTGCCGCGAGGCCGAGGCGGCCGCCAAAGAGATCGAAAAGCGGCGGGACGGTCGCGATTCTTCCCAATCGCTCGGGCCGGCCAAGACGCCGCTGGATTGGCTTGTTTCCGCCATCGGTATCATCCGCTCGAACGCGAAAGCCAACAACGCTGATGCGTGCGGGTCATTCTCCGTTCAGGCTCATACGCCGGATATGATGTTGGCATGGCAGAGTCCGACGCACTGTAAGGCTACTGGCTCTCAGGCGGGGCGTCGCGCCGTCGCGGCGCTAGCGGCGCTGCCTAGCGCAGAGCCGACGGATGCCAATGATGACACGGCTGCGGCCGTCCGCGCGCGGCTTGACTATGTCTACCCGTACCTCCCTACGACCTCGGTTCACGCGACCGTGGCCGCGAGCCAGCATAAGGATATCTACGATTTCACCGGAGCGCCGCAACCTCCGATGGTTGCGGCCTCGTTGCCCCCCGCCAAAGAGACGCCGCCACCTGCGTTTGAGATGCCGCCGTCGAAGTACGAGCAAGCGGCGTCAACTTCCGCCTCGCAGCGCGGCATCATCACCCATCGCGCGTTGCAACACCTGGACTTTGCGGTCGCTCAAGACGCCAAGGGGGTGGAAGCCGAATTACAGCGTTTGGTCGAAGCCGGTATTCTTCGGGCAGGGGATCGCGACGAGCTCGACGTGGCTGCGCTCGTGTGGTTCGTGGAGACGCCGCTTGCGGAAGCCATCCGAACGGCCGGCACTGACTATCGACGTGAGTTCCAGTACGTGACGGCCGAGCCCCCGAGCTACTTTGATTCCGGCATCGCGGCACCCGACGACGATTTCGTCTTGGTACGCGGCGTGGTTGACGGTATCCTGCCCGTCGCGGACGGCGTGGAAGTGATCGACTTCAAGACGGATGCTGTGGAGAAGGGCGACGTGGCCGTGCGGGTCGAGCGTTACCGATCTCAGATGGCGCTGTACCGTCGAGCGGTGTCAAGGATCTGGCACTTACCGGTTACGGCGGCGCGGCTTGTGTTTCTGACGCCGCGTGTGGTGGTGGATGTGAAGGAATAGCCAACGGTGCGGCGCTACGCCGGTATCGTAGCCAATAGTAGCAGTCAAGTTCATGAGTCACCCTCATTCCTTCAACCTGCGCGTGCGTGATGTCGGGCGTAAGATTTTCGCACTGGCGGAGCAGGCCAAGCCCAAGCTCTGGCAGAAGGTGTGGTGGCTCGATGCCGGCATGCAGATGCTCGACGGCGACGAGGCGCTGCGCACGCGGGCGTTTCAGTTTGTCGATTGCCTCCCCGCGTTAACAAGCCACGCCGACGTCATGCGTCACCTACGCGAGTATTTCGACCCACGCTATGTAGACCTGCCGCAGGTCGCCCACGCGTTGCTTGCCCCTGGTCCGCTGCAAACGCTGCGTGAAGACGTGCTCGGCCGGGCGACCCAGTTCGGTGCCCGTATCATGGCCGGTCGGTTTATCACGGGGTATGACGTACCCAGTGTGCTCAAGACGCTCACCGGACTTCGCGCCGATCAGATGGCGTTCACGCTCGACGTGCTGGGTGAGTTCACCACGAGCCGGCAGTGCGCCGATCATTACGCGCGGGTCTACCACGATCTGATGGAGCGACTCGCGCCGCTCGCAAGAAGTTGGGAAGGCGCACCCCGGCTCGATGAAGACGCCCACGGTCTCATGCCGCGAATCAACCTTTCGATCAAGCTGACCGGTCTCGACCCGCACTTCGATGCGATTGATCCGACCCGTGCGTTGGAGAACGTGGGCCAGCGTTTGCGCCCCCTGTTTCGCAAGGCCCGCGAGTTGGGCATTTTCATCAACGTGGACATGGAGTCGTCAAAATACCGCGATCTCACGCTCGACGTCTTCACGAAAGTCTTGATGGAGGACGAGTTTCGCGACTGGCATGATGTCGGCATCGTGTTGCAGGCGTACCTTGTGGATGGCGAACGTGATCTGGAGCGTATGCTCGCTTGGCGTGCGCAGCGCGAACACCCGTTTGCGATTCGCCTGGTCAAAGGTGCCTACTGGGATGCGGAGACGGCCGCCGCCGTCCGCGCCTACAAACCGCCGCCGGTCTGGACGCAGAAATGGGAGACCGATGCCTGCTATGAACGTATGGTCACGACGATGCTGGAACACGCGGACGTTATTCGGCCCGCATTCGCCAGCCACAACGTGCGGTCGCTGGCTACGATCTACGCGCGTGCCGAATCGCTAGGGCTTTCAACGCGGCATTATGAAGTCCAGATGTTGTTCGGCATGGGCGACCCACTCAAAAAGGCGATGGCCGACCTCGGCTGCTGCGTTCGCGTTTACTGTCCCTATGGTGATCTCATGCCCGGTATGGGGTACCTGATTCGTCGCCTTCTGGAAAACACATCCAACGAAGGTTTTTTGAAGCAGAGTTTCGGTGATCGCGGCGCGCATGAGCGTCTTCTCGCCGACCCGGCCGAGGCCCGCCCACCCAGCGCGCCGCTGGCCGCACGTGATTACCAAAACTCCGATCCGGAGGAGCCGATGTCCACGTTTACCAATGCGTCGCACACCAACTTTGCCATCGCCGAAAACCGAGAGAAGATGTCCGGCGCACTCAGCTATGTGCGTGGCGACCTGGGGCGGCACTACCCCCTCATGCTCGACGGCGCACCGATGACCACGGAGCAAACCTTCAAGACCCTCAACCCGTCGCGACCGGCAGAGGTCATCGGTCATGTGTGTCAGGCTTCCACGGCCGATGGGGATCGCGCCGTTGCGGCGGCGCAAAAAGCATTTGTCACATGGCGGCACACGTCGGCTGCGGTTCGTGCGGACCTGTGCCGCAAGGTGGCCGACCGGTTGGAGATGCGGCGGTTCGAGTTGGCCGCGACCATGGTGCTTGAAGTCGGAAAGCCCTGGCGCGAAGCCGACGGCGACGTCACCGAGGCTGTGGACCATTGGCGGTACTACGCGGACCAGATCGAGCGGATCGAATCGCGCCCACGCCTGCGCAATATCCCCGGAGAGGACAACATGCTGACGTACACTCCGAAGGGCGTGTGTGCCGTGATCTCTCCGTGGGCCTTCCCGTTGGCGATTTTGTCTTGGATGACCAGCGCGGCTTTGGCCGCCGGAAACACGGTGGTCATCAAACCCGCGCAGCAGGCCTCGGTCTTGGCGGCCAAACTCATCGAGATTCTTCACGATGTCGGCTTTCCCGGCGGGACGGTCAACTTCGTCCCCGGTGCGGGGGAGACCATCGGCACGCACCTCGTGGAACATGACCACGTCAACATCGTCGCCTTTGCCGGATCGCAAGCCGTGGGTACGCAGGTGATTCGCGCCGGCATGGAGGTTGGCTCCGGTCAGTCGTTCATCAGGAAGATGATCGTCGAGATGGGCGGGAAGAACGCGATCATCGTGGACGACGATGCCGATATCGACGGCGCGGTGCAGGCCGTGATCGAATCGACCTTCGCCTTCGCGGGGCAGAAGTGCAGCAGTTGCAGCCGGCTGATCGTGGTCGAAGGCAACTACAAGGTCTTCCTCGATCGCCTTCGTGAAGCCGTGGAAAGCATCGTCATCGGACCGGCGGAGGCACCATCGACACTGGTCGGCCCGGTTATGGACAGGGCCGCACAAGACCGCGTCACCGAGTTTATCGAGCTGGGTAAACGCGAGGGGCGGCTGCTTGTCGAGGTGCCGTTGCCCGCCGAATGTGAGGACGGCTATTTCGTCGCGCCGGCCGTCATAGCCGATGTGGATCCGCGCTCGCGATTGGCTCAGGAGGAGGTCTTCGGGCCGGTGCTGGCCGTGATGCGTGCGAAGACCTTTGACCACGCCATAGAGATTGCGAACAACACCCGCTACGCACTGACCGGCGGTGTGTTTTCGCGTAGCCCGGCGCACATCGAACAGGCGCGGCGCGATTTCGCTGTGGGCAATCTGTACATCAACCGAAGAATCACCGGGTCTCAGGTGGACGCCCAGCCGTTCGGCGGGTTCCGGCTTAGCGGTACCGGTGTCAAGGCTGGCTCCCCCGACTACCTCTTGCATTTTATGGATGCGCGCTGCATAACGGAGAACATGCAACGCAGCGGGCTGGTGCCGGTCGATCAAGAAACGGAAACGTCGCAGCACTAGCCCCGGCTGCCGCCGGTTGGTCATGCGTTTGACCGGCCCGACGTTTTGAAAACTTAGCTTATGGAAAGGCAACGAAATGCTCTTTACTGAATTCCTCTCTTCCAGTCTGTTTAACGCCGTCATCATCGGTTTTCTTCTGATCTTCCTCGGGCAGCGTTTCTAACGGGCGCGTGTCCAAGCGTTAAGGCTGAGCCAGCGTCCGTTGCGCTCGATATGGACTGCGTGTTTCTTTTTGCTGTCGTGATGCCGATAACGTCACGTTTTCCGATAAGAGCGTCGACTAACCCAGCCGTTGGTGCGTCGCATGGGTGATTTCAAGCGACGTGCCCCGGCTTCCGATGCCCCTGGTATGACCACCGAATACACAGGGCCGGAACGGCGCAAGGGTAAGGCGAACGATCGACGCAGCTCGACTGCGGGGCGTCGCGCGGGTATGGATCGACGGCGCGGACCCGGACGCAGACGCGGCGAGGTGCGAAGGGCAGCTGAGGAAGGTGAAATATCCGGCGAGCTGCTCGAGTTCATCATGGCCATCGATGATTACAAACGCATCAACGAGCGACCCTTCCCGAGTTGGTCTGAGGTGTTTGAGATCATCCAGTATCTCGGTTACCGAAAGGTCGCCGAGCAGGCAGACCACATCAACACGGCCAGTGATTCCGACGTGTTGGATTCACCGGCACCGGCTGCGGAACGCGAACAAGCCGCCGCCGAAGAACCGGCGGCCTCCAAGGCCAAGACCCCTCCGAAAAAGACGCTCACCAAGATCGCTTAAGGTGCGATCAATTGCCGCGATGGGGTGGTGGATTGTTTCTTGGTCGGTTTAGCAGACGAACGAGCACCAAGCATCGCGTCGTACAAGTTCGTCAGGTCGCGGTCCAACCGGTGAAGGCTGAAGCGATCGGCCACGAGATGCCTCGCTGCAATTCCCATGACCGTG
>JAJRWY010000316.1 GCA_024276575.1 Candidatus Binatota bacterium
ACCCTCGCGCAGCTTGAACGAGTTGGCCTACTGCGACAGGATGATGGCATGATTGAACTGGAAGCACGCACGGAACTTAGCCGACAAGCCGGCGCCATGGCTGGCCGCGCCCGGCGCCGCGGCACAATACCTGTGCCTCGCCAAGTGCTACGCTACCTTACATCCAAGGGGTCGACTGCCGTCGCGGCCTACATGTTGGGCGTCACGATTCGCTGTTGTCATCTGCGTGCCGGCGGCCAGTTCATGTCACGTGGCCGCTGCTCGATACGCTTCGTTGCAGAACTCTTTGACCTACACGCCCGAACGGTGAAACGGGCCGCTGCAAACGTCGCGTCGCTCGGCTGGATCGAAAAGGAGCGTGCATCTGACAGGTGGACACGACGATACGGCCCGGTCGTACAGGTGAACGCGCAGTGGTCCGGTGGCGACGCCGAATTGCCACCCCACCGGACCGTGAATGGCACCGGATTGTCACCCACTATTAAGAAACAAGAACTCCTTACGGATCCCAAGAACCAAGAACCGCCCGTGGTGCCTGTGGCGCGCCAACCAAATTCTGTAACCGGTCGGGCGAACGCGCTCCGGTCATTGTCGATGAAAGAGCTGCGCGATTCCGACCGGCTGATGTATCGATTTCGCCAGGCGGTCGATGCCGGCCTCCTCGCGGATTGCCCAGCATCGCGGCTACAGTTCTTTGCCGCCGCCCAGCATGCGCTGCGGGTGGCCACGCGCAATCCGTGTGGTTTGTTCGCTACCGTGGTTCGCCAAGCGCTCTGGCGTTTCCTGTCGCAAGCGGATGAAGATCGCGCGCGTGCGATGATTCGGCGAGTCGAGAGCGGTGACCGTCAGCGCCAGCCGACATCCACATCGAACAAGCCACTTGACGGATTGATCATGGATTTGGTTGGAAAAGTAACTTGGCCTACTGTTCGAGTTGCTACGAACAGCCGCACGGCTGCTGCGACGTCTTCAAAGAAACTCGCCAGCTCGCGCTCATCGGACACGGCCAGTTCTTCGCCAATGGCTTCCAGCGAATCGACGACGGAAGCCACGTTCTCAGCCAACGCAGCACGAAAAGCGATTAGCTCCTCCGCGGTGTCGGTGTTCGTACCCAAGGTATCCATCCCCCGAGCATGCCACGAATCGGCACGGCTTTGCAACCGGCAGAATCTCGATTTCGCTCGTGACGGTGTCTTCGAAAGCTGCCCACCCTCAAGGTTCGGCCGAGCGCAGAAAAAACCGTGCGCCGCCTTTGCGGAAATCTCAGGGCAAACGAGCGTCGTTTCGCTGTTCACCAAGAAGACTTCGCCGACCGCCTGCGGCTCGGGACCCTGTCGGCCGTCGCTCGCCCATGCCGAGCGAAGCGAGCCGGCGGCGGCCGATAGGGTGTGCCGCCGGCGGGGCCTGCGGACGGGCTCCCCGAGGGCTGAGCTCAACATGTCCCTGTAAAAAGCATGGAGATTGCAAACCACCGTTCGGAAGGAACCGTAGCCGCGACGCCGTTCCTCTGCTTTGAGCGAGTAGTCGGGCGTAAGCGTAGCCAAGGAACACCATCCCGTTTTCTTCGCGGGCCGTTCCCTCACGATCTTCGCTGGCTCATCGTATGCTGCGGATACAGACGGAGGCGGTAGACGTTAATCAACCTGGTACAACGACCGCAGGCTACTCAAGATGTCATCGAGCGAGCCAGCGTGGACGCCGAGCGCCACCAGATCGACACCCTCCGCAGCAATAGCGTCGATGAAGTCACGAAGGTGGTTTCTCACCCTGTCGGGAGTGACGGGCACCGCATCCGGGTCAATGATCTGATAGAGCCGGAAGACGTCGTTCTTGTGCTTCTTGACCGATTTGCTGTCCACTGACTCACCGCTCGCCCTGCGTCGGGTCAGGTCGAGCCAGGCGTGGACCTTCAGCGGAATCAAGTGTTCGACCCCAACTACCGGCAAGCCGTCTTGTTCTGTTCTGCCGGATTGGATGAAGGCGTAGTAGTCGTCATCCATCAGGATAGCGGAGAGGCTGGAAACCTCTGCCTCCATCGGCAACGGCGTCAAGTGGCTGCCTGCGGCGATTTCCAGCGCGTCGGGCACACGTGAAAAGAGCTCCAGCATGAACGGATAGTCCGAAGTCGTTGGCTTCTGAAAGCGATAGAACTGCTTCTTGCCAGTCGATTTTTGCTGAACGGCGTATCCCCCTGCCCGCACGAATTCCCAGAACGCGCCTACGAACGCCGAGTCCAGCGCTTCCGCGCACAGGACAATGTCGAGATCCTTCGTCGCGCGGAAAGCGGCGCCGGCGGCGCTCATCAGCAAGTCGCATGCGGCACCGCCGATCAGCAGATAGCGGTCAGAGTAGTCGCGGAAGTGCGCGCGGAAGACGTCTAGTCCAGTTACCATGGGAGTGCTTTCATCATCGCCTCAAGCGCTGCCTCGACCCGTTCGTCCCGGTTGTCGCGCAACGAGAGAAACAGGGACAACGGATCAACCTGGTTGTCGGCGGCGAGAAGGGCTGGGCGATAGCTCCACACCTCGATCTCCTGAGCCTCGGCGTCAGGCTCATACACCTCGTCAATCCTGCGGCGCCCACGGGTCGCTTTCCAGTCCTGCCTACCAATGGCGTGAACCGGATGCTCGGGCGGCGCCAACATGCTGTACCGGGCCAGCGCCGCCAGGCCGGCGACCAGGACGGGGATGTC
>JAJRWY010000004.1 GCA_024276575.1 Candidatus Binatota bacterium
ATCTGCAAATCCTGGTGATCGGCCACACCGATCGCGAAGAGGTCGATGGTATTCTCTGGGACCCCATGCCCGGAGGATCAGGATTGTTGGACCGGATCTGCGAACGTTTTGAGGAGGTGGTCGATGTGGCCCGGGAGATCGTCGGGGAGTGCCCCTCCGCCTGCGAAAGCTCCTGCATCGACTGCATGCAGACCTTCCGCAATGCCTTCTACCACAAGCACCTGGATCGCCACCTTGCCTTGGAAAGGCTCGATTCCTGGGGTCGGCGGCTTGCGCAAGGCCACGACATTCCGTCGAAGCAGCCTGCCCAGGAGCCGGATACCGAAACCCAGCCGGTCAACGAGGCAGAACGCCGACTGCGCCATCTCCTGCTTGCAGCCGGCTTCGGGGAGGGAATCCGCGGCGAGCAACTGCGGCTGGATCAGGCTATCGGCACGACGACTCCTGATGTGATCTACCGCGCCGACTATCACGAGGATGACGAAGGAGTGTGCATTTATCTCGACGGACTGAGCAAACACATTCACGGCAATCGGGAAACCGAACACAAAGACCGGGAAATACGTAGTTGGCTCCGCAACAACGGCTACGACGTCATCGAGATCGCGGTCAGCGACTTGCATGATGAAGATGCCATGGTCAGGAATTTCCGCCGGCTTGCCGGATATTTGCGGGAGGATGCGATTCGGCGTGAGCTTCGCTCCGGGGCCGAGTGGTTCCGTGCCTCGCAAGATGAAGCCGGCGGTCGCGAAGAAAGCCGGCTTCGCCTCGTTGTTCCTAGCGAGGAATCTCGCTTCAAGACCTGCGTCCCGCTCTACTCCCTGAAGGCGGCCGCCGGGGCTTTCGGCGAGGAGCAGATGGTCGAACCGCAAGGCTGGGTGGAGCCTGAGGTCCGACGTAAGCTCGGCACCGGCATGTTTGTAGCCCAAGTCGTCGGCAAGTCGATGGAACCGAGGATCCCTGACGGATCCTATTGCCTATTCCGTAGTCCCGTAGAAGGCACACGTCAGAGCAAGATCGTTTTGGTTCAACTCCGGAACTCAGTCGACCCGGAATCGGGAGAGCGCTTCACTGTAAAGCGATACTTCAGCAAGAAGATCGAAACTGAGGAAGGCTGGCGCCACGTGCGAATCGAACTCCGGCCGCAGAACCCCGATTACGACGTTATCGAACTCAGCGCAGAACAAAGCGAACAACTCCAAGTAGTGGCCGAGTTGCTGGAGGTGTTGTGAGGGACGGATTCATTGACACTTATCAAGGCTCTCTCGCCCGGCATCCGAAGACGCCGCGGTTGGCACGGCCGTGGCCATGCGTCCTGGAAACTCATATGTCCCCTCATTCCGTCCTACTCAATGTATACGCCGACAGTCGGCAGTTATCTCCAGGCTCGGGTAAGGGGCAGCGCTCGCCGACGCCGCGGTCGGCATCGGTCGTCTTGTTCGCAAAGGGAGCTGGTGTCCAATCAAACGCACGCGTTGCCGGGTAGTATTGATGTTGTTTGCTGTAAAATCTCATGGGCTCTTCTCCTCCCTCGTGAGCGGGTTGTGCTAACTTCGCTCAGGCTACCCGGCTTCGGGGCGTCGGGGGAGGAGGGCTTGATGAGTATCAAACGCGTGGAGCGGACCGACATGATCGGACGCGATGACGGCGAGCGCGGCGGGCCGGCCGCTCACGACGGGCGTTAGCCCGTTGCGTCTTGACTAACGCAAAGGCTGCGGTTTATGTGTTGGGCGGTGATGGCGGTAAACTGAGTCAACGCGGGGGAGAAGCTATTATGACTGTCCGGGGCGTTCACTTCGAGTATGTGTGAGCAGCGGACACATACGGGCGCCGGGAGTGCGTGTGAACCGGACCAGTATGCGACGGAGTGTACACGTGAGCGAAGCGTGGGTGTGAGATAGAGGTGGCCCTTGGAAATCCGCATAACCTATTGCGTTGAACGTGGGCATCTTGACCGTGCGTCGGCACTTGCCGCGGCCATAAAAGCCGAATTCGGGGTGAGTCCCGGTTTGCGTCCCGGCCACGGTGGAATCTTCGAGGTAGTCGTGGACGGATCCGTCGAGTACACCAACGCCGGTGTTTTCGAAGAGATTCCAGAGCACGAGCGAGTGTTGCAGAGGATTAGGGAGCTTCGTCCGGCTTTGAGAGTGGGGGACCGCGAGAAGCCGCGCCACCGTCTCGAATCAAGATCATTCGAGCGTCCGGGATACCAGGCGCCGCATTCCGTAGGCATAGAGTTTCTCTATGTAGATATGAAGAGTTGCAGGCGTTCTCGAGAGAGCCTGGAAAATCTTCGCGAGGCTCTAAGTATATTAGGGCCGGTTCTCGATCTGGTGGGTGTCTCCGTAGAACTCAGAGAGATACTGGTGCGTGACGAGGATCAAGCGCAGCAACTGGGATTTGTGTCGTCTCCTACCGTGAGAGTCGGCGGAAGGGATATCGCGGGAGAGATAGCGGAGAGCTTTTGCGAAGACTGTTCGCGGCGTATCGGCGCAGACGTTTATTGCCGCGTCTGGAACTACAAAGGGCGTGTCCATGATGCCGTGCCGCCGGCTTTGCTGGCCGATAGTGTCTTGCGCGAGGCTTACGCGGGCCGGCGCATCCCGGTGGAAGAGGGCGAAGATGCGGCGCCGGTGCCGGATAATATGAGCCGTTTGTTGGGCTGCTCCGAGTATAGCATCTGAGCAAGACGGATCTGCTCCGTTCAGTAGATGACTTTGCGCTCGATTAGTTGGCGGTAGCGCTTCTCAGTCATTGACAGCAAATTCTTGAACACTTTATCGTTGTCGCGGCCGATGGCCGGGCCGGTATCTACTGTTGCGGGACTACGGCTCATCTTCACGTAGGCTCCGTAGATGGTTTCTTTGAATCCGAGAGGATGACGCACTTCGACGAACGTACCGCGGCTACGGTAGTGCGGGTCGTGCAAGAGATCTGCGACGTTTAAAACGGGGGCGGCGGCTATTCCAGACCTCTGTAAGCTTTCGGCTAGCTCTCTATCGTCGAAGCTGCGGGTCCAGCGAGCAATGTTTTCGTCGAGGTTTTCGCTCGCGGCGAGCCGTCCGTCCAGCGTATTCAATCCTGCGACCAATGCCCATTCGGGACTGCCCATGGACTTTACCAGCGCCTGCCATTCCTCGTCGCGGGCCACCGCGATGCTGATCCAGCGGTCGTCGCCTGCACAGGGGTAGACGCCGTGGGGGCAGGCCGCTGCGCAGGGATGGCGGTTCCCCTGCGGTTCGGCGATACGGCCGTTAAGCTCATAGTCCATGAAGGCCGGCCCGACCATCTGCATGATGGCTTCCTGCTGAGAGTAGTCGATGTGTTGCCCCTTGCCGCTGTGTTTACGAAAGTTCAACGCGGTGATAACCGCGAAAGCTCCCATTATGCCGTTGTACGGATCGGAGAAAGCGTTCTCCACGGGCACGGGCGGTCCTTGCGGGTAGCCGGTGAGGCTGTCCAACCCGGTCAAACTGGTCAGGCTCAGTCCGTAAGTTCGCACTTTCTCCAGAGGGCCGTTGAGTCCTGCGGCAGGCATCGAGAATAAGATGACGTCCTTGCGGTAGCGGCGTAAATCATCGTAGCCTATGCCGAGCTTGTTCATGACGCCGGGGCCGAAGTTCTCGATGACCACATCACAGTGCGACACGAATTCGCGGGCGAGTTCCCGGCCCTCCTCCTCTTTGAGGTTTATCGAGATGCTACCGTTGCCGGCCCAGCAAGCATGGTTCGACAAAGATCGGTCGGGGTCGCGCAATCCACCGGCAAAAGGTGGAAGCATGCGGGTAAGATCCACACGGGCGCGCGATTCAACTTTGTAGACTTCGGCACCGAGGAAGCCCAGGGTTTGTCCCACTACCGGACCGGCCCAGACCCAACCAAAATTTGCTACCCGTATGCCCTCGAGGGGAAGTGTTGCCATGTTCGGGTTCCTTGCTATCTGCCCGGTTTCGCTGCGAATCATCCGTTCCGGCTTGTTTGATCAAGGTTAGATCGTTGCATTGGCCTGGACGCTCAAATTACGCCTATACGCCGCAACTCTTCGAACTCTGTGTCGCTCATGTCCGCCAGCGTCGCGTAAGTTTCCCGATTGTGTTCTCCGAGCA
>JAJRWY010000033.1 GCA_024276575.1 Candidatus Binatota bacterium
GGCAGATGGTACCCGGCACAGAGCCTATCGTCACGGGCATGGAGCGGCAAAGGCTGATCCGCATGCGTGACAGAATCGCTGACGGGGTGGCACGAAGGGAACTGAGTCTTGCGACGGTAGCTCGTCGCCCACCCTGCGGGCGTACCCGAAGAATGAGGTACCCGTCAGAACCCGCGACCACCGGGAGGAGGCGCTGCGAGCTACACTTCAAGCCCCATCGCGGCCGCCATCGACCGCAGCGCGACTTCGAGTTCGTTCGGCCGACCGATCTTCTCACGGGTGTGCCCGTCCGGCGTCGTAATCCGTACGCAGGCCGACCCCGCACCGGGTGACGTCAATTCAACGAGGTAACCCTCAGCCTCGATCTCTGCCAGAATAGAACGCGCACCGGCGTCCAACAGATACTTAGGGAATGGTGAGTCGCGTCCAGCACGCGACGTGTCATATTGAGACATCAGCAGATTCCAATAACAACACCCGACCAAACCAACGGCACGCCTAACGGTCTCCCCAACTGTGCCATTGTACCGGCAACGCAATTCCATCTGACCGCATCACCAGCGCGGCACGGCGACACGGCCCCAGTGGCGGCGCAGCGGATCGCCAAAATCATGGTACCATTCAGACCACCACGGCGTCTGCCAACCCGCGATAACCACCCCCGAAACGCTTATTATGATCTGCCACAACCACCGCCGCTAACGAACGCCCCACTGACCCTCGGGAAGCTTCAACCAATTCGGTGATTCCTAAAAGTTTATCGGCCCAAACGCAGCCAAAGAAACAGGCCGAGCGCGATACCATCGCGCTCAGCCTGAGAATCGTCCTTGGCTTCCGGAAGTTGTTAGCTGGTCTTGCTCTTTTCAGCCTGCTCCTTGCGGCGTGCCTCGATGACCTCTTCTTGAATATTCCTCGGTGCCGGTCGGAAGCTGGCGAACTCCATCGTGAAGCTCGCCTGGCCCTGCGACATCGACCGAAGGTCAGTCGCATAACCAAACATGTTTGCCAGCGGAACCTCGGCCGTAATGATCGCGACGTTACCCTTGACCTCACTGCCGGTCACCATGCCGCGACGAGAGGCCAAGTCGCCGGAGACCGGACCTTGGAACGAAGTCGGAACCTCAATCTCGACCTTCATGATCGGCTCCAGCAAAGCCGGCTTCGCGTCTTGGACAGCTTTACGAAACGCGGATCGTGCGCAAACCTGAAACGCCAAGTCGGAAGAGTCAACCGCGTGGGCCGAGCCATCTTCGAGAACCATCTTCACACCAACAACCTCGAACCCAGCGACCGGCCCTTTGGCCCGAGCCATCTGGAAGCCCTTATCGACGGAGGAGATGTATTCGCTCGGAATACGACCACCCGTGACGACGTTCTCAAACTCATAGTCGGCCTCGCCGTTGGCCTCCATGGGGATCAACGTACCGACCACATGGGCAAATTGTCCGGAACCACCGGTCTGCTTCTTGTGTTTGTAGTTGTATTTTGTCTCGACGGTCGGGGCTTCTTTATATTGCACCTTCGGCCTACCGACGACCACGTTCGCCTTATATTCGCGGCGCATACGCTCGACGTAGACTTCCAAATGCAGCTCACCCATACCGGAGATGATCGTCTGCCCCGCTTCTTCGTCGAAGCGGGTGTGGAACGTCGGGTCCTCTTTCATGAACCGGTTGAGCGCCTTGGACATCGGCTCACGGTCGGCGTTGCGTTCCGGCTCAATCGCGACGGAAATCACGGGTTCGGGGCAGTGCATGCTCTCCAGCGTGATGTTCACACTTTCATGACACAGCGTGTCACCCGAAACACAGTCCATCCCCATCAATGCGACGATATCTCCAGCTCGCGCCATCTCGATGTCTTCACGCTTGTCCGCATGAAGCCGAAAGATGCGCCCCACGCGCTGCGGCTTACCCGCGCGCACGACCTTGTAGCTCTTGCCGCGTTCGATCGTACCCTGATACACGCGGGTGTAGGTCACCTGACCGAAGGTTTCGTCACTAATCTTGAAGGCCATCGCAATGGTCGGCTCATCCGCATTCGCGGAGATTGCCACCTCAGCACCGTCGTTGTCGGCGTCACAGCCATAGGCCACACGATCGATCGGAGAAGGCAGGTAACGCGACACCGCATCCAAAAGTTCCTGGACGCCCTTGTTGCGGTAGGCCGTGCCGAAAAAGATCGGAGTGATCTCCCGGCGAAGCGTCACGCGGCGAACCGCACCGATGATCTGCTCGGTCGTCGGCTCATCGCCTTCGAGCATGATCTCCATGAGTTCGTCGTCATACAAGCTAACCGTATCCAGCATCCCCTGGCGAGCACGCTCCGCCTCAGCCTGGTATGCCTCGGGGACGGCTTCGCGGCGAATGGTCTCGCCATGGTCACCATCGTTATAGACCGCCTTCATCTCGATGATATCGATCACACCAAGAAAATCGTCACCGCCACCCATCGGGATCTGCATGGGCACCGCGACGTGATTGAGTTTGCTTTCAAGCTCCTCGACAACATTCGCCGGCTCAGCACCGGTCCGATCCATCTTGTTGATGAACGCGACGCGCGGCACACGATACCGTTGCATCTGACGGTCCACCGTGATCGATTGCGACTGAACCCCGCCAACGGCACATAACACGAGCACGGCACCATCCAACACACGCAACGAACGCTCCACCTCAACGGTAAAGTCAACGTGCCCGGGCGTGTCGATGACGTTGATTTCCTTGCTATCCCAGTTGACCGTCGTCGCGGCCGATGTGATGGTAATCCCTCGCTCCTTCTCAAGCTCCATGAAATCCATGGTCGCCCCGCCATCCTTACCCTTGACCTCCTGGATACGGTGGATGCGACCAGCGTAGAACAGCATGCGCTCAGTCAGCGTGGTTTTGCCCGAATCGATGTGGGCGGAAATACCAATGTTTCGAATGTTGTTGAGTCGTTCCATCACGTAGGCCATTTCACAAGGCGGTTCATCACCAGCGACGCTCATCTTCGTTTCGACAAGCCGCACCGGATCACATTAGTGCGTACGCACCATTTAAACGATAGGCCGCAGCGATGGATCGCGGTTTGAACCAAGACCGCCCCTTCACTTCAACCATAACCAGCTTATTCACAAGGGTTTGCAAAAACTCGCGAAGTACAGAGAGCGGCCTACCCCAGAACGGGGAAGCATACCACGCCTTCTCACGCAAAGCAAGAACAATCTCGAACTTGCCCGTAGATCCAGGTGAAATTCACACTAGGTGAACCAAAGAGCCCGCCCCCGCCTCGTTCTATCGGTCCACCAAATCGGACCCGGACCGCATTAGCCGCCGATCTGCGGACCGCCAATCCCGATGATGTAACCGATACGGAAAGCGTAATCATCTCCGAAATCGTCCAGATCAAAGTCGATCCCAAAGCCGATCGTCTCGCTTTCACTGATCTGCCAGTCACCACCGAACTCGATCGTCTGGTCGTTGTCGCCCTTGCTCGAACGGCCGTTTTGGTAATCGAGGATCAGAAGAAGATCGTCACTCACGCGGTGGTCGATACCAATCACCATAGCCCACTGGAAATTGTCCTCGTTGCCCCGAGGATCGCTCACGGTGGAAAAATAGGGATTCAAGTGCAAGCGGGTCGTGTCAGCCAACGTCCAAGTCATGATGCCGCGGAGCGTGTAATCAATGCCCTGCCCGTGGTAGCCCGTGGGTAACCGGAACAAGTTGCGGACCGCGAAAGCCGGCATCAAACCTTCTTCGTGCCATAACCGCGTGTGGAAGCCGAATGTTGCGTCGCCATTGCTTTCTACCGCGCCCTCGCCGAAAACGGCCGGGGCCATGAGAATGAACTCCCAATCCTCGGCGATACCCCATTCAAACACAAACTCAACCACGTTCGTGTCGCCCTGATCGGTCTTCTCGAAACTGTAGTTGAACCTGAGATCATAGTCACCGGGTTCCTCCGGGTCGGCGCTACGCAGGAAGTAGGGACCGGACAACGTGTACCCAAAGCCGCCACCACCTCCGACGTACTGTGACGCCGGAGCGCGTAGCGAGAGACTCGAACCCGACGTGCTATCCTGGGCTATCGCAGAAGCTGTAGTCATAGCTACAAAGGCGACAACGACCGCTCCGATTCGTGTGTACCAATGAGACTTCATGCCTTCCTCTCTAATCTTACAAGAATGACGACGCTGCCCCCTGCCACAACTTCATCCCGATCAAGAGGCGGCAACAACGAGCACGAAACGGGGCCTATTGCCGTCGAGCCTCCTTGCTTTCCGGAAAATCACAACCCGACTGGAGACACCCTATCGACGGACGACTTCAACGTCCAGACCGACCCAGAAACCTTCCACGAAGCGACCTAAAGCCGTCCCGGGCCGCCTGCCCGACGAGAGAGGAGGCTCTCATCCTCAAGCCTCTGCCCAAGCGGCGAAGTGAAGGTCACACGGAGGACGTACTTTTCTGATTTTGGAATGCTCGTAAGGTCTGCTCCGAGCTTGAATTCATACATTTGGGTCAACCGGTTCCAGTGGGTTCGCTGTTGGCGATCCGTCGCCAACTGGACCTGCCACTGCTCCAGCCGCGTCCCAGCCTTGTTCGCGCTACCAGCGATAAACTCAAACAGCTCCACGCGGACACTACCCACAAGAAGCTGGCCCGGGTTATCCAAAGCACCAATCGCCTGGACCAAGACCTCGATTCCGTCTGGCTCGTCACCACCCGAGAGGCTCTTGATTCGCGTAAAAGGATCGACGATTTCTATGCGAGCCGGCAGCGATAGCGACAGCGCATCACTCCGAGAGACCGCACCGTCTCGATGCAACAACGAGCACCCCACGGCAGTCACGCTAGCCAATGCGAACAACACAAGCTTGCCGATGCGAAATCTTGGCATGTCGCCGCTCCAGTAACGCCGCTCATTTGGGGGACCGAAGACGCACGGCACCCCGCAAGTCCGGAGTCTACGCCCCCGCCGGGTGAAACGTCAACCAGATGCCGGCTCATGCTAATTCCCACACGCCGTCGTGAGGTAGCAACCCTCGGCGCGTTCGTCCCAAGCTGGTAATGTTTCGAGCAGCCCACTTCCCCCCAGGCGAAGCTCGCGTAGAATGAATACATGTCAAAAACACTTGTTACCGGCGGTGGCGGCTTTATTGGTTCGCACCTGGCTTCCAAACTTGTCGATCTGGGGCACGATGTGCGTGTGTTCGACAACTTCTGCACGGGGCATCACCACAATCTGACGCACCTCGAAGGTAAGATCGAGATCATGGAAGGCGATATCCGTGACGCGGATGCCTGCATCAAAGCCTGCGAGGGAATAGACTGCGTGTTCCACGAGGCGGCCTTGGGGTCCGTGCCCAAATCCGTCGAAACGCCGCAAGCCAGCCACGACACGAACCTCCACGGCACGTTCCACATGCTACAGGCCGCCGTCAAGAACAACGTACGCCGCTTTGTCTACGCGGCCAGCAGCTCCGCCTATGGCGATATCGCCGTATCTCCCAAGCACGAAGGCTTGGTTCCCGAGCCGCTCAGCCCCTACGCCGTCCAGAAACTGGCCGGAGAGCATTACTGCCGGGCACACTTCGAGTGTTTCGGACTCAGCACGATCAGCCTTCGGTACTTCAACGTCTTCGGTTCGCGCCAAGACCCGAAGGGGCAATATGCAGCCGCCATCCCGGCGTTCGCTGTCGCGCTGCTTCGGGGCGAGTCTCCCATAGTTTATGGCGACGGGGAGCAGTCCCGCGACTTTACCCACATCGACAACGTCGTTGAAGGGAACATGCTGGCGATGCAGCTTCCCGAGGCACGCGGTGAGTCGATCAACCTCGCCTGCGGCGGACAGATCACCATCAACCAGGTGATCCGTGCCATCAACGATTCCATCGGCACGGACATCGCAACCAAACACCTGGAGCCGCGCACCGGCGACGTGCGGCACTCCTGTGCAGACATCGGGCAAGCCAAGAAGCTGCTCGGGTTCACGCCGAAGGTTTCGTTCGAAGACGGCCTGGCTCAGGCACTCGAATACTACCGCACGCTGGTCTAGCCGAATCGCCAAGACCGAATGACCGAGAGGCAGTTATCTATGGAAATCGCAGAGCTTCAGCAGCTTGTCGAAACCATGTACAGCGACAAAGATCGCGAGCGCGGCACCCCCGCGACGTTCTTGTGGTTGTGCGAGGAGTTCGGCGAACTCGCATCAGCCCTGCGCGAGGGGACGCACGAAGAAAAGTGCGGCGAGTTCGCAGACGTGTTCGCTTGGCTCGTCACGCTGGCCAACATTAACGACGTCAACCTGACCGAAGCACTGCAAGCCAAGTATGGTTCCGGGTGCCCCGGATGCCGTCGGCTCGTTTGCACCTGCGATTCAAAGCCGTAGCCGCAGCACATCGGGGCAAGCGTTCTTGCCAGAGGAAAGCGTCGCGGATAGGGTCCGCTTGGACCGGGGCGATACCAACAGGAAACCGTAAGCCCCGCCAAAGCGACATGGAGTTTCCAACGTTGGGCCACTTACTCATTACTCTCGCCGACGGACGCCGGACGCGCCACGAACTTGGCCGCACGCCAAAGACTGTGGGACGCGATGCGGTTTGCGATATCCCTATTGCCGATCCCAGCGCCTCGCGTTGCCACGCAAGGTTTGTACCACAAGGTGACAACGCCCAGGTCGAAGACCTCGGCAGCAAGAACGGTACGCTGCTCAACGACATCCCCTGTGAAGGAAGCCACACGCTGCACGATGGCGACCGGGTGGTTGTCGGCTCTACGCTGATTGTCTTTAAGGCTACGGCCACATCTAGCACGGCGGCCTCCGTAGTCATCGCCGACAACCTCACCGAATCGCACGCAACGAAATACGTAAGCGGCGACAAGAACTTGATCCTGTCCAAGCAACGGCTCGAGATGATCTACGCCCTGACCGGCAGGCTCACGCGCCTGCGCAGCCGTGATGATCTTCTCGAAGAGGCCATGAACATCTGCTTTGAGACGTTGCAGTTTGAGCGCGGCACGATCGGCATCAAGCGAGAGAGCGATCGCGCGGTCGACTGGCCCGTCGTACGCAACCTGCGCGGCGCAGAAGGTGAGCTGACGATCAGCCGATCCTTGCTGGCCCGCGCCCTGGAACACGGCGAGCGCGCCATTTTCACCGACGCCGGCGGCGCACCGTCCGACCCGACCATGAGCATGGTGCAACACGGCATCCGGTCGGCCATGTGCGTACCACTGAAGCAAGACGACGAGATTCTCGGCGTGGTGTACGGCGATCGCACGAGCACGGCCACCCCCTACACAGACGAAGACATCGATTTCTTCGCCGGTATCGCCCAGCAGATTAGCATCGGGCTGATCAACAGCCGCCTGATGCGCGACCAGGAACGGATGGCCCGGCTGAACCACGACATTGACCTGGCCCGCCGCATCCAGACCGGCCTGTTCCCGACTGAGCTCCCTCACACGGATCGCTTTCGCGTCGCGGCGCTCAACGAGCCGGGTGCTCGGGTTAGTGGTGATTATTACGACGTGATCGAACGGGACGATGGCCGCGTCTGGTGCCTGGTGGCGGACGTCACGGGCGAGGGTGTCGCAGCGGCGATGCTCATGGCCAACTTACAAGCGGCGGTACGGTTGACGATCGACGAGACGGACGATCCGGGCGCGCTGTTCAAACGCTGGAACAACCTCATCTACCGAAACACCGACGCCTCCAAGTTCATCACCGCGTTGCTCCTCCTGGTTGATCCGGAATCACGAACGATGTGCTACGCCAGCGCCGGGCACTGTCCACCAATACTGATGCATCACAACGACACCCCTCCAACGATGATCGAGGGCGAATCCACTTTCCCGCTTGGCGTCGTAGAAGATGCGGAGTTCGCCACGAACACGGTCGATCTCGGCGCAGCCCCGGTCACCATCTTCGGCTACACCGATGGCATCATCGAAGCGATGGACATGGACCAAAACGCATTCGGCACGGATCAGCTTCTGATGATGCTAGCCGAGCAAACCGACCCCAACCCCACGGCCATCATCAAACAAGTCCGCAAACGCGTCTCCGCCTTCGCCGGTGCCGCCGCCCAAAGCGACGACATCACCATGCTCGCAGCAGCGCTACTGTAACGAGACCGTCCTGCTCGACATCTTCTTATTCAGAATCCTTGGCAACCTTTTCGGTCGGCTCTTTCTTCTGCTCTGGCTTGGGGATCAGGCGGTTGAGAGCGCGAACGAGCACTTCGTCGAAGATGCGTTTCGTGATCCCTTTGTAGTGGGCCAGTTTTTTCTCGTCGCCGTCTCGCTCGGCCTCACGAATCTCGGAGGCGTTCTTGCGAGCATACCGATCCCTCAGCTTCTTGCTGCGATCCAGGATATCCTCAGCCCGCTTCACGGCGGCCGGAACCAGCTTGTGCTCCTTAATGAACTTCTCGACGTAGACGTCCCACTCGTCCTTCTCGCCAGGTACCCGCCCAAGCGGCACGTCCAACCAGGGACGCTCGCCATGTTCCTCGAAATAGGCTTCCCGTCGCCTTTCCGTCGTTTGGTCGAGGTACTCAAGGTAGTCTTCGACGGTCGTCCGACTCATCTCAGCCATTAGTTCCACGATCAGGGGGTCGGGACGAACGCCGTACAGTTCGACCAGATCGAAGTATTCGGTCTAAGTCAACAGCCCAGCCCCGTCCCAAAACAGTGGACCGCCATTCGCTTCCGACGACCAGAACTGCGTCCCGAACAAAACACCGATATCGTTGGGGCCTATGGACTGCATATGCCACGGCTTATCAAACGTGGCGCGATCCACATCAACAACCCGATAGGGGCGAAGCGAGTCGCGACCGTAGAACTCGACGCTGAGTGGAAACAACCTCCCGTCGATTTCAGCGTACGTAGTCTCTGATCTCCCAACGAGTTCGCCACCGCGGTACAGCGCGGCCTCAACCGGCAGACCATCCTGCCGTGGATCAAGATACCACTCGAACCGCCGATCGTTGAACTCCGCAACCACGAC
>JAJRWY010000034.1 GCA_024276575.1 Candidatus Binatota bacterium
GGGGTGCCATCCAACAAGCGCTGCCAACGAGGGCGGCGAACATGATGCCGATGAAGAGCTTCATCAACCGCTCGAAGGAAGCATAGCCTGCGGCGGCCACCACCATGACCGCCGCCAGCGAATGCACGACTCCCCACATTTTCAGCGACACCGCCGGTGCGATGGCATGCGCGGCGAGCCCGCAGGCGGAGATCAAGGCGCCACCGACCACGAACGACCAGATCACCAGGTAGACCAGGAATATGTAATGAACCCAGCGTCCCAGATGCCGGCACCACCCTTCCAGCAAGGTAGTGCCGGTGGAGAGCTGCCAGCGGGCAAGACCCTCGTTGAGCGTGAACTTCAGCACCGCTCCCGCAAGCGCCGCCCAGGCCACGGCCAGACCGTAGCGCGAACCCGCAACCGTAGCGGCTACCAGATCTCCGGCGCCGACGCCCGTCGCCGCGATCGCCAGGCCCGGACCGAGGACCGTCAACACCCCTCGCAACCCCCCCGGCGGCGGGGGCGTATACTCAGTGCCTCGCAAACCATCTTCCTTCGCATGCGGGGTTCGACCTGCATTGTTCATAAGAACTCGTCGCGTTGCCGCCAATGCTATCGTCTCCGACGATCCCGTCCGCGCAGGCCCGTCCCAGCCTGCATTGTTCATCAAAGCTCGTGGCGAAAGCTACACGCTTACGCCAGCTCTATGCGCGGGAGAGAGCAAATCGTTGACGGTTTTGACCGGGTTGAAGGTCGAGATCGGAACTTCCACGAAAACGGTGTTCCAACCCGCCATCGCACCGTTCCAAAGACCCGGCAGTTCCAAAGACCTGAGCGGCCTGCCCTGATGCGACTTCTCGGCGATGAAAACAGCATCGTGGTCAACAAACTCGTTCAAGTCATAAAGCCGGCCACGGAAATCGCGCGGGCAGCAGACCAGATCCACCGGATTGAAATGTGTGGCCGCGCCGAGAATGCGTTGCTGCTCTGGGTCGTGAGCGTCGACCTGCGAGGCCTCGACGATCTGAGCACTCTGCGAAGCTTCTGGACCCGCAGTCCAAAAAGGCCCGCCACCGGGTTCGCCCGTATTCGCGACCATGCCGCACACGCGTAGCGGACGATGCAGTCTGCCGATCAAGTCGCTCCGCCAGGCCGCCCGGCCGGCACCGGCAGCGCCAGCCTCGAAGGCCGGATCGAAGTTGTTGCGAACGAATTCGACACAGTCAGCAAGCAGTGAGGCGTCGCGGTTACCGGCCTCGAGTTTACGCCTGAGATCGAAGGCCCGGTCGCGCAGTTCCAAGGCCAAGCCGGCCAGGGCTTTCTTCCATTTGAAGGTGTCGCCGGCGAAAGATTCCACACAAACATTGTCGATGTTCTTGATGAAAATCAGATCGGCATCGATCTCGCCGAGATTGGCAAGCAATGCCCCGTGCCCTCCCGGGCGAAACAACAAAGCCCCGTCGTCGTCTCTGAACAACTCGCCGTTGGTATCGACCGCAACCGAATCGGTGCTGGGCCGTTGGGCAGAAAACTCGACACGATAACGAACCCCGAAACGGTCTTCATAAAACGGCCCCGCGTTGTCCAAGAGTTCGCGCAGCAGCCCCTCATGCTCGGGCGACACCGTGAAGTGCAAACCGCGTTCTCCGGTGCGCCCCACACCGTAACAGGCAGCTTCGACAAGGTGTTCTTCAAAAGCCGTGCGCGGCCCCTCGGGATAGCTATGAAAGGCCAGCAGCGCTTTGGGAAGCGAGGCGTACGCAAGCCCCGGAGCATCGAGAAAAACACGCAGTAACTCGCGGAAAGCATCGGAACGCGCCAACTCGGCCGCACTCACAGCGCAGCTCGGTTCGAACCGTTCCACCGCATCCTGAAGTTGCGGATAAAACGCGAAGGACTCCAGGTTATCGAGAAAACGAAGGCATTCGCCGGCGTCGGCGTCGCCGGCCTCAGCCCTTTCCAACAGCGCCGGCCGTCTGGAAATATCCTCGCGGCCGAGCAACGCCGACAGCGAGCGAAACATGCGACTGGCAGCACCCGAAGCGGGCACGAACTTAACCACCGAAAGCGAGGAGCCGGCCCCTTCGTAAGATGCTCCGTAAGCGGCGCACTGTTGGTCCGACAAGCGCCGGATACCGTCGCCGGGACGGCAGGGCCGCAGCAAACGCGCATGCTTCGGGGGCCGGCGGTAGTAGCTTAACTGCCGCTCCAAATCGACCGGAGTCAGACCCCGGGATTCTATGGCATCGAGATCTTGCGCCGAAAAAAGCCGGCTCACGAAAACTGCTCCCTCGCCCGCCGGCCGTCGAATTCGAGGCCGCTACTTATCCGCGAGAAGCTTGGCGAGTTCACCGCTCTCGAGCATGCCCATCACGATGTCGCAACCGCCCACGAATTCACCATCAACGTAAAGTTGCGGAATCGTGGGCCAGTTGGAGTACTGCTTGATTCCTTCACGAAGCGAAGGATCGTCGAGTACGTTATAGGCCACATAAGGTTTACCGACGTCTCCCAAAGCCGAAATGATAGCTTGAGAAAATCCGCACTGCGGCATCGCCGGCGTCCCCTTCATATACAAGACGATCTTCGCCTCTTCTATTTGGCTTTTTATTCGTTGAAAAATGTCTTCGGGCATGGCTGTGGGTGTCCTATTCTATTTCGCTGAGCAGACCCCGGCGATACTGCTCGGGGGTCAAGGTCTTTACTACCAGGGCATGAATGGCCGCCCGCATGGCATCGCCAAGTGCAGCGTAGACCATCCGGTGTTGTTCAACGATCGAGCAGCCGTTGAAGGCTTCGGCCACCACGGTGACTTCGAAATGATCGGCGCTATCGTGCAAGTTCACCGCCGAAACCTCGCAATCCGGAATCGCTTCGCGGATTCTACGCTCGACTTCGCCCGGTTCGATTACTTCAACTGCGCTCACGTTGGTGGCTCCTACGAATCGTCACGCCGGCAAGTGTAACCGGCGGACCCGGCATTGCAAGAAACCCTGAAACGCAACCTGCACGATCAATGAAAGCTCTGCGACGAGCTTTCATTGATCGTGCAGGTTGAACGACTGAATCCAGGAGCAACGAGAGCCCAGTACAATCAAGCCGGGAAGAGGCAAAACATCTCCGCCGTCAATCCAGGTAACGGGGTCGCTTGCGCTCCCATCGTTATCGTCGTTATCGCGACAAAGCCCGCGATGGTCAATCCACATAGCCCAAAGCCCGCAAGGCTTTGAGTTCGGCTTTGCTCAAAGGTGCGTGCTCGCGCTGTCTCAAGGCAAAACGCTCGCGCCACTGCTCGACGATAGCCGCCAGAAGCTCTTTCGCATACAAGCCGGCAGCCACGCCTCCGGGAGAACCGGGGCTCGAGGTCGCCAGATTGTTCAGTTCGCCGGGGTCTGCGGTCAGATCGTAAAGCTCTTCGCCGTTTTCCTGTGGTGCGTTTATGTACTTACGCCCCGCGCGCACTACCGCATACATAGACCCCGCGACCCTTCTCTTGCGAACTTTCTTGGAGCGAAACTCCCTTCTCTGCATGAAAATCGGACGCTCGGCACTAACCTCTCCACGCACATCGAGGCCGTCAAAATCGGCGGGAATCTCCTTGCCGAGCAGTGACACTATGGTCGGAGCGATGTCTATCAGCGTAACCGGATCGTCGCGCTGCACACCGGAAGGGTCCATATGCGGCCAACGCATTACCAAAGGCACACGAACCGCTTCCTCGTAGAGATTGATTCCGTGCGAAACCCAACCGTGGTCGCCCAAGCCCTCGCCGTGATCGCTGGTAACCACAACGATGGTGCCGGCTTCACGCTCGATCGCCGACATCGCATCGAGGGCGCGCCCGAGTTGGCTGTCGGCGTAGTGGACTTCCGCATCGTAGCGGCGAAGCGCACCCCGGGTGCCGCGCGGCCAACGAGCACGCAAGGGAACCGGTGCCCGATAGGGAGCATGAGGGTCGACTAGGTGCAGCCACACGAACAGGGGGCGCGAATCCTGGGAGGCGTCGAGGTAATCCTCCAACGCATCAACCGTAGCCGCACCGATGCGGTCGTGAGCAATGCGGCCTTTACGGCGGCCCATCGAAGCGGTGGCAAGAATGAAGCTGTCATCGTAGTGGTCAAAGCCCTGGCCGAAACCGTACCGCGCCTTCACCGGCAATGAACTCACGAACGCTGCCGTACGGTAGCCCTCGGCGTACAGATACTCGGCTAAGGTGAGATCCTCGGCGGCAAGTGCTTCCCCGTTTTTCAAAACCCCGAGCGAGCGCGGATGCTTCGATGTAAGCAATGCTGCGTGCGAAGGCGCGGTAGTGGATGTCGGAGCGTAGGCTTTGGTGAACTTGACCCCGGTTGCCGCGAGTTTCTCCATCACCGGCGTAGTCGGAACTTCGTATCCAAAAGCCGAGCAGCGATCCACCCGTAAGGTGTCAATGGTCACCAGCAGTATGTTGGGAGCCGTCTTTTCAGCAGCTCGCTTGGTGCAAGCCGGAAACAACGCAACAAAGGCTGCGATCAATATCGTTACTAGTATTCTCGCCGGCATGGATTTAAGTGGCACGCGATGCTTTACTTTATAGCGATAGCGAAGCGTCGGCTAAACCTGCGCCGATTCACCACGGTGGAGCGGGCGGAGTGGGCAAAGCGGGACGGGAGGCCGCAGGCGCATGGAGCGCTCGGCCACTAAGACGAACGGGGGTGCAGATGAGAGAATCAGCCACTACTGCGACCATCGGCCGTGATCTGCTCTCCGAGTTGTCTAATTCGGTGATCGGCTGGATAAGCCCGGAGCGTTGCTTCATTGCTTCCTTGATGCGTGAAGTGGCTCTGGAATCGGGTGATCACTGGCTTGACGTCGGCTGTGGCAGAGGCACCTTGCTGGCCCTCGGAGCTTATCAGGAACCAGGTGCCGTACTGTTTGGCCTTGACCCGGACGAGGACGCGCTTGAACTGGCGTCACGGCGCATACGCGGCACCGCAACACCCGCCGAGTTGCGCCAGGGCATGGGGCACAAGATGCCGTTTCGAGACGATTGTTTCGATATCGTCAGTGCCACCTTGGTGCTCCAAGGGCTACGCCCCGACCGCCGCCGCGCGACCATTCGCGAATGTTTCCGCGTTCTAAAGCCGGGGGCCCGCCTACTCGTGGCCGACTGGGCCGACGACAAGCCCTCCTTGAGTTCCTGCTTGCGAACTCCTATCGACTTGCTGGCCGGAATATTCGCCGGAAGGCCCACTAAAGCTGGGATCAAAGAGCAGATCATGGAAGCCGGTTTCGACCCGCCCGAGGAACTCGAATCGTGGTGGACAGTGGGCGGAGTGGTGGTGCTGCTCAGCGCCTACAAGCCGCTACATAAGAGAAACATCGATTAGCCGACGTTATTCATAAAACCTCCTCGCGAGAGTCGCAAGCGCCTGTGAAATCGGCCGGATTGGCCCACGCGCAGCGTTCAGACCCGCAAGCATAGTGGCACTATGTCGGGGGCCGTTCGCCCGCGAGCCAGCGTAGCGGGCGAACGAGCAGGGGCCGCAATTTCGGGCAACCGAGGCTCTCAGCAGAGGTTTCATCGATAATTCCGGCCGGCATCCGCGAAGCAAAGCGAAGAGCACACGCAGGGGACCCATGAGGGGTCCTCCGACGACCGTTACGTCAAGACCCGGCTTTCGACTTCCAGCCTACCGGACGGCTGCGCAATTAACGCCGGAAAGGAGTCGGAAACCGCTCCCCCGCCCCAGCGAGGCCCTGCCCGCATTTGCTCAGGCCAGCCGTCGTCGCTAGGTATCTGCATCGCTCACCTTTCATCCATACTAGGGACTTACAGATGAATCAGAAGTTGCAAGATTGGGTTGACGAAGTCGCGAAACTCACTACCCCCGACGAAATCGTTTGGTGCGATGGTTCGCAAGAAGAGTACGACCGGCTCGTCGCAGCCATGGTCGCGAAGAAGGAACTCAGTAGGCTCAATGAGGAGCACTATCCAAATTGCGTGCTCGCGCGCAGCGACCCCAACGATGTAGCGCGGGTCGAACACCTCACCTTCATCTGCTGCGACAAAGAAGAAGACGCCGGCCCCACCAATAACTGGATGTCTCCCAGCGAGGCGGAAACCCGTGTGAAACCTCTGTACGAGGGCTGTATGAAAGGGCGCGCCCTCTACGTCGTACCTTACGTCATGGGTCCGCTGGGCTCGCCCATTTCGCAGGTAGGCGTCGAGATTACCGACTCTCCCTATGTGGTCATAAACATGCGCATCATGACCCGCATGGGCCGGGCCGCGCTCGACCAACTTGGCGACGACGGGGATTTCGTCAAAGGCTTGCACTCCATCGGCGACCTTTCGCCGGAGCGCCGCTACATACTTCATTTTCCGCAGCGCCGTGAGATCTGGAGCATCGGCTCGGGATACGGCGGCAACGCGCTACTCGGCAAGAAGTGTTTCGCTCTGCGAATAGCGTCGACCATGGCACGGGACGAAGGCTGGTTGGCCGAGCACATGCTGATACTCGGACTCGAGAGCCCGCAGGGCGAGGTCAGTTACATGGCCGCCGCCTTTCCTTCGGCTTGTGGAAAAACCAACCTTGCGATGCTGCTGCCGCCGGAATCTCAAGAGGGCTGGAAAGTGTGGACGGTGGGCGACGACATCGCCTGGATGAAGTTCGGCGAAGACGGCCGGCTCTACGCGATAAACCCTGAGTATGGATTTTTCGGCGTTGCTCCGGGGACCAGCTACAAGACCAACCACAACGCGATGGAAAGCCTGCGCAAGAATTCTATCTTCACCAACGTCGCCTTGACCGATGACGGCTTGCCCTGGTGGGAAGGCATGTCGGAGCCGCCTTCGCACGCAATAGATTGGCGTGGCAACGACTGGACTCCCGACAGCGACACTCCCGCCGCGCACCCAAACTCGCGCTTTACCGCACCGGCCGGGCAATGCCCCGGCATCTCTCCGGAGTGGGAGAACCCCCAAGGGGTGCCGATATCGGCTTTCATCTTCGGCGGGCGCCGGGCAAAAACCGCACCCTTGGTATTCCAGAGTTTCGACTGGAACCATGGGGTCTACGTAGGGGCGGCCGTTGCGTCGGAGACAACCGCTGCGGCCCAAGGCCAAGCAGTCGGCAAGATCCGCCGCGACCCCTACGCCATGTTGCCGTTTTGCGGCTACAACATGGGAGACTACTTCGCGCACTGGTTGGAGATCGGCAAGCGCTCGGATGCCGTCCCCAAGATTTTTCACGTCAACTGGTTCCGCACCGACGACAACGGCAAGTTCATATGGCCGGGCTTCGGAGAAAACGTGCGCGTGCTCCGATGGATCCTCGACCGATGCAAAGGCAATGCTGAAGCCCGCGAAACGCCGATCGGATATGTACCGGCCGGCGGCTCGCTCGACCTGCGCGGACTCGAGGACGAAGTCGACGATGCGGTGCTGGCGGAACTACTCAGAGTCGAGGCCGAAGATTGGAAAGCCGAGTTGGAAAACCAAAAAGAGTTCTTCGAGAAATTCGGCGACCACACCCCCGATGAGATTTGGAAACAGCATGCCGCGACCGCTGAACGCTTCGCCAAGCAGAATTAGTCCATTCCACATGTTGTCTTCCTTCTCGTGTTTCCTTCGCCGGTTCACGAGAAGGAGGACTTCTATCAACTAAGCACCTGCCGAGCCATTGCACTTAGCGCGGCTGCTGCTAGTGCCTTATCCTGGACCATTCACGAAGAGCCCAGGCGAGCCTTGATCAGACGACATTTCACGGCGCAAACCACCTCCGGCTCGCGACGATGCCGCTCTCAGTCAGCGGTGAGTAGCGGCCAGGACGTCACCGGATGTGCATCCTCGTAACGGGCCGCGACCTGCAACAGCAGATCGTCGCGGTGGCGCTCGGCAACCAACTGCAGGCCTACGGGCAAGCCTTGCGCGCTCAGGCCGGCGCGCAAGCTGATGGCCGGATGGCCGGAGAAGTTAAACGGATAGGTGAACGCCACCGCGTGCAATGGCGACGTAGTAGCCTCCCCTGCGATCACCGAAGGCGGCGGGCCTCCGGCGTCGAAAGCCACAGTGGGTAGCGTCGGGGTCATCAATAAATCGTAAGACTCGAAGATAGCGCCCATCACTTCGTTCAATTCGAAACGTTCGCGCTGAATGCCGCCCATATCCGCAGCGCTCAAGTGCGATGAAGCCTCGAGCGATCCCCAGAAGGCGCGGCCCAACTCAGACTCCTTTCCGCGAACCAGAGGAGCCAGTTCGGCGTATTGCTCAGCCGCACACGCGTAAGCCCAGGCGCGTCCCAGATCCGGGAACACCGTGTCTATGCGAATCACGTCATGGCCGAGCCCGGCGATCACCGAGGACGCCTTTTCAACCTCCTCGACCACCTCGCTATCCACCCGCGCGTAACCGAGATCGAGACTGAACGCGACGCGAAGCTTGCCGGGGTCACGACTGAGGCCCTCCCGGTAGCCGGCCGGCGGGGCCGGCAGGGAAGCCGGGTCCGCGGGATGATATCCGGCGGTAACATCGAGAAATAAGGCCGCATCCTCGACCGTCCTGCTCAGCGGTCCGTTATGAACGGTATCCACCCAGCGCAGCATTCCGTGCGCTTCAGGTCCCGAGGGGATGCGCCCGAAGGTCGGCTTCATACCGATGGCCCCCACATAGCAAGCCGGGATCCGAATCGAACCGCCACCGTCGGACGCAGTAACCAGGGGCAGCATCCGCGCCGCCAAGGCCGCCGCCGACCCGCCGCTGCTGCCACCGGGAGTTCGCGCCGGATCCCACGGATTGCGGGTCGTTCCAAACAGACGGTTCTTGGTGAACCCAGTGGAACCGAACTCGGGGGTATTGGTCTTGCCAACTACGATAGCCCCGGCGGCTCTCAACCTGGCTACTTGAACCGAATCACGGGGAGCAATGTAATCGCGGAAAGGAATGGAGCCGAAAGTCGTGGGCAAGCCTCCGACGTCTTCAAGGTCCTTGACTCCAAGCGGAACCCCGCTAAGCGGCCCCACGGCGCGGCCCGCGGCGCGATCGGCATCTTGGCGCCGGGCTTCGTCCATCGCACCCTCGGGGCACAGGCACACGAAAGCATTGATCTCACCGTCGAAAGCTTCGATTCTCGCCAAGGCCGCGGCAATGCTTTCAACCGCCGACACCCGTCCTGCGGCCACATTGCGGCCGAGTTCACTCGCTGACATTTCGAATAGCTCCGCCATCTTGCCACGTTAGCCGCCGAACACCCCTTAGGCCAACGCCTTTCACCACGCCTATCAGCAGCCCGAAAGGCTGCGTACAGGGGGAAACTCTTATTCATATAGCGTATTGCAAGCGCGAGAGTCCCCTTGGTACACTGTGCCGCACCTTGAGAAGAGGACCTGAGAAGAGAAATCACGCGCCCAAAGTTCATTCACCCGCAAGCAGGATCCAATGGTATTTGCCTATGCCGAGAATTCACCAAGCTAGCGCCTCCTCCCGGCCCAACCCCGGATTCGCAGCGTTGGCTTTGATACTGGCCGCCGTGCTCTTGTGCACATTGATGCCTGCCTCGGCCGGCGCCGGGCTCAATCCCCTCAAGAGCCGGGAGATCGTCGCCAAACACATCTGGAAACACGTGCGTAAGCTTGTGAAGGTGCGAACGAAGTGCGGGCAGGACATCGAGAAAGGAAACAAGCCTTGGACGGTGGACTGCTCACAAGACCCGGTCGCTTCGGGTGGTACCGGTACCGGTGACGCAGACGTGGACGCCGACCTTCAGCATATCTACGACAAAGCTGCCTCGAACAAGAAGTACCTACGCCTTCGAACCAAAGGGACGCCGAGTGAAAACGGGGTCAGTCAGATGTGCTCACCGGCTTCTGACATCTGGGCCAGCATCGACACATGCGTAAGTTCGGCCTATTCCGGCGTCGCCAAGACGCTATTCGCACTCTACTTCGATCCGGCGCCCCGGAGCGTGGGCAGCGACGAACAGGCCTGCCGCGGAGCCATCGGCCGCAAGCTTTCGGGGCTTTACAAGCGCATGCTCAAAGCCCGCACTTCGTGTTTCAACCGCAACGGACTACTTGGCGACGGTAGCTTCGCCACGCTTTTCGATTGCCGCGCGGTGGCCGTCCCGCCGGGGCTCGGCCGTCCGTCAACCGGACGCAAAAGCGTAGACGACCGAGTCGAGCAGAGCTATGTACAACTACGCAGCGTCATCTTCTCTGCCTGTCCCGATGCGCTAGGCAGCAACGGCTTCCCGGGAAACTTGACCGACCCCACGGGCGGCGTCATGGGTCGAATAGACCTTTATCAGATCATGATGGAGGGCCTGCTCGGCCAGGTGCAGGTAGTCCTCGACGGCCTTTACGCCGGTGAGGAGGCTTGCGGAGATGGGATCCTCGATGCGGCACTCGGGGAAGAGTGTGACGACGGCAACCGCATCAACTGCGACGGCTGCGACTCGAACTGCACTTTGCCGGCATGCGGAAACGCAGTCGGCTGCGCGGCCACCGGCGAACAATGCGACGATGGCGACACCAACAGCGAAGACGGATGTACGCCCGCCTGCATACTCGAATACTGCGGCGACGGGACGGTTCAAGCCGGCCTCGGCGAAGACTGCGACGACGGCAACAATACCAACGGAGACGGCTGTTCATCGACCTGCGCGGTCGAATAACAAGAGGGCTCTCACCCGGCTGTGCCGCCTGGGGCTGCCTCCCGGTTGCGTCGCCCCGTGCTGCGTCCCCACGTTGGATCGCCCCGGCGGCAATTCCGTATCCCCCGGTCGCATCATCCCCTGCCGCGTGCCCCTATGTTGTGTCCCCCTACTGCGCGCCCTGTTGCGTCTCGGTTCCGCCTCTCTGCCTCGTCGCAAATCGCCTGCGAAGACAATTAAGCGGCCTTGCTGCGAGAAAGTCCCCGGACCGGCCCCAGCATAATCCGCCGACACCCCCAGCTGGGCCTAA
>JAJRWY010000317.1 GCA_024276575.1 Candidatus Binatota bacterium
CCACCCTTGCCGTATGGCCGGATGTGGTGATACTCCACGGCTCGCGTGGCTGAGCAGCGCCGACCCCGTTCGTCAACGAAGGCGCAGCGACCACCGTCACGCTGCCACACAGCGCGACGAACGGCCGCCGGAATCGTGCGCGTACGTGCCGTATCGTGCCGGTCACCGCAAGCAGCAGCTCGACGTGGCCGGTCGGTGGCAGCGGCTTTCTTCTTGAGCGTCTCGGTGAGCAACAAATCCAGTGCTCGGCTTACGATGACCGCCGGATCGGCTTTGGAAAGCTGATGGCTCAGCAAATCTTCGAGCATTCTGAGTTTGTCGTGAGTCTCTTGGTCCACGGTGATCTCGACTTTGTAACGTCGCGGCGAAAGCGCGACGATGGGTTTGTTTTTTCTGCGCGAGATGCGAGTTGCGGGCGATGTAATGCCGGGCGCATCGGGCGTGCCGGGTGTATCGGGCGTATACCTTGTGCCGGGCGCATCGGGTGTGCCGGGCGCCCCGGGCGTATATCTTGTGCCGGGCGCATCGGGTGTGCCGGGCGCCCCGGGCGTATATCTTGTGCCGGGCGCATCGGGTGTGCCGGGCGCCCCGGGCGTATACCTTGTGCCGGGCGCATCGGGCAAGCCAGGCGCATCGGTGGCATCGTGAGTGTCCGACGTGCCAGCTGCAACTCTCGTGCCGGCCGTAGCGCTATCGTCCTTCGCAGACGCGGTCGATTCATCCCCACTGTCCGCTCTGATCAAACTCGGCGCATGCGTTGCACGTCGTCTCGGCAGCGCTCGAATACGCGAAGCTACGTCGGGTTTGGGAACAATCTCGGCCAGCAGGGCTTCAATCTCACGAGAACTCTTGTGCTTGACCCGAGCGAGCAAGTCTCTGTGATTGTCGTCGCTCAAGTGCCTGGCCACTTGCTGTATCGCGCTCAGGTGTAACTCGCCTCGGGCCACCATCTCGAAGATCAGCGGAAAGCGGCGTGCCGTCCTTGCGGCCCAGATGCGCTTTGCGGTCACGGCTTCGGACATATGAAACCGCTTCACGCAAAACGCGAACATCGACGGGCAGGCATGTGCTGCCCACAGCTTGCGATGATCGATCTCGGCTATGACTGCCAGCATTTCGGCGGTACAATGCCGGTCACGACGGACCAGATCGCCGAAACGGTGCAGGAGTTGAGGATGCGACAAGGATGCAAGGATAGTGTTCGAGGTAGTATTCGACTTCATGGCGGGGACTATACCATGGGTTTTTTCGTGCCCACCGCGCGCACGCTCAGGCAGGTGATGAAATCGCCCGCTGAACTTCACAGAGACGTCGCTGCACTACGTTCAACGCGCTGAGGCGAAAACCCGGGAAGGAGTAGGCGATCGTGGCGCAGATGCCAACAGGTGCGGTCGTAAAACCAGTCAATAACAATTCTTGCATCTTCGCACATTATTCAAACCCCGCACGGCGTGCGGCGGACGCTCGGCGAACATTCCGTACGGCATGTGGCTTGTTCGCGAAGGTGTGCTGGAGTGTTCGGGGTTCGCGCAAGAAAAGCGCCGAGCCGTTTCGAATCGAGGGGCTGGGATTACAGGGCTAGCGGTCCGGACCGGAACGCGGCGGTGCAGTGCAGGTTCCGTTTACACTTTGTGCGTTGATAGAAACCGCTCCGCGGTAGTTCTCTTGTTGCGATGCGCTGATCTATAGGCGAAGCGTTTCCGATCGTCCAACCTTCCGCGACAGCACGCCTATCCCGCTGCCTGAGTCTCGAACTTCGGATTAACCTTGACTCTTCATGAGAGTGCGTCGCTAGGGGTACAAAGGGGCAACTCCTTGCCCCCGGCAGGCTGGCCCGCACTCTGACGAGTTTACCTCATTGATCAGTTGATGCGCAGATGAAGGGTGCAGGGCGGAGCGCCGCATCACAACGACGCTTGCTCCGCCTCCTGCACTCTTAGGAGGGCATAAACGGCGTTGAGGGGTTCCAGCAACTCACGCGCCCGCTCCAAGTCCTTATCTCGCGCGCCGACCACCGGGGAGTGGATCGCGAGTTCCAAGTGGGCCAGTCCTTCTTCGTACGACATTTTCAGGCTTCGCGCCTGCGCCGCCGCCCACTTCCACTTCTTTAGTGCGGCAGCGTGCTTGCCCCTGATCCAGTCAAGCCGCCCTTCAGCAAGCAAGGCTTGGGGCCGGGCACAACGAAAACATCGTGCAAAGCGGCGCAGATCGTCAACCGCCGATTCTGCCAGACGAGTACCGCTCCACCCGCGATTCGCGGCCATCCCACCAGCCAAGCCCCAAGGATGCGACGCACTTTCGCCATCGCGAAGCGGCGAGCCTCCGCCACCGGATCGCCGCTCGCACAAACCGAGCAGAACCTCGGCTACGCCGACATACCCGGCGCAGGCGTGATAAAGCCGCAACGGCGATGTCAGCATCGAACGCGCCGCCACGGCGAGACGCCCGGCGTCTGCAAATCGTCCGGATTGAAAGTACGCTAACGCCCGCGTTCCCGACGCACTGAACTGGGCCGCGTTGTCATACAGCCGGGTAGCGGGACTTTCTCCCCCTTCTTCGACGATATCGAGCAAATCCAGTGCTTCCCGGTTCTGTCCGCTAAGCACGCGAACGCAGGCCATTCCGATATACGACCAAGCCTGGCACTCGGCATCACCACGGTCGGATGCCCGTTGATAAGCTTCTGCATAAGCTTCGATGGCGGCCGCAAAATCGCGGCTGCTGTAGCTCAAGTTACCCAATTGAAGCAACGCCGCATCCGACCAGCGAAGATCGCCGGCCTTGGCAAAACGCCTGCGCGCGCTTTCTAGCGCTTCCTTCGCCGTGTCCCAATCGGCACGCCCGGTGAAATATATCCCGCGCAATAACAAGCTTCGCGCCGAACCTGACGGATCTCCTGCGCGCAGCGCTGCCCCGGCTGCTAGGTCGAAGTAACGTCTCGCAAACGCGGGTCCAAGAACTATTCCGGCATTCATCGCAAACATGGCACAGCTATCCGCAAACACGGCGGCGGAACTACTACTCTCGGAAATATTGAGGGCCCGCAGATTCGCCAACCACGCCCTGCCCCTTTCACCACCGAGCAGCATTAGAAAAGCCAGTACGTCGTGAGCGCGCGCCGTGCGTTCAAGTCGCAAGTTCACTGTCGAAGCTGCCGGGACCGGGGGGCGGGAAGGCGAGCTCCGTTTGAGAAACTGCCTCAGCGCTTCTTCCAACAAGCCGAAAAGCAAAGCGGCACGTGAAGCAGGTAGCGCGTGCCCAGCACTTTCGAGCGAGGAAAGAAGGTGGTCACGCGCTTGCCCTGGGAAGCCCATCCGGTATTTCGCTTCAGCCAGCACGAACTCCCTTTGTGCGCGGCGCTCCCTTCCCCGCACACCGCTCCCCTCACAGGGCAGCAGCAACTCGAGGTTGCTGGCCATGGCCAAGAAATCAGCCGCCTCCCTGTGAGCGTAGTCCGCGGCGGCGGCATAAGCGGCTTTCTCCAAACACTCCACCGCACGGTCTAGTACCGCAGCATCGGGCGAGTCGCCGTCCACCGAACGGCTCCAATGATGAGCCAACAAAGGAAGAAAAGAGCGTGCATCGCCACCCGGATGGGACTCGAGATACTCGGCCACCGCCCTGTGCACCCGGAGCCGCTGCTCGAGAGGCATCATTCGGTATGCAGCGTCGCGAACCAATGGAAGTTTGAAGACGAAATTCTCCCTATTGCCCACACGCCGGAGAAAGTCCAGATCGAGAAGCTCTTTGAGCCGCGACCGCAACTCGTGGTGATCAGTAGTCAACGGGTAAACGCCGGCAAGCATGTCGAACGAGAATACCGGACCGAGGACACTGCAGACCTTTAAAGTAATCTGCTCTTCGGTGCGTAGGCGGCTGATGCGGGCAGTCACTGCACCTTCTACGGTCGCCGGAATCTCCAAATCCTCCAGGCCACGATTGCCAGGTGCCGGGAAACACCTGCCCCGGTCGACACTCACCCGGCCCGCCTCGAGCAGTGCCCGCGCCAACTCACGCGTCAAGAACGGATTGCCGCGTCCCTTGCCGACTACAAACGAGACGATTTCATCGTCGATGCTATCCGCACCAAGGCACTGTTGCAGCAGTGCCTTGGAATACTCGGGAGCGAGGCCCTCAAGTTTCAAAACCTCGACCTCCCGTGTTCCGTGCAACAAACGGTATTGCCGGGGTGCCCGCGTACCCATCGACCGGGCCGCAATCAACAGCAACGACGGGTGCACCAGTTGTGCCGTCAATACCGCCAGAGTCCAGGAGGCAGAGTCCATCCACTGAGCATCGTCCAGTACAAACATCAACGACCGTCGATGCGCTTTGTAACGCAACAGGCGAATGAGTAGCCTCCGGCTATTATCCGCTCTCATCGCGCTACCCATAGGAATCGTCCAGGGCGTCTCCGGAAACTCCAACGGAAGAACGCTATTGAGCAAAGGCGCAGCCGCTGTCCCACCGGGAAAGGAGGCACTCGCCGGCAACCACTGCTCCAGTTTGGCCAATACATCGAAACGGCGGGCTTCGACACTGTCGAGTTGACGATCCAGTTCGAAAATCGAGGAGAAGATACTGCGCCAGGAATGATAGGGAGTAGAGACATTCAGCGCGTCGCCCGACCCCGCCAGCGCGGTGACTCCAAGGTCTCCACCGTCGGCAATAGCCTCGGCAAGCAGTCGCGATTTGCCAATACCGGGCTCGCCTTCGACGACTACGACCGCACCACTGCGCGTTTCGACCAAGCGATGCATTCTTTCACGAAGCACGGCAAGCTCATGTTCGCGGCCGGCTATGGGGGCACTGAGAACCTCGTTCGTCCTCCTTCCTCTGCGCGCAGGCCTGAAGACCTCTACTTCACGATCGATCCCTCTCAGTCGCAGAGTAGTAGACTCTGAGAAGACGAAGGACCCCGCCGTATCGTGCGTCTCTGCATCGCAAAGCAGCTCCGAAGCGGCGGTTTGCATCAAGCGGGCAGCCAGATTCACGGCGGGTCCGACGACAGTGTATTCACGCCGCCTATCGTTGCCGATCTCACAGCAGAACACCCTCCCGGTCGCGACTCCGATAGAGGGGCGCATATGCAGATCCGCCAGCGACCGAAGAAGCGACAGCCCCGCCTCCAGTGCACGAACGGCGTCGTCTTCGTGGCCACCCGGCGGTATCCCAAACAAGGACAGGATCGCGGGGCCTTTGTCGTCAATACTGAGTCTAGCAACGGCGCCACCGTGCGCTTCCACCTCGGCCTGCACGGTGGCCATCGCCTTTTGCGCCTCAGCCAACGACCGCTGTATACGCCCGGGAAGTCCGACAAAGAGCGCGCTCACACGGCGCGATTCCGAAATCCACTGCCGGTGCTCCAACGCATCTGCGGAAACCTCGGCCCCGGACAGCACCGCTCGAGGTACATAAGCGCGAAACGATTCCTCGTTCACACTGCGACACGGCAACGCAGCGGAGGGTCCGCACGACGAGCGGCCAGCCACGCTTTCCCGCTCGTCGACAGGCACGTCGTCGAAACGAACCGCTCCAGAAAAACGAGACAGCCCCTTGACCCTGTTCCTCAGTAAGCGCCACGCCGAAGGCGAGGCCGACACTTCGCCACTCCCGGCTTGACGGTAGGCCTCGACCGCATCAGCGACGGCATCGCCACCCAGAACCAACTCGGCACGCGAACCGCCGTCGCTAAGATGAATGGCCGCAGCCTCGCCGACTCCCAATCCTACACGCAAGCGCAAGGACATTTCTCCCGCCATCTCGGCTTCGCGCAAGAGCCGTGCGAACACCTCCTGAACCGACAGTGCCCCGCGTGCCGCGTGGAACGTCCGCTGCTCGAGGTTGCCGGTCTCCGGATCAGGCCAAGTGGCCACCAATCCATCGCCGGCAAACTTTATTATGTCACCGCCCGCATCGATAAGGACGTCGATCAGGGGGGATAGGTGGCGGTTCAGGATGCGGCTAAAAGCTTCCGCTCCCTCCTGCCCGCGGCCGCTCAGACTTTCCGCCAGGGCAGTGGTATCCGAAAGGTCCGCAATTAGTACCGGAGCCAGGAAGCGTTCGAGGCTGGGGGAACGGAAGAACTGTGGATCAGCAGAAATCCTGCGCATCAGTAGCGCGGGGAGGTAGCCACATAACGCTTCGGTAATCGCAGTCACGAGCCCCCTTTCAACCTTGATCAGGCAGCCTCGTTATCCGCTATCCGCCGTAAGGGATCAACGACACGCTCAGGTCTTCACCCATGCCGGCGGACGCTTACCCACGAAGGCCGCCATACCTTCCGCCGCCTCCTCGGAAGCGAACAGGCCGGCGATCTTGGCCTGCGCATATTCGAAAGCTTCGTCCACCGGCAACTTGGCTACCGTTCGAACCAGCTTCTTCGCCTCGCTTACCGCGATCGGGCCACCGAGCCCGATCGCGTCGATTTCGGCCTGCACAGCCGGAACGAGTTGCGAAGCGTCGACTACTTTATGGACTAGGCCGTAGGCCTTCGCCTCGGAGGCCGCAAAACGCTCACCGGTCAATAACAAGCGCATGGTTTGGTGCTCGCCCATCTTCGGCAGCACCACCACGGAGATCATCGCGGGAATGACACCTATACGCACTTCGCTGAAGGCGAACTTGGCGTTTTCTACGGCAACTACGATGTCACAAGCCGCAACCAAGCCGATTCCACCCCCAAAAGCGTGGCCATTGACGGCACATATTACAGGCTTGTCGCCTTCGCGAAGCAGTCCCATCAACCGGACAAAGGGGTTGGCGCGTCCGGCACTCGGTCTCGCCACGTCACCACCGCTTTTCAAATCAGCGCCGGCGCAAAACGCCGGACCGTTGCCGGTGAGAACGATCGAGCGCACCTCACCATCCGCATTCGCCGCTTCCAAATGCTCGATCAGTTCCGACACCAAGGTTTGTGACAACGCATTTCGGTTCTCGGGAGAGTCCAACCTTATCCAGGCCGCCCCTTTCTCCACTGAATACTTGGTCGCTTGCTGATTGCTCATCTCGTACTCGCTCCCTTCCCGCGTCTCCAAGCCGCGCCGGCCCAGGCACTGCGGCAAGACCCGTATGCCCCCACTTCCTCAGGCTCCACCGGCCCCGGCCTACTCATCGGCCTCGACCACTATTAGGACATCATCGGGATCGACCATCTGTCCGACTTCGACCCTTACTTCACTCACCACACCGTCTCCGTGCGCAAGTAACTGCTGCTCCATCTTCATGGCTTCAAGAACCAGCAGCAGCGACCCTTCGCTCACTTTATCACCTACCGACACTTTCACTTCACGGATGATGCCGGTCATCGGCGCGACACAACCGCCGGCCAGCTCTTCGCTGTGCCTAATCGGAAAGCGCGGCAACTTGATGAAGTCGCAGCTTCCCAAGGTGCTATGTACCGACGCACGCTCTCCATCATCGGCAATCAAATAGCGCCGCCTCAACCCGTCCAGTTCCAGAACTATACTACTGTCGTCCCAATCGTGAACGATAGCCGGCACCAACGACTCCTTCTCCGATTCAAAAGGAGGGACCGCTTGCTCGACAGCGTCGACCGGCTCGCGGACTCCAACTTCGAACTCCGAGTCACTCTTGGCGACGTAGAACACTTCTAGGTTTCGCTCTCCACATTTCAGGGCCCGGTCATGAGCCCGCCAGCGGTTGTTGCGCCAACCCGGCGGTAACGACGGTGGGATCACCACCCCGCACGCACGCCGCTGTTTTTGCTCGTGCAAAACCGTAGCTATCGCGGCTGTCCGTAAGGCCTCCGGATTCGGACCGCTGCTTCTGGACTCAGGAGGCAAGTGCCGGTCGATAAAATGAGTGTCGAGTTCCGCCGCCACGAACGCAGGCGTCGTAAGCAGCGACAACAGGAAGTCGCGGTTGCAGCCAAGCCCCGCAACAGCGAGAGCACGAAGACCGTTGATCAAACGCAACCTCGCTTCCTCGCGAGTCGATCCCCAGGCAATCAGCTTGGCCAGTAAGGGATCGTAATGAACACTTATCTCGCTACCCTGTTCCACACCGCTATCACACCGCAGCCCCGGCAGTTCCGGCACGTTCCACAAGGACAGGACTCCGGTCGCCGGTAAAAACTCGTTGGCCGGATCCTCCGCGTAAAGGCGGGCCTCGATCGCATGCCCCGAGAACGACACGCCTCCTTCATCTACCGCCAAGGGCAGGCCACGTGCGGTTTCGATCTGCAAACGCACCAGATCAAGACCCGTTATCATCTCGGTGACCGGATGCTCGACCTGTAGGCGCGTGTTTACCTCCAGGAAATAGAAGTCGCCCTGGGCGTCCACGATGAATTCCACGGTTCCAGCACCCACGTATCCAATGGCCTTACCTGCTGCGACCGCGGCTTCACCCATCGCGATCCTCAGCTTCTCATCGACGAACGGAGAAGGCGCCTCCTCGATAATCTTTTGATAACGCCTCTGTATGTAGCACTCACGCTCGAGGCAGTGAATCACCCGCCCCGTATCGTCCCCGAAGATTTGCATTTCGATGTGGCGGGGAGAGTCGAAGTAGCTCTCGATGAGCAAGGTATCGTCGCCAAATGCGCCGGCCGCTTCACGCCTAGCCGCCTGCAGAGCCTCGACCAACTCTTGCACTTCGCGCACTATGCGCATGCCCTTTCCGCCACCGCCTGCAGAGGCTTTGACGAGTATCGGAAATCCCAGGCCGGCCACACGGGCCCCGACCTCATCGTCGCTCAAACCGACGGCCGAAAAACCAGGAATTACCGGGACTCCAGCCTCAGCCATGATCTTCTTGGCTTCGATCTTGCTGCCCATCCTGCGAATGGCTTCCACGGGAGGGCCGATGAACACTAGGCCCGCCTCAGCGCAACGCTCGGCAAACTCAGCATTCTCCGCCAGAAAACCGTAGCCCGGATGCACCGCATCAGCTCCGCAACGCTGGGCCGCGTCGAGAACACGGTCGATGTCGAGATACGATTCTAGGCTCGGCGCCGCGCCTATCCTCACCGCCTCGTCGGCCTCGGCGACATGCGGCGCATCCGCGTCCGCGTCCGAATACACGGCGACGCTCGCAACGCCCATTTCGCGAAGCGTCCTGAACACGCGGCGCGCAATTTCACCGCGATTGGCGACCAGCACTTTTTCGATTTTATGCATTGCTCCTACATCCTGAATACGCCGTACTGCCTAGTTCCCTCCACAGGACCGGAATGGACCGCAGAAAGGGACAACCCGAGCACCGTGCGTGTGTCACGCGGATCAATAATACCGTCGTCCCATAACCGGCCGGTGGCAAAGAACGAGTACGACTCCTTCTTGATCTGCCCCTCGACCATGGCACGCACCGCAGCGTCGCTTTCTTCGTCAAAAGGCTGCCCGGCTCGCTCGGCCGCTTGGCGGCGGACGATCGACAACACTCCGGCCAATTGCTCAGGTCCCATGACCGCAATGCGATGGTTGGGCCAGGTGAACAGAAAACGTGGATCGTAAGCACGGCCGGCCATGCCGTAGTTACCCGCTCCATAGGAAGCTCCGATCATGATGGTCACATGGGGAACCCCGCTGTTGGAAACCGCATTGATGAGCTTGGCTCCGTCCTTGATTATCCCGCCTTCTTCATAACGCGTGCCGACCATGAAACCGGTGATGTTTTGCAAGAACACGATCGGTGTCGAAGTCTGATTACACAGTTGTATGAACTGCGCGCCTTTCTCGGACGACTCGGAAAACAAGATGCCGTTGTTGGCGAGTATGCCGACCGGGTAACCGTGGATGTGGGCGTAGCCAGTTACCAAAGTGGTCCCATAGGTGGGCTTGAATTCGTGGAAGCGCGAACCGTCTACGATGCGTGCGATGATCTCCTTTACCTCGAAAGGCTGGCGCACATCGTAGCTGGTAATACCCAGAATCTCGTCGGGATCGTAAAGAGGCTCTTCTACTGCCACACGATTCGACCGGCCCAATTTTCTCCAGTTGAGTTGCGCAACTATCTCACGGCCGATACGAATCGCGTCGCGCTCATCCGCCGCAAGGTAGTCGGAGACTCCGGAAACCCGGCTGTGCATTTCCGCCCCGCCCAAAGACTCCTCGTCGGTGTCCTCGTGGATGGCCATCTTGACCAAGGGCGGACCCCCCAAGAACACCTTGGCACCGCCCTTGACCATCACTACATAGTCCGACATGCCCGGTACGTAGGCACCACCGGCCGTGGATGATCCGAACACTAGGCAGATGGTCGGGATTCTTTCCGCGGAACGGTTGGTGAGTTCCTTGAAACCACGGCCACCGGGAACGAAGATCTCGGACTGGTAGGGTAAGTCGGCGCCGCCGGATTCGTTCAGGTTGATGATCGGCATCCGGTTCTGCGCGCAGATCTCCATGGTGCGAGCACTCTTCAAGCGACCATAAGGATTGATCGAGCCCCCCTTGATAGTCGGCTCGTTGGCGCTGATCACGCACTCGACCCCGGAAACCACGCCGACACCTGACACCATGCTGCCGCCGAGAGCGAAGTCGGTCCCCCAAGCCGCTAGCGGGGCGATCTCGAGAAAGGGAGAGTCGGGATCGAGCAATAGCTCAATACGCTCCCGGGCCATCAACTTGCCGCGCTTCTGATGGCGGGCGACGTACTTCTCACCGCCACCCCGGTTCACCAACGCAAGCTGTTCGTTTAAGTAGTTAATCTGCTCTAGAAAAGCCTCCCGGTTTTCCCGGTAGCTCTGTGAACGAGTGTCTACGTGACTGCGCAGGATCTCCACTCCATATCTCCTGTTAGACCGGACTACTCATGAAACGCTCCACGACGTGTTTCAGTGAACAACGCGGATTAGAGCCCTATCATCTTGGCCAAGTAGTGGATCATGGTCTCGTCGGAACCACCGCCGATACTGATTAAACGACTGTCGACGAAGGCCCGGCCGGCAGCGCTTTCCTTCATGTAACCGAAACCGCCGTGTAGTTGTATGCACTCGTCGGCGACCTTGCGAACTGTACGGCCGACGAAGATTTTCGCCATCGAGATCTCCTTGGTAGCGTCTTCACCCGCTACCCGCTTGCGAACGCAGGCGTCGGTCATCTCACGCGCAGCCTCCAGTTGAGTCAAGAGTTCAACGAGTTTGAACTGCGTTACTTGCATCTTGCTCAGCGGCTTGCCGAACAGCACCCGCTGTTCGCAATACTCCTTGGTCGCCTCCCACAAAGCCCGCGAAGCCGCTACGCTACTCACACAGCCGACCAAGCGCTCGTCTTGGAACTGCATCATCTGCTGCTGGAATCCCCGCCCTATATCACCGATGGTGTTGGACACCGGGACACGAACGTCATCGAAGAACAACTGCCCGGTATCCGATCCCCAGTTCCCGATCTTGTCGAGCAGATCGTAGTGAAAGCCCGGAGCATCGGTGGGAACCACGATTTGAGAATATCCACCGTATCCGGCGTCCGGGTCGGTGACAGCGAGAAGACACAGCCAGTCGGCGGTCGCCGCATTGGTAATGTAGATCTTGCTACCGTTGATTACCCAATCGTCACCGTCGCGTACGGCGCGTGTTTTGATCCCTGCCACGTCGGACCCTGCATCGGGTTCGGTGACAGCGATGGCACTGACCATCTCGCCGCGAATCGACGGGACCAGATACTTCTCCTTCAGTTCATCGCTACCGAACTGGTGAAGCGAAGGAGTCGCCATATCGGTGTGGACGGTGATCCCCATGGCAACGCCGGAGTTGTCGCACAATGCCACTTCCTCGTACATCACTGCCGAGAATGACCAATCGAGTCCGGACCCGCCCCACTTCGGATCGTAACGCAAGCCCAACATCCCCAGTTCACCCATGCGTTTGAACAAGCTCTTGTCCAAGCGCCCCATACGGTCGAACTCGCGCGCTCGAGGCGTCAATTCGGTTTCCACGAACTTGCGTACCGTGGAGCGAAAAATCCGGTGTTCTTCCGTCGAATATATGTCGTTTGCCATTTTCCATCCTCTCCGTTTGCAGGTCGCTGTCCGGACCGCATCAACCCGGGCCCTGCATAAACCTGCATTGTTCACGAACGCTCTGCTGCGAGCCGCCAGCGTCTGCCGGATCGGCCCGTGCTCATTCGCCCGCTGCGCTGACTCGCGGGCTCACTGCCCTCGACATAGCGTTTAATACGTCAAGGGCCTCAGCACGGCGGTCACCATTGGGTTGCGAATCCTTCGAACTCACTGGGCACGCTTTTTATCTCTTCGAGTATCTCCGCGACGCGGGCACGCGGCGTCTCGGGAGGAAACTCGAGCGTCAAGCTGTCGCTGATGCCGCCGAAACGTTCTCTAATCGCCTCGGCGAGACCGTCGTAGCGTGCTATCGCCATGAAGTGGGGCAGGATCTCGTCGGGCACCCGCGACGCCATCTGTTGCCACTGCCCCTTCTTGGACATCTCGTGCAACTCCAGACCCAAGTCCTCCCAACCGTGCGCCGCCAACACACCGTGGTAGCTGCGCGTGGACCCATAGAACGCAATACGGTAGCGAATCTTCTCCACCTGCCGCGCCACTTCTTCATCGTTGGCCCCAGTGGCAACGAAACCGCCTCCCCATATCTCGAAACTCGATCGTGCACGTCCGGAGCCATGCAAACCTTCGCGAATCTTGGGCAGAGCAAGCTCTTCGAGATATTTGCGCGTCGCGAATCCGTGAAGGCGGACGCCGTCGCAAATACTTCCGGCCAGTTTCATCATTGCCGGCCTGACGGCAGCGATGCTCACCGGAATCGGCGGGAGTCCGCAAGGCGGAGGCGCGAACTCGGGCGTCATCAAAGTGAAACGGTAGTGCTCCCCTTCGTAGTCCAGTTTTTCACCGAGTTCCCAACAGCGCCAGATCGCGCGCAGCGACTCCACGTACTCACGCAGACGCGGCCGTGGAGCACTCCACGGAGTGCTGAAACGCCGCTCGTTATGCCCTTTCACCTGCGTCCCCAGACCCAGGGTAAAGCGCCCGTTGGACTGCGTGTGCAAATCCCAGGCGATGTTGGCCGTAATCATCGGGCTGCGAGGAAAGCATACGGCGATGGCCGTGCCCAAGCGTATCTTCTCGGTCGCCATCGCAGCAAAAGCCAACGGGGTGAATGGATCATTGGCGATCTCGAAGGTCTCGACACAGTCGAAGCCCCGGCGTTCCGCTTCGCGAGCAGCTTCACCCGCCGCTTTCCAGTCGTTCAAAGGTATGGTGGTCTCTACTCTCAATTCTTAGTCTCCAGATTCACCCGAACATGCAGCCCGGCCAAGCCCAGTCGAACTTCCTGACAGCGGCGTCTGCTGTGCGAAACTCCACGATCTCGGCTCGCTACCTGCAGCACAATCCTGGGTCTTGTCCAACCGGAGCGCAGCTACTGCAGCGGGCCGTATAGCGAGCGTCCTCAATTCAACTTCCTCCACCTCCTGCAGCGTCGCCAGCCGCTATGCGATCGAGCAAAGTTTCGAGCCGGTCTAGTTGTGAGTTCAGTCGCCGCCGCTCGGCGGAAAGCGACGATTCCGGGCTGGCGCGCCCGCCGGATCCGTCCCCCGTCAAGACCGCCGGTGATTCCGGCGCCAAGGCGTGGCACTCCGGTTGCGGCAAAGATTCCGCTATTCCTCCGAGAACCACTCGGGTGAGATCGTCAGCCGTCGCATCGATGTCGAGTTCTTGCCTGCCGCTCAAGCTCTTCCAGGCTATGTGTTCTATGCCTCCGAAAATCAGATCGCGGACCATGGTGATGGGAAGATCGCGCTTGAACTCTCCGCTTCTCACACCCTCATCGAGCACACTCGAGGTAAGCGAGGTGGACTCACGGTTGAGTTCGTGGACGATCGACTCCTGATAGTCTCGCCGCGGGCGAATGTCCTGAATGATCAAACGGCAAACCCCCGGCTCCTCGGCGAAACCGCGCAACTGGCGCCAGATCAGAAAACGCAGGCGATTGCGGGCCCCCTGTATGCCGGAAAGCTGCTCACGCGTCTGTTCGATCACCGGCCGGTAAAAGGCACACATCGCCTCGAAGAGCAGGTCTCGTTTAGTGGCAAAATGCTTGTATATAGCACCCTCCACTACCCCCACCCTTGCCGCAATCTCCGAGACCGAAGTGTTTTCGTAGCCGCGCTCCGAAAACACCGCACGAGCAACGGTCAAGATTTCCAGTTTTCTCTCATTACCCCGGCGCCGCGACACCGGCGGCTTTTGTTCTACATGTTGCGCCATCGAAAAGCACCGGGATTTAGAGAATCCACTTGGTGAATGCGACTCACCCTAACTCCATGGCCGGGTTGAGACAAGAGCGGGGACTCTTTTGCCACCGACCTTGCCGGCACCGAACTCTTGTAGTTTTCTGCCTTATTTACAGTGATTTAAAGATGGCACACGTTGGCTCGGACAGGGACGTTCATATTTGCAGAGCTATACCCTACAGTGAGTATGACTCACCTATCCATCCGCATGGGGTCGACTTCTCGTTGAGAGACAAAGTCATGCACTCGTCTGTCTCGCGACACCGCGACAGCACAGTGTTTTAACGGCTGACGGCGCTCAGACGCGCAACCCAGTCCAACGGATCGGTGTAAAACCGCCGGCCGGCCCCAAGCGAAGGGGGCGGGCGGCGGCACAGGACGTACAAGCCCCTGAGTCGGCCGTCTCTCGCCGACAACGGGCCGGCATGGCCACGGCACGGCACGGCACAAACCAGACCGCGCCAGAGGCCGGACCGCGTCAAAGGCCTGTCCGATTATATATCTCTTTTCTTACCGGGCAGTTACAAATGAACCCTTCGCCAAACCGGCTACGGTAGGAGCACGGCATGTCCTCGAGACACCTGACGAAATGCACCTCACCCTCGATACAAAGTTCGACCGGACACAAGGTCGCCGCCTCGTCCGACAGGCAGGCGAGAGCCTTCGTACAACGAATCGCCTGATCCACCACGCATTGCGGGACCCTGACACGCATAAAATCCCCCTTTCGCCAGACACGCACACCGCAAAGCGCCAGCAGCGCTGCATTCCCAGCCTCGAGCGTACATTCCCTAACTGAGGCCGACTAACAAGGGGACGGGATCCGGCAACGCGACGCTACCGTAGCGCCGCTTTCTTGCACTCCCTCATCAAGCCACCGCCCCTACTCCCACCCCTTTTGCATAGTAGGCTCGCCTTTCCAGGCAAGTCCACACCCACCGTAAGACCACCGCAAGGCCCGGCCTCGAACCCGGTTGCCGCCGCAAAACCATGGGATCCCGATGTGCAAAGGCACCCGCGACAAAGCTGCGAGCAACGCACGGACTGGGGCATCTGCAGTCTGCGCGGCCAAAGCTGCAGCGCCAGACCCCAGGCATCCAGCCCAGGCCCATTTACTACCCCCCCCAAATTGGGGCTACTGTGCCTACCTCATCACCGCACTTGTCTTGGGCATGATAAAAGTGGGCTCCGCGTTAACTTCCCGATTGTGAGACATATTCTCAAATGGGGCTAATTAGGCGGTAACTAGCGAGAAAATAGTTATATTTTGTGCTTGACCTCCATATTTCCAGTTGTTTGAATGCGCGCTAAGGTAACTCGTGGGCCTGGATGTCTGGACATAGAGGAGTGGCCAAGAGTCACGACATCTCGAGCCTAGTCGGCTGTGCAAGAACCCTGGAGCTTGCCCAGTTGGCCATCGAGGACCTTTGCAAAGCAGGGTGCTCGCACCCGCCCTGCGGCAAGTATCAAACTTGGAACGCCAACCCGTCGGCTCCTAACGAGCGGTAGTGTGGAAGCGGCAGAAGTTGCTAAGGGGGCTGCTTCTAACCACTTTCACCATCTGCACTCGCCCCCATTGTTCCAGCGTTTGAGTTGCGCGAAGCACAATACGATTGAAACTAAAATTACCCCGGTTCCCACCCCGCCGGACAAGGACTGCCCATGCCAAGCCCCCGAAACACTGCCACCCCCCCAGCCCACTCCTATACCTATTACCTGAGCCCTGCTGCCGCAGACCGGACGGCACCGCTCGCAGCCGGCACTTTCTTGAACAGCCGCGTTGCGCGGGCAGCCGTGTCTGCTCTTCTGCTGTTGGGGCTGTCGGCACCCGCCGCGCTGCGAGCCGATTACGTCGGATCGTTGACCAACCGGATCTTTCTCGATCCTGCGAGCGAGCCCGCTATACAGGACGGCTTCGACGCCGGCGACGTGGTCTCTTACGTTCTCGAGACCATGCCCCGTGACACCGGAAGTTTGAAAGGGCATGCCGCGTGGATGACCCTCTATGTCCCCCTGGGTGTGGAGGTGATAGGTGCGGATTTCGTCACCCAGGACGCGCTCGGCAACTTCGTAAGTGCGCCTGCGGAAGACGTGGACCAGACCTACGACGGTTGCGGACAGCGTGGATGCAAAGCCTACAGCCCGAGCACGGGAACCGTGCAGTTGGCCAACGGCTACTTGAACAAGTCTCAACAGGATACAGGCATATTCTACAGCACCGATCCGCGCACCCGCACGCAAACGACTCCCATTCTTCCGCTGATCACGCCGACCGGGCCGCAGACCAAGCCCGCGATGATCTACAATCAGTGGGATTACGATCAGACCATCGCGTTCGGCATCAGCAGCGCCGACGGCAACCTCAGCGGCAACAACGGCAAGGGTAACACACCGTTGGTGAGCACCGACAGCGGTACGACCTGGGCCGGCAGCGGTTCCGCGGTAGCCGGGCCGGACACCTTCTACAGCAACGATTACAACCCCGCCTGCGATTGCGCCGGCGCCTGCGTGGGATCGCCCAACTTCGAAAACGACATACAATGCGCCGGCCCCTGGCAGCGCATAGCCTACCCGAATTCGAAATCGGGAGGCGCTGCACCGGTGGCACCGACTACGGTGTCCCCCGGCCCCATCGCGTTGACCGCAGTGCCCACCGCCTCCGGCACGACTCTGTCGGCCTCCAGCCCACTGCCCCCGGGGACCAATGCCCTACGCTATGTTCACGGCAAGCGCGTTCTAGGCGATATCGAGCTTGCCCGCGTAACTTTTCGCGTTACCGATCCCGCGCTGTTTACCGCAAGTTTCACCAACGAAACCTTCTGCCTGGAAAACACCGGCGGCGACACCAGCAACACCGCGGCGAAGGATAACCCTTTCCGCTACATGGAGCCTGAGCACAAGTGCTTCGACGTAATCGGCAGCCACACGGCCAATGGTGAGTTTTCGAAGCGCGCACAGTTCGTAAACGGGCTGGCTTCGTCCGGAAGCTTCGTTCAAGCCAACGACGTGATCAGTTGGGAACTGCACTTCCTCAACATTTCGGGTAATCCGATCACCAACATCAACATCACCGACTCCGGCGGTACCAACATCACCTTACTGGAACCGGGCGATCCCAACTGCGCCTATGCTTCCTATGACGGCACTATCCCTGGGCCTGCCTACACCGCCGGTTCGGCGTCCGCAGGCACTGCGGCTTGGGCCACCGTTCCCACACTCGCGCCCGGCGGCGCCTTCAGCGTAGTTTTGTGCGGTCGCATCTCCGCCGGCGCGGTGAACGGTGATCCCTGGTCGAACACATCCCAAACGACTTACTCGACTACGAGCGGACCGGAGACATTGACTTCAACCGCTCAAGGCTTCCTCGGTGACGGAGTAATCGCCGGACGCGTCGCCAACGACATCGATCGCGACGGTGATTTCACCGATCCCGATACCGGGTTGGCCGGCGTAAGCATCGACGTGTATATCGACACCGACGGAAGCGGCGGCTTCTCCTTGGGTGATACCCTTGTCGACAGTACCGTTACTGCGGCGGACGGAAGTTTCGAGTTCCGCGGCTTGGCCCCCGGAGATTACGTCGTCGTAGAGACCGACTTGTCCGCTTATACCAGCACGGCAGACCGCGATACCGCCTTCGGCAACTGTGCGACCGGCAACGGTTGCAACCAGATCGCCGTAACGCTGGTCGCGGGAAGCAACGACCGCGACAACGACTTTCTCGATACGCTCGGCGACATCGATCTTTCGATCAATAAGTCGGACAGCGGCCCCGCAGTGCGCGGAGCCCAACTGACCTACACCGTCGTCGTATCCAACGCCGGCCCTGACGACGCCTCCAACGTTACCGTCACCGATACGCTCGATGCCGATACTACTTTCGTAGGATCCACCGCTGCCTGTCTGGAAGTGGCGCCCGGAGTACTGGAGTGTCCTCTCGGCAGCATAGCAGCGGGGGCTTCCCTTTCCTTCGAAGTGACAGTGTCGATCGACCCAGCCGCCGCTATCGCGGGGACCCTCGATGCTTCACCCTGCGACGGCAGCGAAGACATATGCAACAACGTAGCGGTTACTTCTACAGAGAACGACACCGACCCGAGTAACAACACTGCGGATGAGCCCAGCGACGTGCTCGATCAAAGCTTCGGAGTCAACGTGGCCAAACAGGTGGACTTGGCGCTGGCCAACCCCGGAGATCCGCTGAACTACACGATCTTGCCCCGCTACAGCGGACCGGCTTTGCTTAGCGATGCCACGATAAGCGACGCCATCCCCACGGGCACAACGTTTTCTTCGGCGTCGCCACTGCAATCAGCGGGACCCGACCCGCTGAGCTGGATACTGGGTTCGAATACCGCGGCGTCCGATGCGACGGACCCCGGAGTCGCAGCCCAGAACGTCACCACTCGCGTTATCGCCTCGGCGGACACCTACCTCGACCAGAGCAATCCTGCCAGCAATTTTGGCACGGCCGGGGACATCAAGAATCTCGCCGATGGGAGCAACGACGAACGCGGCCTGGTGATTTTCGACGTGGCTGCTGCAGGGATACCCGCCGGGGCCACCATAAACTCGGCGACGCTGGGCCTCTACGTAAGTAAAAACCGGAACCAAACGGTCGAAGTTCACCGGGTGACTGCGAGTTGGGCCGAAAACAGTGCGACCTGGAACAATATGAACGCCAACTTCGACGCCGCCGTAGAAGGCAGCTTGGACGCCAGCGTCAAGAAAGTCTACGCAAGCGCTAATCTTAGCGCGCTTACCTCGGCCTGGCTTTCCGGGGCGACTTCCAACTTTGGAGTGATGCTGCTGTCGAGCGGCGCCGAGGCCCATAAAGAGGTCAAGTTCAAAAGCCGAAGCAACGCGGGGCAAGAGCCCGTTCTGGATATCAACTGGAGTGTAGCCGGCATCGCGGCGACGACTACCGCGATCGAAGCAGGTCCGCATCTCGTGGTCGGCGGTGATACCGTAACCGTGCGAATGACGGTCTCGGCCGACGAAGCTGTAACGAACGCAACCCCCGGCGCCTTGCAAATCACCGGCACCAACGGTGCCGGCGCCGCTTGCGGCCCGGCAAGCCCGGCAAGCGCCAACCTAGTGGCCAACACAGCGGCAACTTTCAACTACACCTGCACGGTAAGCGCCGGCGGGCTCGGCGGCACCGTGACCTTCAGCAACGGAGGCAGCGGTGACGGCGGTGTAAATTTCGCCACTGCCACTTCGAACAGCGTGATCGTGAGTCCCGTACTGACTTTTCAGGTCGCCGTGGCCAATCCCACCTGGGTGACACAAGTCGACAATACTGCGCTACTGTCCGACACCGGTTTCTTGGCGGCTACGGCCTCCAACACTACCGCCACGGCGACCACTTCGAGCGACCCCTGTGCGGATCCTGCGGTAGCCGACGGTACGGCCTGCGATGACGGCGATGCCTGTACCCAAAGCGATACTTGCCAGTCCGGAGTATGCACGGGATCGAGCCCCGCCGTGTGCAGCGCCAGCGACCAGTGCCACAGCGCCGGCGTCTGCGACCCGGGAACCGGACTGTGTTCAGACCCGGCGCTAGCTGACGGGACTACTTGCGACGACGGCGATGCTTGCACACAAAGCGATAGCTGCCAGACCGGAGTCTGCACCGGAGCAAACCCCGTCGTTTGCACCCCCAGCGACCAGTGCCACAGCGCCGGCGTCTGCGACCCGGGGACCGGGCTGTGTTCAGACCCGGCGCTAGCCGACGGGTCTGCTTGCGATGACGGCGATGCTTGCACACAAAGCGATAGCTGCCAGACC
>JAJRWY010000318.1 GCA_024276575.1 Candidatus Binatota bacterium
AAAGGGCTGGGTCGGCAAGAATTGTGAAAACGAAGGCGACAACCGTTGTGACATGAGTTGCTACGGCCACGGGCGCTGCGATACAAAAACCCTGAGCTGTCTGTGCGCCGACGGTTGGAAAGGCCCTTTTTGCGGCCGCCGCGACAAGACTGCGGATAGAGGTGAAGCTGCAGCCAATGCTGCCGGCGCAGCGTTAACCGAAGCGGACCTCCATGCAAAAGAACGCCGAGCCGCCAAGCGCAGGGCGCGGCGTCTCGGGCTTGCCGAGCCGCAACCGTGTCCTGCCGAGCTGCTTGCCAAGCCCTGGTGGCAGAGATATTCGGCGCCTGCGAGCCTCGATGTCGAGGAAGTCCGGGGGCGTCTGAAAAACTGCGAAAAAAGGCCCGAGCCTGCCGTGTGTGTACAAGCATTGGTAAAGCTCGGCGAAGCGATCAAGCCTGAGATCCCGGCCTGCGAATACCGCGCCCCGGCGCAGTGAGGGGCCTCCAGCCCGCGTGATTCATGAAAGCTCGTCGCAAGAGTCGCAATCGCCCATTGTCGTTGGGCCAGCGCCGCGGCCGTATCTCAGTCTATGATTCCACGGGCGCGTAAGCCTTCCTCGGTGCGCCGCATGCCTTCGGCAAGGTCGATCTGAGGATCGAAGCCGAGTAGCCGCCGTGCTTTCTCGATCGAGAAGGTTTCAGATTTGCTCAACATCAACATCGACTGGCGGTTGGCTTCGGTCGGTTTGCCGAGCACTTTCGAGATCATTCTTGCGGCTTCGGCCAGCACTATCGCCGTCTGCGTGGAAAAGGAGCGAGGGGCGCCGCTCTTGCCGGCCCAACGCATGTGGTAGGCGAAGAACTCCCCGCTCGGAACTCCGTATCCGGCAGTCAGGTTGAAAATCTGTCCGGCTCCCGCTTCGTGTCCAGCTGCTAGTACGATGCCGCTAACCACGTCGTCGATGTAGATCGGAGAGAAGATTCCTTTGCCGTGGGCGGGCAGCAGGAACATCCCCTTGCGTATCAACTCCAGCGGTATGAGAACCCAAGGCCTGGAGCCCGCGCCGTAAACGTCCCCAGGCCTGACTACGGTGCAGGGAATCTCTCCGCTCGCGTGTGCGGCCAGAGCCGGGTGTTCGCTGGCCGCCTTGGAGTCCTGATAGCTGTTGCCGCTGAGAGTAGTGATAGGATAGGTTTCTTCCGCATTGGGCGGACGCTGCCAACCATAGGCTCCGCAAGAAGAGATGTGGAGAAACCTCTTGGCGCCCCCGGCTACCGCAGCGTCCAATGCGCGTCTTACCCCCCCCACGGTTACTGCTCGGTACAGGGCGGGTGTCGCCGAGTTGGAAACCACCGCCGCAGTATGCACCACGAGATCGCAGCCTTCCGCCTGCTTTTGCCAAGGCCCGGCCTCGGCAATGTTGCCCGCTACCACGCCGGCCTCCGGATCGGCGTTCATATCCATGCCGCAGACTTCCGCGCCCAGTTCCCGGTAGCGCTCGAGAACGGCACGGCCGATGAATCCGTTGGCTCCGGTAACGAAGACGCGGTGCGGAAGCGGCGGGCTTTTCGTGGAATTATTTTCGGACTCAGTGGTCATGCTCGTTTCTCCATGACGCTGTTTCCTGGGGCCTATCCTGATCCCGTGATGCTCCAGGAGTCTGCGCGCCGGAGTTCCTGCCGCGCAGACTCCTAAGCGAACGGTTCAACCGGCTAGGCTCCGGGCTTTGCGGAACTGCTCCCATCCCGGGGGCTTGGTGTTGAGTTCTTGGTCTACTTGAACGTGGATCAGGGCCGGTTTACCCGAGGCTACGGCGCGCTCCAGAGCCGGCATCAGTTGGCTGATCTCATCCACCTTATCGCCGTGACAGCCGAGCATTTCCGCCATACCGTCGAAACGAATCTTTCCGACTTCGATGCCGCGATCCTTCCAGTCGTCGGGTCCGTAGCCAAGGCCGACGAATGCGGTTTTCTCCATGCCCCAGGCGTCGTCGACGGCTACTACCACGATGACCGGCAAATTCTCACGCGCGGCGGTTTCCAGTTCCATCAGGTTGAAACCCAGCGCGCCATCGCCGCTTATCAAGCAAACCGGGCGCTCAGGAGACGCCAGTTTAGCGCCCAGCGCGAAAGGCAGTCCGGTGCCGAGATAGCCCATCTTTACCGAGTAAAGAAAGCTGTTGCTTTGCTGTATGGGGTGGTAGGCGACACCGAGCAAGGTGGTGTTGCCGCCGTCGAGTACGGTGATTGCTTCCGGGGGCAAGAACTCGTGAAGCATCGCGACCATCTGTCCGGGATTGACGCCTCCGCTTCCTTGTTCGGCCAAGTAGGCCATGCCACGGGTCATGGTCTCCATGCTTGCGTCACGGTATGTGGCTATTTCGGGCCTATCGCCGCGCGCCTCCCGAAGTTCCTTTACGGCAGTGAGCAGCGCCGACAAGGACGCCTTGGCGTCGGCCACGATGGGGACATTGACCGGCCGGTTCAGGCCGATAGACATGGGATCGGAGTCGATTTGAATCGTGGCCTGCTGTTCGGGGTCGCCCCAAAGTGGGGGCATTCCCCAGGCGTCGTACTCACCCAGGCGCGAGCCTACCACCAGGAGCACGTCGGCATCGTTACGCGCCATGCCGGCGCCGCCCAGGTCGTAGGAGTGAAAATAGTTGGGATGGTCTTCGGGCATTACTCCGCGTGCTCCCAAAGTGGAACTCACGCATGCGCCGAGATACTCGACGAGTTCTTGTAACTCTGCGGCGGCATCCGCCCACAATACGCCTTTACCGGCGTGAATATAGGGACGTTCGGCTCCGGCCAGCAGCTCTGCGGCGCGCTTTATCCGTGATGGATCACCACAGCCCATGTCGGTAACGCGATAGCGTTCGGCCGGGTAGATCGGCGGCACCGCGTCCTCGTCGATTTCCTGTGCGAGAATCTCGTCCGCAATTTCGATGTAAGCCGGTCCCGGCCGTCCGGTCATGGCGGCGCGAAAGGCGGCTCGCATCATTTCCGGCAGCCGCTCCCATTGGCGTAGCGTCGCCGCATACTTAGTGATGGGCCGCGCCATGCTCTCGGTGTCGGCCGCTTGCCAGGTGCCGCCGCGATTGGGATCACCTTTTATCCGCGCCCGTGCGGTGCCGATAGCCACGATGGGATGGCCCTCTCCGTGTGCGCTCACCACGCCCGCCAGCATGTTGCCGGTGCCGCAGGCTGGGTTGCCGATCACCACCCCCGGTTTCTTGCTGATCCGCGCGTATCCTTCCGCGATGTGTACCGCAGCTTCCTCGTGTCGAGTGTTGATATAACGGATTCCGTAGCGCGGCATGTGAACCACCATTGGGATGTGGGCCCCGTCGATGATGCCGGTAATCATATCGACGCCTTCGGCCTTGAGGCACCTGATGAGCAGTTCTCCTACCGTGATTCGAGCCATAACTATCTCCTTTACGCCGGATTTTTCTCCGCACGTCGAGCCGGGGCATTGCACCGGCCGGGGCGGGACGGCCACAGTTCCGGCGCAGGCCGGACCGGCGGAGTTTAGTCAGGCGCAAAGGGTGAGTCGAATGCGTCTATCGCTGCCACGGGCTGACGCGCTCCGACGCGTTCTCGTTCGTGAATTGTCGTCTAACCAAGGCTAGCCCGCCACCACATCTTCGCGGAGCCGCCGCGCGAGAATGTCCACCGCCTCTTCAACCATGTCTTCGAGGATATCGGCAGCGGGTTTGATTTCTTTTATCAAACCCGAGACTTGGCCGGCGAACGGTGCGACATACTCTGTCTTCTCCGCGCGGTTCAGCATGTCGACGATGGCCGAAGCGAATATCACCTGTACCGGGAAGGGCAGTGGCTCGAGACCAGAACTTTCCCAAAGGTCGTGGAAAGAGTTGTAGATGGTCCGCGAGGTCTTGCCGGTGTAGAGATATGAGCGGCGCGTATCCTCGTCTGTGGCCTTCAGGATCGCGTCTTTCTGAATGGGCAGCGCCCCGCCTTCGTTGGAGGCGAGGAAACGCGTGCCGACCCAGACGCCGATGCAGCCCATCGCCAAGGCCGCGGCTACCCCCCGGCCGTCTCCAATTCCGCCGGCGGCCAGCACCGGTACCGGTGCTGCAGCGTCGATAGCCTGCGGCCACAGCGCCATCGAGCCCACACGGCCGGTATGGCCACCGCCTTCGTGGCCTTGCGCGACCACGAGGTCGGCTCCCGACGCCGCTATGCGGCCGGCGTTCTTCGAGTTCCCGGAAATTCCCAGCACTTTCATGCCTACAGCATGGGCGTCCTTGACCATGAATCCCGGGTTGCCGAGGCCGGCGCAAAACAGGGGTACGCGCTCTTCGATGCACACTTTTACGGAGGCATGAGGGCTGGTGGTCGTGGCATTCCTGGTGACCTCAGCCTCGGTGTCGGGAAGCATGAGATCCTGCTTTACTTTCATGATCCATTGGTAGTGAGATTCAGGCAACGATTTTATGGCGTCGCGTAGCATTACTTTCTTGCCGCCGTCGCGCGCCGTGTGGTCGCCGGAGGAGACGATGGCTTCAGGAAGCAACAGGTCTACTCCGAAGGGCTTGCCGGTGAGCTTCTTTATCTCACGGATCTGCTCTCGCAGTTGATCCACGGAGTAGCCGGCCCCGCCAAGCACGCCGAGTCCGCCCGCCTCCGAGACCGCGACCACGAGGTCCACCGGCGCTCCGGTAGTCTCACCGATGAGGCTCGGCCCCATTCCCGCGCTGATGATCGGATACTCGATGCCGAGCATGTCGCACAATCGTGTACGTAGTTTTCTTCGCGCCACGTCAATCTCCTTGCTTGCCGCTGGCTAGGAATCTGCGCGCCGCAATTTCCCGCGTGCCTGCTCCTAGCTTCATTTGCCGTTTTTGAGGTAAGTGCCGATGAGCACGGTCTCGGCGATAATATGCCCCTGCATGGACTCTTCCACCTCGGCTTTGCCTGCTCGCGCTCCAAGGCTGGGTAAGCGGATGTCCAAGGCATAGAGTTTGTGGAAATAGCGATGCCGTCCTATCGGGGGACAGGGGCCGCCGTAGCCGCTTCGTTTCCAGTCGTTTATGGCCTGCTGCGTGCCGGCCGGCAGATCCTTGGCTGCGATGTTCTCCGCCAAGCCTGTGGCGGAGGGAGGCAGGTTGTAAAGCACCCAGTGGACCCAGGTCATTTTCGGAGCGCGGGGGTCGGGAGCGTCGGGGTCATCGACGATCAACACCAAGCTTTTCGTGTTTTCCGGCACGCCTCTCCACGCCAGCGGCGGCGAGATGTCGTCGCCTTGACAAGTATACTTGGCGGGTATCTCCGCGCCGTCGGAAAAAGCCGAAGAGTTCAGTTCCATGGACATCGAAGGGGCTCCGGGGTTTGCAGCTTCAGCGTCGCGCACCGTGAATAGAGGGCCCGACACGGTAAGGAGGATGATCGATACCGCGGCCAGGGTGTGCGCTACCGCTCCTCTGGGATCTAGTGAGACGAACATTCGGCGAATTGTTCCGCCTATAACAGGGGTCTGTCAAACAAGTCCCCGCTTTCGCGCAGCCGGCACCGCGCTATGGCTATACGGGGCTATACGGGGCTATACGGGGCCATACCGCCGGGAAAGCCGGCGTCGTAGCCGGGAGCTATGTACATGGCCCAGGAAGTTCTTGACAGAAGGGGGTTATCGACACTATTGTCGAAAACAAGAGAATCGAAAGGGCGGTGTTCCGGGGAGGTGAGTTTCCGCTGCTGTCTAACCCGCATTATTCATGAAACCTCTGCTACGAGCCTCAATCGCCCGCAATCTCGGCCCGTGCTCGCTTTTCGGCCCTCGACGTACTGTAAGTACGCCTGCGGGCCTCATCGCTGCGCTTGGGCCGATCTCACGGGCGCT
>JAJRWY010000319.1 GCA_024276575.1 Candidatus Binatota bacterium
ATGGCGCGTTGGGAGCACGCCCACGCATCATTGGCCGAACTGCGCGAGTAGCCTCAGGCGGAAAACGACGTAAAGGCGGCTGCCATCTGGGGAGCACGCGTCAGGGGTCGAAGAACTGCTTGAGTAGCTTACGAGCCAGGTGTGCGAAACTATCGGCGTCGAACTCGCCCAATTAGGTCAAGAATTCCCTGTGGCTGCGTCCGCGACGGTAAGGCGGCTCGCGAGTGGGATGGCGTAGGGCGCGGGCGATCAGGTCGAGGTCGGCGCTAAGTAGCAAAGTTCCGTGTAGGAGCATGGCGCGCCGCCGACGCCTCAAAGCTAGGCCGCCTACCTTGTGGCCTTCCCTGACCAAGTCTCCCCAGGCATTTTCGTCGCATGTGGCCGTGGAGGGAAGTGCCGCACGGACTATTCGATTGCAAAAACGTTTGGAGGAGGAGATCTCTTGTAATTCGGGGCTTAGCGAATAAGGGAGCGCGAAAGCGTACTGCAAGGTTCCCGGACCGATGGCTACGGCACCGCCTCCGCTGCCTCTGCGAAGGACGGCAATTCCCTGTTGTCGGCAATAGTCGACATCGACCTCGCAAGAGGCGTCCTGCCCCCTACCGATAACTACCGCCGCTTCGTCGCAACGCCATATTCGAAATTCCGGGCCGGCACCGTTCTCGACGCGCTCGAGCATGCGCGCGTCTTCGTCGAGTTCTTCCGCGACGGTCGTGGCCGAAGATAGCGTAGCGTTTGCTTGATCACGCTTACGAAGTCGGCTGGGATACCGGGCTATGGGCGTTTTGAAACTCATTTGTGGAGATATTACCCGCCAGGAAGTCGATGCGATAGTGAACGCGGCCAATGAGTCGTTGGCCGGCGGCGGGGGAGTGGACGGAGCGATTCACCGTGCCGGTGGACCGCAGATTATGGCCGAGTGCGACCGTATTCGTGCCGAGCATGGCGGTTGCGCCACCGGTAGCGCGGTGGTGACCGGCGCTGGGAGATTGAAGGCCCAGGCGGTTATCCACACGGTCGGGCCTCGGTGGCGGGGGGGCGGAGCCGGCGAGCGTGAGCTACTCGAATCTTGTTACCGCTCTTGCTTGGCTATCGCCCGGGAGAGAGCTTTCGCGACCGTTGCTTTCCCGTCGATAAGCACCGGGGTCTACGGTTATCCGGTGGAAGACGCGGCAAGAGTCGCGATCACTGCCTTGCTCGAAGGATTGGATGTGGAGCCTCAGGCTTTCGATGAACTGCGAATGGTCTTGTTCAGCAGCGATGATCTCGAAGTATACCGCCGAGTTTACCTAACCTTGATCGGATAATAATTCACGGCGCAAATCGCCTCTGGTTCGCGCCGGAGCACGCCATGGGCGGCCGTACTCGCGCCCGCCGCTGCTCACGTACGGTTGGGTACGCTCCGCTCGGCGAACGCTCCTCTCGGCCACGGCTGACGCACTCCAGCGTGTTTTCGCTCATGAATTATTGCCCGATCAAGGTTAAGTATTGCGGCGGCGGGGTAGTTCGCCGACGGATCGAGTTTTGCCGCCACACGGGATTGCGCCCGGACTTCCGCGAAGATGGCGGTCAGGGTTGTATTACTGCTCCGCCATCAATTCGCATTATTTTCCCGGTTATCCAAGATCCATCGTCAGAGGCGAGCAAGGCTATCATGGCGCCGATTTCGCGAGGTGTTCCGATCCGTCCCAGGGGGATAGTCTGCAGTAGTGCGTTGCCGTGTATGCGTAGCATCATGTCGCCCATATCGCTTTCGACCAAGCCCGGTGCGATGGCGTTTACACGAATGCGCTCCGGCGCTACTTCACGAGCCAGAGTCATGACGATCGCGTTGAGTCCCGCCTTGGCTGCGTTGTAGGCACCGCCGCCGGCACCGCAGAGATCGGCTGCGATCGAGGATATGGCGGTAATCGATCCACCTCCCGCCCGGCGCAGGCACGGAACCGCGCTACGCAGAGTGTAGAAGGCCCCACTCAAGTTGGTGTCTACGACTTTGTGCCAGTAACGCGATTCGATGGTTTCCAGCGTGTCGGCGCCGGAAGGTATTCCAGCGTTGGCTACTACCGTGTCGATTCCGCCCAGGAAATCTTCAGCCTCCGTGAACAGATTCTCTACCGCGAGAATGTCGGTGATCTCGCACTGAACGGCTTTGGCCTTGGCACCCGCATCTTGTAAGCGCTTCACCATTGCCAGCGCCTCTACGGCTTTGCGGCGGTAACTGATTACCACGTCGGCGCCTTCTCGAGCCAGTTCCAGAGCAATTCCGGCCCCTATGCACCGCGAGGCTCCGGTTACCAGTGCACGTTTGGAGTCAAGTCTTCCCATCAATCAACCTCAGTCCGTATCTATGTTTCTCACCGGCATATCTTGGTCGAGAAGCCGAAGCGGCTGCGCTTGCGACTCGATGAGATCTTCGGCTTTGTCATTGTAGCTAAAGCAGGTGTTGCGCATTCCGGGCACGCCGTTGTTCACGGCTCTCCATCGTTCGATGGGTACATCGGCAGCTTCACGCTGCTCTTTGGGGACTGCGCTGAACAGCACCGCGAAGTGCAGCTGATAGGCTGCCTGTGCAATTTCCACCACCAGTTCAGAGACCCGGTGGCAGCCCTGTTCGCCGCCGACCGCGCGCCGCGCTTCGAGCGTGAATCCCCGGCCCACCTTCATACCGATCAGTTTCTCCACGTGCGGATGGGTCATGTTACAGACGTTGGTGAAAGGCCCGTTCCTGACTTCTGAACGTGCCGCGACGATTTCCAGGTTCGGGTGGGTCAACTCGACATCGACGTGGACGTCATGCACCTCATCACGCAGCGATGCGGAAATCAGGTAGCGGTTTCCTCCGAGCGGAAAGACGCTGACCTCTTTGGTGCGAAAATAGATCGCGCTTAGTTCAGGCATCGAGAATCCATATCTTTCGTTTACGACTATTGGAAGAAGAGCCCGTTGCTGCTGTGCCGTACCCTGCGGCACGGGCTTCTGCGTTGCCGCTTTCGCCGCGCCGGACTCTACGGAACGGGTTCCCGGGTTTCCGCCTCGGCCGCGCCCGACACTGTGGCACGGGCTTTCGGGGCTTCGCGTCCGCCGCACCGGACACTGCGGCGTAGAAGCCTGTTTCAGCCGCTACCGGGGGTGCTCGCAGCACGATCAGGGGGGGAGCACCGAGTTCGCGGTACTGCTCGGCTTTCTCCTCGAGGCCCGAGCGTAGCGCTTCGTCTGGAGCGAGACCTTTGCTTCTAGCGTATTCTCTGACGTCTTCGGTTATGCGCATCGAGCAGAACTTGGGGCCGCACATCGAGCAGAAGTGAGCATTCTTGGCGGCCTCGGCCGGCAGCGTCTGGTCGTGGTACTTGCGTGCGGTTTCCGGGTCGAGCGAGAGCTTGAACTGGTCTTCCCAGCGAAACTCGAAGCGTGCTTTTGACAGTGCGTTGTCGCGTTCTTGCGCACCCGGATGGCCTTTGGCCAGATCGGCCGCGTGCGCGGCGATCTTGTAGGCTATTACTCCGTCCTTGACGTCGTCCTTGTCGGGCAGTCCCAAGTGTTCCTTGGGTGTTACGTAGCACAACATCGCGCATCCCATCGAACCGATCATGGCGGCACCTATGCCCGAGGTTATGTGGTCGTAGCCCGGCGCAATGTCGGTGGTCAGTGGTCCCAGAGTGTAGAAAGGCGCTTCGTGGCAAACCGCCAATTGACGGTCCATGTTCTCCTGGATCAGGTGCATGGGTACATGCCCCGGCCCCTCGATCATTACTTGCACGTCATGTTCCCAAGCTTTCAGCGTAAGTTCACCGAGGGTGTCGAGTTCCGCAAATTGGGCGTCGTCGTTGGCGTCGGCGATGGACCCCGGGCGCAGTCCATCACCGAGAGAAAAAGCGACATCGTATTGCTTCATCACCTCGCAGATTTCGTCGAACCTCGTGTAGAGAAAATTCTCGCGGTGATGCGCGAGACACCACTGTGCCATGATCGAACCGCCGCGCGAGACGATCCCCGTAAGCCTGTTTGCGGTCAGTGGCACGTAGGCCAGTTTCACTCCGGCATGGATGGTAAAGTAATCGACTCCCTGCCGCGCTTGTTCGATGATGGTGTCCAGGAAGATGTCGAAGCTGAGGTCTTCAGGCTGGTCGACTTTTTCCAAGGCTTCGTAAATGGGCACGGTGCCGATGGGCACCGGGGAATTGCGCAGTATGCTCTCACGGGTTTCGTGAATTGCCTCTCCCGTGGACAGGTCCATGACCGTGTCCGCGCCCCAGCGTATCGACCACTGCAGCTTCTCGACTTCTGCCTCGATGGAAGAAAGCACAGCCGAGTTGCCGATATTGGCGTTTACTTTGACCAGGAAGTTTCGTCCGATGATCATCGGCTCGAGTTCCGGGTGGTTGATATTGGCCGGAATGATGGCGCGGCCGCGTGCGATTTCGTCGCGAACGAACTCGGGGCTGACTTTCTCGCGGATCGCCACGAAACGCATCTCTTCGGTGATCTCGCCGCGGCGCGCCCAATGCATTTGCGACATGTTGGCGTCCCCGCTTGCATGGCGGGCCTCGATCCATTTCTTGCGCAATGGGGGCAGGCCCTCGCGCGGGCTAAAGCCCTGCGGTCCGGAAGTGTCGTAGATGCGCAGAGGAGGCTGCGCGCCGCCGAGAACTATCTCGCGCTCAGGGACGGGAAGTGCCTCGCTGTAGTAGACCTTGCGTGGTTCGGCCGCCGTAGGTGAGGAAGGCGTGGGAATTGGGTCATGGCCGTTTTCTTTCATCGAAGTTCCTGCGGTTACACGGCCGGGCCACGGGATGTGTGACGGCGGCCGGTCTCAGTGAGCAAACAAACGTCGTATTCTCGAATTCGAATCTAGTCCCGGCTTGTGCGCGGAGTCAAAGCAGGGGACGAGACGGACTCGTGGGACACAAAAAACCTCGTCCGGCCCAGTAGCCCAGCCTGCGCCGTTACCTCGCTTATTGTCTGATCAAGTCTAATAACGCAAGATAGTGCCCGCACGGCTTCTGTGCTGCCGAGTTTATCGCGCCATGCGTATCGTTTCCTGGAACATCAACGGTATCCGCGCCGTCATCAAAAAAGGTTTTCTTGCTTGGTTGGAGCGAGAAGCTCCCGATCTAGTGTGTTTGCAGGAAGTGAAGGCGGCCGAGGACCAAGTTCCCAAGCCGGCCATGGAGGCGATAGCGGATCTAGGCTACTCGTTGTATTGGCACCCGGCCGAGCGCAAAGGCTACAGCGGCGTGGCTACGTTGTGCAAGACTTCGGCCCTTTTCGTTTCCAAGGGAGTACCCTTCGAACGTGGCGAAGGGCGGGTGCTGGTAACCGAGCACGGGGATTTCACACTCTACAATATTTATTTCCCTAACGGCAGACAGCGTGAGGACGGGCCCGATCCGGAGCGCCTAGCCTTCAAACTCGATTTCTACGCGTCCTTGCTCGAGCTTCTGGAAGAAGAGCGAGCCGAGGGTAAGAAACTATTGATATCCGGGGATTGGAATACCGCGCACACTGAGATCGATCTTGCCCGGCCCAAAGAGAATGTTGGCACGACGGGCTTCCTTCCCGAGGAAAGAGAAGCCCTACAGGCTTACTTCGACCGGGGATTCGTAGATACCTTCCGCCATTTTCACCCGGCGCAGCGTTATCAAGGACTCGATCCCTGTGAACGTGATTACACTTGGTGGAGTTATCGTGCGGGCGCGAGAGAACGCAACATCGGATGGCGTATCGACTACCACATAGTCAGCGATGAGCTGTTGCCCCTAGTTGTCGCTTCGGAGTCCAAGCCGGAAGTGATGGGGTCGGATCACTGTCCGATAGAGATCGAACTCGACCTCTGAGGCGCCGGCCTGGTGCCTGCCGCTCCGGGTGCCGCCTGCTCGGTATGTTCAGCGCGCCACTAGCCAAGGGCGTCGCCCCTTGGAAGCAAAGCCGCTCCGGGTACCGCCGGATCGGTATGTTCAGCGCGCCCGTGACCGTCCCGTACTGAGCCTCAGCACGGGTGGACTGGCTTTGTACTTGTCAGGCTTGGAGTTGAGCCTTTCGAACAGGGCCCAGCCGATCACCGCGGCGAACACCGCCATGGCAATGACCGCTTCCAGAACTATGTACCCCGGAGCCAATTCGAGGAATTTCAAAACTGCTACGAGTATGGTCAGGAAGCTCAACAACGCGATGGCCACCGTAGTCAGTACGGTTGCCGTATCGTCTTCTCTCGAGTTTGCCATGCGTCCCAGCTTTCTGCCGGGGCTGTCTTTGCGACCGCGTTCCGTGGTCATGGAGTTCCCCCTCCTGCATACAGCCTGTTCACGAGCGCGTTTCGGACGGAAACCCCCTAAACGCTGTCAGCGTTCGTGACACGCTGCGCCTTGACATTAATTAAGTACATATATGCTCGGAAGGGGGGCTGCAATCCTCTAAATGGGGGGCGCTGCACAAGCCACCCCCCGGTGGAGGCTTAAGTATCTGAAAATCAAGGAAAAATCTGAAGTTCGAAAGCGGGGTTAAATTTTTACTGGTATAAGGACCGATGCCGCTACTCGAAACGGGGGCTTAGGCCCAGCTGGGGGTGTCGGCGGATTATGCTGGGGCCGGTCCGGGGACTTTCTCGCAGCAAGGCCGCTTAATTGTCTTCGCAGGCGATTTGCGACGAGGCAGAGAGGCGGAACCGAGACGCAACAGGGCGCGCAGTAG
>JAJRWY010000320.1 GCA_024276575.1 Candidatus Binatota bacterium
ACCGGCGTAGGCCTCAGGGTGGCGCCGGAGCAGGCACCGGCAGCGAGACCGGCGCAGGCGCCTCGCCTCCGTCAAAGTGACGCGGTAGCAGGCATCAGCCATCAGACTCGCGCAGGCCTCGTTGGCGTCCCCGTCTGCGCCCGCTCAGCCTTTCGCTTCAGCCCGGCGGAAAGCCGGACGGTCGGTGGCGCGGGCCATGTAGTCGGCGACCCTCTCGGGGAAGTCACCGGCCAGCCCGATGTTTCGGGCGAGTACCAGCGCGTAGCTCACGCAGATGTCGGCGATGGTGAAGCGCCCCGCGCACAGATATTCGCGGGTTTCGAGGGCGGCATCGAGCCAACGCAAACGTCCGAGGAAAAACTTACGGTAGTCCTCGGCGGCCTGCGGAAGGCGGCGTTCCTCGGGTTCCAGTTGCGTATAACGCAAGTAGACGGTCTGCGGGAAAGTGATGGTGGCGTCGCTTTGATACAGCCAGTTCAAATAGTCGCCGTAGTACGGGTCGTCTTTGTCGACGGCGAGATCGCTGGGCCCGTAACGCTCGACCAGGTAATGGCAGATGCCCGAGGACTCGGTCATCTTCACGTCCCCGTCTTCGAAGTAAGGCACCGTACCCAAAGGGTTGATGCTCAAGTAACTCTTCTCGAACACGCGTGGGGGAAAAGGCAGGACGATAAGTTCATAATCCAGGCCCATCTCTTCCAAGGTCCACAAGGGGCGCAGGGAACGGGCGATCGTACAATGGTAAAGTTTCATCGCGGCATAGTCTCCGGTTAACAACTGATTCATTGAAACGGCGGCTCGGTCAACGAACGCGAGCGCTTGCGATTCCTCGCAGCGGGCCTTCAACCGTGCCGTCGCTTGGCTGCGGCTAACATGCGGGCAGGCGACACACAAGCCGGAAGCAACACCGGAAGCAGCACCAATGCAAGGAGCAAAGCGTAGGCAACGCAAAATTATCGGCGTGGCAATGTGTAGCCGCACTACGTGTCTACCGCGCGAACTGTAGGCGGGACCAAGCACAGACAGCGTTGAGTCCAACGAGCATCATCCAAGCAGCACGAATGGGTGTGTGGCCGATGGTAGATAGATGGCGGCCCCGCTCTGTTGCCGGCCCCGCTCTCGCCTTAGCTGTGGCGCTTCCTTATAGCTGCGGTGGGCACAGCTACGAGGGGATCGAGTGTTTCAACTTATAATCAAGCTCAGGTTCGTAGTTATCGCCGCCGTCGCGGCGGCCACGGTGTTCTTCGCCTTACAGCTTCCCAATCTCGTTCTCGAACCCGACACCGAAGCCTACGTTCCCAAGCACCACCCCATGCGGCAGCAGTGGCACGATGTCAAAGAACTTTTCGGCGTGGGCCGCGAAATACTCGTCGCCGTTCAAGCCCAAGGGAAAGACGGCATATTCACACCGGAAACTCTCGGCGGAATAATGGCCTTGACCGACGACATCAAGAGCTTGGACTACGTCGAGGCTTCGGAAGTCAAGAGCATCGCCGATGCCGAGGCCATCATCGGCACCGAAGACGGCCTGGAAGTGGAACCCTTCTTCGAACGAGCGCCGCAGACGCTCGAAGAAGCGCGACAAATCCGCAAGCTGGTGTTCGAAAACACCGTTTATCTCGACCGCCTGGTGTCTCGCGACGGAACCATCGCCGCGATCATCGTCAAGACTCACCAGTACGAAGGTGTTCACCCCATCGTTATCGCAGAACGATTGGAGAATTACCTGAAGGACTACGAGATTCCAGGCGCGCGGATACTGATAGCCGGCACACCGGCGGTCGAAGCGATCTACGGCAAGCAGATGGTCGAGGATCTGAACCATCTGATACCGATCGCACTGATGGCCGTGGTCGCCATTTTGTTTCTGTGCTTCCGTACCCTGTCGTTGCCGCGCCTGGCGCTTCGCAGTCTGATCTTCGCAAGCGTCATCTTCTTCTTGCGAGCCGAGACCGGCAGCCCCTTCCTCAGTTCGCCCGTCTACATGGCGGCGCTGTCCGTGGCACTGGCCATGCTCACCGTACGTGGAGTGCTGCTGCCCTCGCTCATCGTAATCGCCTCGGTGGTATGGACCTGGGGCTTTCAGGCCCTGGTCGGCATCCCCATCTACATTGCCGGGACTCTGGTCGCTCCGCTGCTGCTCGCCATCGGTTGCGCCTACGGCATCCACATCATGGAGCGCTACTATGAAAAGGCCCGTGAGGGAGGCAGCCGGCAAGAAGTAGTCCTGGCCACGATGAATGAATTGTGGCGCCCGGTACTGCTCACTTCGCTCACCACCATGGCCGGCTTCGGTTCACTGGCCGCCGGCACCATGACCGTTTACAAGGCCTTCGGCATCACCACCGCTTTCGGCATCGCCGTGGCCACGCTGATCTCTCTGGTGGTGCTCCCCGCGGCACTGAGCCTGCTCGCGCCGCCGGCCACCGACGGCTCGCGGCGCCGCCGCGAATCGATATTGCCGCGCCTGCTGGTTGCGCTCGGGCGCGGGATCGAGCGCCACCGCCGGGCAGTCGCGACCGGCGGTGTAGTGACGGTGCTGTTGTTGTTGCTGGCGGCTACCGGCTTGCGCGTCGATTACTCCTGGGTCGAGTCGCTCGAACCCGGCACCCCGGTGTTGACGGCCGATCGTATCTTGCGAGAGCACCACGGCGGCACCACCCCGCTCAACATCGTGGTCACCGCCCCGGAGGCCGGCGGCATCAAGGATCCCCGCCTGCTGCGCGCCATGGACAAGGTGCTCGCCGAACTCGCCACGAATCCGCTGGTGGGCGATACGCGTTCGATCGCCGAGTACCTCAAGCGCATGAACCAGGCCATGAACGAGGACCGCCAAGACGAGCTGCGCATACCCGACAGCCGCGAGTTGGTGGCCCAGTATTTGCTGCTCTATTCAATGTCGGGCGACCCCAGCGAGTTCGACGACATGGTCGACTACGACTACAAGTCCGCCAACCTCGCCATCCTGCTGCGCACCGACCAGATGGCCGCGATGAGGCAGATCATCGACCAAGCGGATTCGCTGCTCGATCGCTACGTACGCCCGCTCGGCGCCACCGCCACCATTACCGGCTCGGCCACGATGCTCGAGACCATCATCGAGCTGGCCGTGGAATCGCAAGTATACTCCCTGGCCAGCGCCACCACCTTGGTCGTAATCTTTCTGGCGCTGCTGTTTCGTTCCTTCCGCGACGCCTTCATATGCATGATCCCGGTAGTGTTCACCGGCGTGGCAAACTTCGGCGGCATGGCGTTGCTAGGCATCCCACTGGGCCCCGACAAAGCCATGATAAGCGCGATCGCGCTGGGCATCGGCATCGACTACTCGATCCATTTGATGTCGCGCTTTCGCGACCTGGTCGACGACGAAGGCATGTCGGTAAACGACGCCATCACCGAAGCGATGCGCACCACCGGGCGCGCCGTGCTGTTCAACGGCGCCGTAGTGGTAGCCGGCTTCATGGTGCTGGGTTTCTCGACCGCGCCGAGCAACGCGTCGTTCGGTAGAACCATCGCGGGGAACATGGCGCTGTCGTGTCTCGGGGCACTGGTTCTGCTCCCGGCCGCGCTGACGATTTTTCAGCATCGCAGTCGTGGGGCGAAGTAAGGGGGGAAGCTTTGCTCGTGGGTGTAAGTGCTGCGCGGGGCCGTTGCTGGTTTCGCCCGCGAAGAACGATGGCGATTTCCTCCGGAAAAGAAATCCCAACCCTAGCGCGAGTCGCGAGAGCGGCGATCGAATATCGGCTAAGCGTTCGCATCCCACGCACGCTGCGGCCGAAACCCGCCCCAACCTCGATCCCCGCCGGTGGCAGAGCGGGTTAGCGCTCCACAGGCGTTGCACGGTCGAGTGGACTAAGCACGGCCAGCCCACCGCGTTTAATCACGTGCGTGTAGATCATCGTGGTCCGCACGTCGCGATGGCCGAGCAACTGCTGCACGGTTCGAATGTCGTAGCCGACCTCGAGCAAGTGCGTCGCGAAGCTGTGGCGGAAAGTATGACAGCTCGCAGGCTTTGCGATGCCGGCACTACGGACAGCTTCCTTGACCGCGCGCTGCAATGCGCTTTCGGCAATGTGGAAACGCACCGACTTCCCGGTGCGCGGGTCACGACAGCGCTTAGATGCGGGAAAGACGAACTGCCAAGCCCACTCGCGATCCGCGTTCGGGTACTTGCGGGCAAGCGAGAACGGAAGCGGAACGAAGCCGTAGCCGAGCGTAAGATCGTGCTCATGGACTCTGCGTACATCGGCCAAATGCGCGGCTAGGCGCTCGCAGCTCGCGGCGGGCAGGAGCGTGACGCGGTCCTTTTGCCCCTTCCCGTCGCGAACAATAAGTTGCTTGTACTCGAAGTCCACGTCCTTGACCCGGAGCCTCAGGCATTCCATCAGTCGGATTCCACCACCGTAGAGTAACTCTGCCATGAGCAGTTTCCTCCCGTGGAGTTGATCGAGAATCGCTCGCACCTCCGCACGTGTCAGGACTACAGGTAGTCGTTCGGGCCGTTTCGCGCGCACGATACCTTCGACCCACCCCAGCTCCTGCCGAATAACCTCACGGTAGAGAAAGATCAGTGCGGCCAGGGCCTGATTTTGTGAACTCGCCGAGACTTGCCGCTTCACGGCCAGGTAGGTCAGAAAGTCCCGGACCTCGGCCTCACCCATCGTTTTAGGATGTCGTGTCCCATGGTGCAGGATGAAGCGGCGTATCCAACTTACGTAAGTCTTCTCCGTCCGGAAGCTGTAATGCTTCGCCCGGATCGCATCGCGAACCTGATCGAGTAGCTTGGGTTTCACCGCCGCCGTATAACTCCGCAGCCCATCGCCATCAGGCCGAATGCCTTGCGTCAGGCCAACGAGTTGGAGTATTTAGAAGAAGTCGGGGGGCTTCCCCAGAACAGTCGTGTAATATCACGCTGGATAGGTCGGCGAAGTAATAGTTAGAAGGACGGAAGAAGTTGCCGATAGCATGATATCCGTGCTATCGGGGTACATTAATGATCGTATCCTTTCGTGGTGCCGGGACAGAAGACGTGTTTCACGGGCGCAACACCAAGGCTGCGCGCAACATCTGTCCGCG
>JAJRWY010000321.1 GCA_024276575.1 Candidatus Binatota bacterium
CGGGCGGGTACGATTTGCGGGCTACATAAGTGACAAGGACGGGCCGATCCACAAGCTGGTAAACGAGTGGAAGGTGGCGATCCCCTTGCATCCGGAGTACGGCACGCAGCCCAACGTGTATTATGTGCCGCCGATAGCGCCGCCGCGCCTGGATGCCGACGGCAACATAGACGAGTCGCAACCGCGCATACCCGATGAATACCTGGAGCACCTGTTTGGGCCGAAGGTTCACGATGCTCTGGGAGTGCTCAAGGCCGAGATGGCCAAGACGCGCGCGGGCGAGAAGTCGGAGCTAATGGATATCCTGATCTCGCGCCGCTGGCTCGACATGTTTCACAAACTGGAAACCGACCCCGCCACCCTGGAGTGGTCAAACACGGGAACAGGTCCCGCTTAAACGGGACGGACGGGACGGACGGGGTCACGGACGGGGTCAAGTCGCGGCTTTCGACTTCTGCCCACCAACGGCTTTGCAATCAAACGCCGACGAGAAGTCGAAAGCCGCGACTTGACCCCGTCCCGTTCAAACTGACCCCGTCCCCGGTGCCGCGGGTGTCAATTCCGGGAGGTGACCTATGGCTGTCACTCGACGCCAGTTTATCGTAGGGGGGAGCCTTGCCGGCCTCGGCTTGGCGCTACTTACTCTCGAACCTGGAGGCTTCGGCTGCGCGACAGCACAAGCCGCGGTGCCGCTGCGCCGGCGGAGCTATGGCGATTGGCGCGACGTCTACAAGCAGCGGTGGAGCTGGGACAAGGTCGTCAAGAGTTCCCACTTCACCAACTGCTGGTATCAGTCGCACTGTGCATGGAACGTCTACGTCAAAGACGGCGTGGTGTGGCGAGAGGAACAAGTGGCAGCCTACCCGCAGACCAACCCCGAGGTCCCCGACTTCAATCCTCGCGGTTGCCAGAAAGGTGCCTGCTACAGCGAGCGTATGTACGACCCGTCTCGCGTCAGGTATCCGATCAAGCGCATAGGGGAGCGCGGGTCCGGCAAGTGGAAGCGGATCACCTGGAACGAAGCTCTGGACGATCTGGCCCAAGAGTTCGTTCGTGTAGTTACTGAAGAAGGTAACGATCGTGTGGTCTGGGATGTAGGGCCGCTCTACACTTTTGGTGCGATGGCCGCGGGCCAAGCCCGTTTTGCCCAACTCGCCGGCAACGTTACCTTGGACATGAACACCGAGATCGGCGATGGACACCGCGGCGCCGGCGAGACTTTCGGCAAGATCGTCTTCGAACGCTCAGCAGACGATTACTTCAACTCGGACTTGGTACTTATCTGGGGCTGCAACCCCCTGGCTACGCAAATCCCCAATGCTCACTTTCTTACCGAGACGCGTTACAACGGCGCGTCGCTGGTGACCATAGCGCCGGATTACAGCCCGTCATCCATACACGCGGATATGTGGGTGCCGGTAAAACCCGGCGGAGACGCGGCTCTCGCCCTGGGTATGTGCCGTGTCATCATTGACGAGAATCTCTACGACGCGGATTTCATAAAGGAGCAAACCGACCTGCCGATTCTGGTGCGCGACGACAACGGGCAGTTCTTGCGGCAAAGCGAGGTCAGGAGCGGCGGTAGCGAGGAGATATTCTACTTTTTCGACAGTAAGAGGAACCGCATTACCGAAGTCGGTCGCAAGAACCTGAAGCTCGGCTCGGTCCGCCCGGCTCTCGAAGGGGTTTTCGAAGCCGCTACGAAAGACGGCAAGGTAGCTGTCCGTCCGGTTTTCGAACGGCTCAAGCAGCGTCTCGACGGCTATGGTCTCGAGCAAGCATCGCGAATGTCGGGAACGCCGGCATCATTGATTGCCAGTCTGGCCAGGAAAGTTGCGGGTGCCAAGGCTGCCACCAATGTAACCAGCTCTAATTTCTCCAAGTACTACCATGGCAACTTGGTGGAGCGCAGCCAGGCCTTGCTGTTCTCGCTGTGCGGTCACATCGGCAAGAAGGGCGGCGGCTTTGTCGCCTTTCCTTTCCTTACCAACGATGGCTTCGACATGTTCGCGATGGGTCCCTCGGGCCTTATCGGCTCGGTCGGTTTGCTGGCCAACCTGCTGCCCAAAACTACGATGATGCGCATGCGTGGCTACACCGACGAGATGGTCAGCTACGAACTCAACCGCCAGGCCCATCACGACGGTCGCCTGTTCACCTGCGGCACTCTGTTCTGGGCCGTTCACGGGGGGCTGCTCGAGTACAGCGGGCGCTCGTCCGAATGGGACCCTTTCATGAAACGCCCACTGTCGGAGTACCTCGATGAGTCCTTCGCCAAGGAGTGGCAAACGTTGTGGCCCAAGCCGGGCAACGATCCACGCATGCTCTTCGGTTTCGGCTCCAACATTTTGCGCCGCGTGCGTGCCTATCCGCTACTGCTCAAGACGCTGTGGCCCAAGCTGACCAAGATCACCATGCTCGAGTGGCGTATGACCTCGACCACGATGTTCTCGGACTACGTTTTACCGGTCTCCGCCTGGTACGAGCGCGACGATCACAAGTGGGGAACTCCGTTGATGCCGTTTATCCACGGAGGACGCAAAGCGACCGAAACCGGCGAGGCATGGCACGAGTGGCGTATCTTTGCAGCCTTTGCGCGCAAGATCGGCGAGGTCGCCGAGGCCCAGGGTCTCGACCGCTACCCCGGCCGGGCAGGCCGCACTCATTCCCTGCGCAAGCTCTACGATGAACTTACTTTCGGCGGCAAGTTCGATGAAGATTCGGAGGCCGAAGTGGCCGAAGAAATCATCAAGCGCTCCGACAATATCGATGGCGATTGGGAGGAGATCCAGAACAAAGGCTTCGCGCGTTTCTCGAAACCGGGAGGCAGCGCGGTTTCAGTCGGCAATGCGACCAAGTTCGAGAAGGGGCAGACCATCACGCCGCTTACCGAACATGTCGAGGGTAAGATGCCTTACCCGACCTTGACTAGGCGTATTCAGTTCTACATCGACCACCCCTTTTACTTGGAACTCGACGAAGCGCTGCCCCGCCACAAGGATCCGCCGAGCGCCGGCGGCGACTACCCGTTGGCGTTGACGGGCGGTCACACACGCTGGAGCATTCACGCCCAGTGGCGTGACGACAAGCTCATGCTGCAGCAACAGCGCGGTGAACCGGTGATCTACATGAGTGCTGAAGACGCGAGTGCGCGGGGAATCAGCGACGGCGATACCGTGCGCGTTCGAAACGATCTCGACAGCTTCGAGATCCAAGTCAAAGTGGCCCACGCGATCAGGCCGGGGCAGACCATCATCTACCACGCCTGGGAAAACTATCAGTTCTCCCAGGGAAAAGGCTTCCAGAATTTGATCCCGACACCGATGAATCCAGTGGAGTTGTCGGGAGGACAGTTCCATCTGCGTCCGGTGACGATCTGCATGCAGCCCGGACAGTTCGACCGCGACACGCGCATCGAGGTCGAGCGAGCTTGAACAGGAGAACCATCGTGTCCACGAATATTACCCGCCGGGGATTCCTCAAAGCTTCCGGAGCCGGCGTAGCAGTGCTGGCGCTGTCGTCCTTCCACCTGAGCCACGGGGCGGCGCCGGCCTATGCGGCAGCCCCGAAGGCTGTCGAGTATCAAGGCTGGAAGGATGTGTTTCGCCAGAAGTGGACCTGGGACAGTGTAGCGCATTGCTCGCACACCCGGGCCAATTGTATTTCAGCTTGTGCCTGGAACGTCTACGTCAAGGACGGCATCGCCTGGCGCGAAGAGCAAGCCCAAGCCTACAACGAGGCGCGCGGTGGGGCCCCGGATTTCTTTCCCCGCGGTTGCCAAAAGGGCGCGTCCTATTCGGATCTGATGGCTGCCCCTACGCGCTTGCGCTACCCCCTGCAGCGAGTCGGCGAGCGCGGCGGCGGCAAGTGGAAACGCATAGGCTGGGACGAAGCACTTAGCACTATCGCCGACAAGATGATCGACATTGCGGTCGAGCACGGTAGCGAGGCCATAGTCTACGACCAGGGCACCACCAATATCGATTTCGGCCCCGGTACTGCGGCCGAATTGCGCATGGTCCACTTGATGCGCGTGTCCCACATCGAAGACTGGGCGGGGGTCGGCGATATGCCGATGGGCTGTGTGCAGACCTGGGGGATGTTCAACTGCGAGGGTACCACCGACGACTGGTTCAACTCGGATTGTATCGTGGTATGGAGCGGTAATCCGGTCTACACGCGCATTCCGGAGATGCACTTCATGACGGAGGCGCGTTACAAGGGCGCTAAGCTCATCGTCATCGCTCCGGATCTCAACGCCACTTCGATCCATGCCGATCTGTGGATAAATCCGCGTGTCGAATCCGACCCCGCCTTGGGCCTGTCCATGGCCCAGGTGATGATCAGCGAGGACTTGATTGATCACGACTATGTCCGCGAACAAAGCGACTTGCCTTTCCTGGTGCGCAAAGACAACGGACGCTTCCTGCGCGAATCGGATTTCAAACGCAAGGGACGCGACAATGCCTTCTACCTGTGGGACGAGAACAAGAGCAAGGTCGTCCTTGCGCCCGGCACCGAAGGCATGAGAAAGGCCAGCCTCGCGCTGGGTTCCATCAAGCCGGCGCTCGAGGGCAGCTTCTCGGTAAAGTTGGCAGACGGGAGCTTGGTGGAGGTCGAGACTGTCTTTTCGGTCCTGCGGCGCGACTTGGACAGAGACTACACGCCCGAGAAAGCCGCGGAGATAAGCGGCGTCCACCCCGCGGTAATTCGCCGCGCGGCTCGTGAGATAGCCGCGGCCGGCAGCGCGATGATCTTCGCCTCTTGGGGCGCCTGCAAGCACTACCACAGCGACCTCATGCACCGGACGATGGCGTTGTTGATGGCGCTGACCGGCAACCAAGGGAAATCGGGCGGTGGCCTGCGTATGGCGGCGTGGTGGCAGATCAGCGGCTTCGAACAGTTGGGCGGTGTCTATGAAATAAAGTGGTGGCAGAATGCTCTACTGAAGTTCATTGGCCGTCCGCCGGTTCGTGAAATAGAAAAACTCATCACCCAGCACAGCGATGCGGACATGTTCACGCCGCTGATGCCCTGGCTCTACGTTCACGCCGGTTACGACAAGACCATGGGCAAGGCCGAATACAACGACGGTATCCCCGGTATGAGCACCGGCGAGGCCCTCGACAAGTCGCTGGAGCGGGGCTGGGTTCCGGTCTATCCGCGTCCGGGCGTGGATCCCAAGATGTTGTTCTTCAGCGCACCGAACCCCTTGCGCCGTTGGCCTACGCCGCAAGTTGCGCGTGAGCACCTGTGGCCCAAGCTCGACCTGATAGTCAACGTCAACTTTCGTATGTCCACCACCTCACGTTGGTGCGACATCCTGCTGCCGGCGGCGGGTTACTACGAGAAAGCCAGCATAAAGTACGCGCAGAACTATCTTCCCTATCTGGTCATTGCGGATAAAGCCGTGGAGCCTCTCGGTTAATCCCTGGACGAATGGCACATTTTCGGCAAGCTCACTCGTAGAATTCAAGAGCGCGCCATCGCGCGTAACATCGGCGAGGTCGAGGACGCCCATGGCAACAAAGTCGACTACAAGAAGCTCTTCGACGTCTGGAGCGACGGCGGGAAGTTCGTTCCCGAGGACGAGCGCACCGCCCTCGACTATATCTTCAAGAACTCCGAAGTCTGCGACGGTATGACTTGGGACGAGGCGCGCAAACGCGGTGTCATTCCGATACGGAAGAACGGCCATTACTCGATTATCAACGCGGTCTGCACCGACCAGGACATCGAGACGCCGCTCTACCCCCATGCTTGGCAGGTCGAGGGCAAGGAATCATGGCCGACGCTCACCGGGCGCCAGCAGTTTTACCTGGATCACGACTGGTACATGAAAGCCGGCGAGCAGTTGCCGGTGCATAAGGAGCCGCCGGCGGCCGGTGGTGATTACCCCTTACGCATGACCGGCGGCCATACCCGCTGGAGCATTCACGCGATCTGGAGAGATCACGAGTTGATGATGCGGCTGCAACGCGGCGAGCCCGCTTTGTGGATCAGCGCGGTGGATGCCAAGGCCCGGGGTATTGCCGATAACGACCGCACCCGGGTCTTCAATGATGTCGGCAGCTTCGTTGCCTTGGCCAAGATCAGCGATTCGGTGCAACCGGGCCAGGTCATAATCTATCACGCTTGGGAGCCCTATCAGTTCGCCGGCATGAAAGGACAGCAGGATCCGGTGCCTTCGCCGTGGAAAGCTCTGCATCTTGCCGGCGGATACGGGCAGCTTCACTACCGCATTTCTTACGGAGCGCCGAGCCACAGCCCACGTGGTTCGACGGTGGATATCGAACGCGCATGAAGAAACTCGATCGCCGAACCTTCCTGCAAGCCTCATCGCTCGGTGCTCTAAGTCTTGGTCTCGGGCGTTTGGCATTTACTTTGTTCCCTGGTGCTCCTACGGGCGCTGAGGCACTGGCGGCAGGGGAGCCAGCGGCCGCCGGGGCGGCCACGGATGCCGTGGGCAGGGCACGCGGGCAGCAGCCTTACTGGGATTGGCGTGATATCTACCGGGAAAAATGGACCTGGGACCGTGTGGTCCGAGGCACCCACACCAATGCCAACTGTGTCTCGTCCTGTGCATGGAACCTCTATGTAAAAGACGAACTGGTATGGCGCGAGGAGCAGGCTTCCAGCTACGAAGAAGGATCCCTCGACTGTCCCGACTTCAACCCTCGCGGTTGCCAGAAAGGCGCCTGTGCGAGCGCTTTGTTCGAAGGTCCGACGCGGCTTTCCTATCCGCTCGAAAGGATAGGAGAGCGCGGCGGGGGGCGATGGAAGCGTGTCTCCTGGCAGCAGGCCCTCGATAAGACCGCGGAAGCTCTGATCGATGCGGTTGAGGCCCAAGGCGGACACGGTTTGATTGCCGAGATCGGCCCGGAAACGGGCTACGGTCCCAACTCGGCGGCACCGACTCGTTTTTTCAAAATGCTCGGCTCCCCGATCACCGACTCGATGGCGATGATCGGCGACGTCGCGTTCGGTGGCACCATGACTCTGGGGACGCCGCATACCGACGGTAGCTCCGACGACTGGTTTCGCTCCAAGTACTTGGTGATGTGGGCTTTCAATCCTTTGTCTACGCGCATTCCCGACGCCCATTTCTTGACCGAAGCGCGCTACGGCGGTACCCGGGTGGTGAGCATCGCTCCCGACTACAACCCCACTAGTATTCGCGCGGACATGTGGCTAAATCCCAAACAGGGCAGCGATGCCGCGCTTGCGCTTGCGGCAGTGCAGGTGATTATTTCCGAAGGCCTCCACGACCGCGCCTACATAGCCGAGCAGACTGATCTACCGCTGCTCGTAAGGCGCGACAATGGGCGTTTCCTGCGTGAATCCGACCTGCGCGAAGGTGGCAACGAGGAAGTGTTCTACGCCTGGGATCCGGCCCGTAGCCGCGAGGTTCGCGCCCCGGGCGGGCGCGGCAGCGCGGACGAATCCTTGTCTTGGGGGGCGGTCTCGCCCGCGCTCGAGGGACAGTGGCGTGTGCGCGCCGCCGACGGGAAGGTGCTGGAAGTGGAAACCGTGTTCAGCAAGCTGAAAAGGCGGCTCGACGCGGACTACAGCCCTGAGCAGGCAGCCGGGATCACGGGACTCAACCCGCAGACCATCCGGCGTTTCGCGCGCGAGTTTGCCGCCGCCGACAGCGCTTTGATCCTGTCGCAGTACGGATCGTGCAAGCACTATCATTCCGACTTGTTGCAACGCTCGCAGATTCTTCTGGCCTCCGTAACCGGCAATCTCGGCCGCGCCGGCGGCGGTTGGCGCTCGGGCGCTTTTGTGACCATGGAAGGCATGGCGGTGATGTCGATGAAGAAAGACCTGGGTCTTTTCGACCTGGTGCTTCTCGCGGCACAAAGCTACTTCCGCGACCCCGAAGACAACATCGCCGAGTTCTCCGAGTACTTCGTCCCCTCCGGCTTGTGGCACTACGTACACGGCGGCCTGGAAGCCGAATCTTCACGGGCCGATTACGGAGACCCCATGCTCGTCGACGGCCCCGGGCCTTATGTGCGCGAAGCATTGGAGGGCAACTGGTTCCCCGTGCAAACGGAAAAAACCCCGACATTCTTGCTGTCGGTACTCGGCAACGTGCTGCGCCATTCACGCAACGCCGGCCGTCTGCGTGAGCATCTGTGGCCCAAGCTCGACATGGTGGTAAGTATCGACTTTCGCATGAGCCAGACCGCGACCCAAAGCGACATCGTGTTGCCGGCCGCCGGTTGGTACGAGAAGGTCGGCTTCAAGTACATCCCCTCGATGATTCCCTATCTGACGCTCGGCGACCGGGCGGTTCCGCCGAGCGGGGATTCGAAGCCGGAATGGGAGATTTTCCATCTACTGTCGTCCGCGGTCGCCCGCCGTGCACGGGAGCGGGGGGTAGGAGTTTACAGCGACTACCTGAGCCGCGAGCGTGACCTCAAGCAACTCGACGCTGCCTATAGCGACGACGGCCGTTTCGGCCCCGGCGACGAAGAAAAACTCGTGGAGTTCGTACTCATGGTTTCGAGTTGCGCCAAGGGCATTGACCTCGAGCGGTTGAGAAAGTCCGGCAATGAGCGCCTAGTATCATTGGGGCAGGTAGGCGGCACCAATGGGATCTTTAGCGACTACTCGAGCAAGGAACCGGTAGTACCGTTGCGCTGGTTTGCGGAGAAGAAGCAGCCGTATCCTACTTTGACCGGACGGCAGCAGTTCTATATCGACCATCGATGGTTCCTGAAACTCGACGAGGCGCTGCCGCGCTACAAGGAGCCGCCGGCCGCCGGCGGGGATTATCCTTTGGTGATGAGCGGCGGTCATACGCGCTGGAGTATCCACGCCATATGGCGTGATCATGAGCTGATGCTGCGTTTGCAGCGCGGTGAGCCGGCTGTCCTGGTCGGTGCCGCCGACGCCCGCGAGCGCGCAGTGAAAGATTACGAAAGAGTGCGGGTCTACAACGACGTGAGCGATTTTACCGCCCGCGCCAAGATCGTTCCGGGACTTCCCCCAGGGCTGGTAATCGTTTACCACGCTTGGGAGCCCTTTCAGTTCGAGAACGGAAGGAGCCATCAACACGTGGCCCCTTCTCCTATAAAAGTGACGCAACTGGCAGCCGATTACGGCCACCTGGCCTGGTCTTTTGCGCACTACGAACCCGGGCAGGTGGACCGGGATACCAGAGTCGAAATAGCCCGGCTCGTATAAACACGGTCCGCATCAAGGGTAAACGATATGCAAGAAATAGCCGAAATAAAGTCGATAGAAGCAGGTCCCGAATCAGACGCCGCAGCCCGTAGTATGCTCTACAGATACCTAGCCGGTTGGTTGCGCTTCCCCTGGGAGGACTTTCACAAAAGCGCCCTGGGCGGAGAACTGGCACCGGCGGCTTCCGAGTGTCTGGCGGCCCTACCCTATGAAGTGGAGGGTGCTGCGGAGTTGATCGAATTGTTTAGCGTCGTGGAAAGCGACTATGATTTGTTCCAGTCCGACTACGTTGGGCTTTTCGATGTAGGCGCCGGCGGCCCTCCCTGCCCTCTGTACGGAGGCAACTGGATCGGCGACCGTCAAAAGACCATGGAAGAAGTTCTACGCTTCTACCGTTTCTTTGGACTCAGCCTGTCCAAGGAAGAACGCGATCTACCCGACCATGTGACCACCCAACTCGAGTTCCTGCACTTCTTGAGCTTCAAGGAAGTCGAGGCTATACGCGAGAGCGCCGACGTCGGTTCGTACCGGCGAGCGGCCCGAGATTTCGTCGCGCGCCATCCCGCAAGATGGCTCCCGCGCGCGCAGCAAAAACTCGAAAAGAAACAAGCACCTGATTTTTGGCGCGGCCTCATCGGTTTGGCCGCCGCCTACTGTCAAGCTGACGCCGCCTACCTGGTCAGCACCGAGGGCCCGGTGGCCAAGTAAGCCGGTGGCCAAGAGAGAGAGATGTCACGAGTATTGATCGATACGCTAACGAAGAAAGAAAGCGGGAGCGGTGTCTGCGCGGGCGTCGCCGCTTTGGCTAAGTTCGCGGTGCCTGCAGCCGCGTTGTTGGTAATGCTGGCCGTCGTCGCGACGGCGCGGCCGGCAATGGCCGGCGACGTCGAAAAAGGCAAAGCGATTTTCGAAAAGGAGTGCGCGGGGTGCCACGGCAAGGAAGGCAAGGGCGACGGACCTTTCTCTGTGCTGGTTGACCCCAAGCCGCGCGATTTCGGTCCCGGCCTTTACAAGATCCGCAGCACCGCCACCGGTGAACTTCCCACTGACGCCGATTTGATCAAGACCGTTACCCGCGGGATGCCAGGCAGCGGGATGCCGTCGTTTGAACATCTCGGCGAAGAGACGATCAAGGATGTGGTTGCCTACGTAAAGACTCTCGGCGGTCCGGAAGGCGAGGAGGGCAACTGGTTCGACCTTTATGAAGTCCCGCCGCCGGTAAAGGTTCCCGAGCCCTTGCCCGATACCGAAGAAGTACGCAAAGCCGGCGCGGCCATGTTCATAAAGATGGGCTGTGAGGGCTGCCACGGCAAGACCGGCCATGGCGATGCCAAGAAGCCGGGCGAGTTGCTCGATAATTGGGGGCACCCGCTCCACGCTCGCGATTACAGCGCCGGTGTTTTCAAAGGCGGGCACGAGCCCGAGCAACTCTACACCCGGATCATGACCGGTCTCGACGGCAGCCCGATGACGGCTTTCTGGAACGACGCGATGACGCCGGAGGAGCGCTGGACGGTGGTGCGTTATGTGATGGCTTTCGGACCGCCGCTACCGGTGAAACAGCCGTCGCGCGGCACCATCAAGGTTGCCCGTGGTGCGCTTCCGGCTTCCTTGAAAGACGCAGCCTGGGATAAGGTTCCGGCCTCGACGGTGCTGCGCATGCCCCTGGCGGGAGGCTGGATACGCTATTTCAATGCACTCGAAGTGCGCGCCGTTCTCGACGGCAACGACATGGCTCTGAAAGTGTCGTGGGACGACAAGGGCAACACATGCCCATCGTTCAAAGCAATATTCCCCACCGCCAAGGAGCATGTTTCCTTCGAACTCGGCTCGCCCGAGCGTCCGGTGATCGCCTGGAGCTGGAGTGAGAAGGACGGCGCTCGCGCGATCAAGGCGGTGGGAGTCGGGGCCGAGAACGAAGAAGCCCTCGACGTGAAGCTCAGCGCCGAGGCTGTGCTCAGCGGCGACCAACGCAGCGTCATGCTCAAGGGCAGCCTGCCGTCGACGCCCGAGCAACTATTGCTGATGGTCGCCGGCTGCGAGAAGAAAGGAGCCGAGGACGGCGAGTTCCTGACTGCGTCGACGCTTTACGATATCAAGTAGGCGCGGCGGCACAGCCTGCGCCGCGTGGCGACGGGAAAAGGAAAGCCGGAGGGCTTTCCTTTTTCTATTTGCGGTGCGGTATGCTCGGGGCGTCGGTGTAGACAGCGCTGCGGAGGCCAAGCTAGAAGCCGAAGACCCGGGCGAAGATCCGGGCACAGTGCAGCGAAAAGCGGGGTTCTGGTTTCCCATCCTGGTCTCTGACATGCTTTAACCCGCATTATTAGTGAAACCTCGTCGCAAGGGCCGCAAGCGCCCGTGAGATCGGCCCAAGCGCAGCGATGAGGCCCGCAGGCGTACTAACAGTACGTCGAGGGCCGAAAAGCGAGCACGGGCCGATCTCACGGGCGCTTGCGGCTCGTAGCGGAGGCTTCATGGATAATGCAGGCTAATCGCAACGAGCGAACGCCGGATGACGTCGAGCCAGTCACAGCAGCCTGCACGTTACCTCCTCTACGTGTCCGAGCTTTACGCTTTGGCGGTGTTGCGGCCCCTACAAGCGGCGATTAGCGCGCAAGGCGGCGAGGCAGCGTGGTTCTTTGACGGGCCGGGGCGCGAGCATCTCGGTCGCGACGAACACGCTCTCGAGTCGGTAGAGAGTGTGTTGAGCTTCAATCCCGAAGCGGTGTTCGTGCCGGGCAACCGGGTGCCCGACTTCTTTCCCGGCCTCAAGGTAGAAGTCTTCCACGGATTCAGCGTCGGCAAGCGCAGCGACAGGCGCGGCCACTTCCGGATCCGTGGAATGTTCGATCTCTACTGTACGCAAGGCAGCACTACCACGCCGCGCTTTCGCGAACTCGCGAAGCGCTATGGTTACTTCGAGGTCGAAGAAACCGGGTGGCCGAAAGTAGACCCCTTGTTCAGCCCCTCGCCGGCGGCCGAGCGTTGGCGGTCGGGCTGGGCGCGTGATCTCCCGGTGCTTCTCTATGCCTCTACGTTTACCGAGAAACTAAGTTCGGCGCGGCCTCTGTACGAGAGCATTCGTGCACTTGCCGGCGGCGGCCCGTGGAATTGGCTGATAACGCTGCACCCGAAGACATCGCCGGAACTCGTGGCCCGCTATCGTGAGTTGCAGGGGCCGCAGCTTCGCTTCGCGGGGAGCGAAGACGTCATCCCCTTGCTTCAAGCGGCGGACGTGATGGTGTCGGATACTTCTTCGATTGCGCATGAGTTCGCGCTGCTTCACAAGCCGGTGGTGACTCTGCGCAATGCCCGGCCCGGTCCCCACTTGATAGACATCGAGTCCCCGTCGCAGTTGCCTGCGGCTCTCGAACTCGCGCATTCACGGCCGCCGCGTTTGATGGAGGATATCGCCGCGTTCGCCCACGCCATTCATCCCTACCGGGACGGTAAATCGAGTGAAAGGGTGTTGGCCGCTACCCGTAAATGTATAGGCCGGGGGCGGGTCGGGGTGAAAGCCAAGCCGGCCAACCTATGGCGCAAGCTTCAGATGAGGCGGCGCTTGTCGTATTACCGGTGGTAGCACGAACTGCCGGGCTAGCTTATCGCGGGTCCGTTTGTCGCGGAGGCTCGGTGTCAATGGTCGTTGCCGGATCTCGCAGCTTTGCCGGTCGGCCCGGCCGGCGGATGGGGAGTTTGCACTCCGTTGAGTTCTTTGTGTGCATTGCAAGGTCGCGCGGGCGCAGCTTGGGCTGCTTTCCGCGCGCATGGTATCGGCTGTGAGCTAGGACCGGCCCGCGAGGAAGAAAATGGAGCCTCTGTCAGTAGCGATAACGACACTGAACAATGAATCGACTCTCGGCGCTTGTCTTGACAGCGTGAGTTGGGCCGACGAGATCGTTCTTCTGGATTCGTTCAGCAACGACGCTACGCTGGATATCGCGGCTTCTTACGGCTGTGAGATCCGTCAGCATGAATTCATGGGTTACGGCCCGCAAAAACAGATGGCTCTGGACCTTGCGAAGAACAATTGGGTGTTGCTACTCGACGCCGACGAGTTTTTGAGCCACGGCTTGCAGGCCGAGATAAGAGATCTGATGGCCCGCGGCCCTGAGGCCGACGGTTACGCGCTGCCGCGCCAGGAGCAATTGTTCTGGCGCATGTCGAGCCTGAAGGTGCGCACCGATTACTTCGTTCGCCTTTTCGACAAACACAAGGGGCGTATGAACGACAAGCCCGTGCATGCCGCGCCGAGAGTTGAAGGCCGTATCGGCCGGCTCGCCGGCCACTTCATCCACTTGGGCATGCCCAGCGTGGAAAGCCGCGTGGACAAGATCAACAACTATTCCTCAGGTTTACTCGCCGACAAGCTCGCCCGGGGCAAGCGCGGCAACCCCTGGATGATGGTGTTTTATCCACCGCTGTATTTCTTGCGCCAGTACCTGATCGAACGGCAGATCGTCAACGGCTGGGCGGGTTTCATCGTCTCGGCTAACAACGCCTTCTACGTCTTTTTGAAATACGCAAAGCTCTTCGAACACTTTCAGAAGCAGAGGTACGGCGAGAGCCTGTTGCCGGAACAGGTGCGGCGGGACGGCGGCGGCGTTCCAACAGGCTCTTGCCGCCAATCCTGAACTTGGGTCGTGTGCGGGTTTGCCTCGTCGTTTGGCGGCGCAGCAGGCTACGGGGTTCAAAAGGTCGGTTTTGGGCGTGCAGTAAGTGCGTCCAACGCTTCGCGCACGGGACGGGAACTCCCTCGGACGCTGGTTTGGGACTCGAAAACGGTGAGATAAAGGCCTAATTTGTCGGGTTCCCGTATTAACCCGCATTATTCAGTGCGCCGTGGAAAGGCGCGTAACTTCAGTGGGTGAGAATCCCACCCGGCAACTGGTCGTTCCAGCCGGTAGCAATCGAGGCGGCGGTGGAGGTAACGAAGCCGTCGAAGCCCTCGGTGTAGA
>JAJRWY010000035.1 GCA_024276575.1 Candidatus Binatota bacterium
ACGGCCTGGGAGGGGATCAGGCCGCCTACGATCTCTCTATGAGTTGGCCCGCAGTGTCGCTGGCTGCTCTTGGCGAATTACATCCGGCATTACTCGGGAAATGGAGTGTGAAGTCTGGACTGGCGGATTTCTCTCTCGCGTAGAAGGGGCCTTTCGGCGTGATGGATGGCCGGGGAGTGCTCGAACTCGACCGGCTCGCACTGCGTGACGGGGCTCGGAGCGTTGCCGCAGACCTGGAGATTCCTTTCGAGGTGTCGCAAGGAAAGCTGGTGCTCGCACATCGCAAACCCTTACGTTTTGCTATCAGCGGGGTGGTCGATGGCCTGGAGTTCGAACTCGGTGGGGGCAGAGCCGAGGGTTCTATCGACTTCGCTTTGGCGGCAGCTTCGCAGAATTCATCCGCGCGTTCTGCGCGTCAGCTTGGTACGGCGGGCGGACGGCTGGACTTGGAGTTGGATCGGCTAGTGCTTCGCTCCGGAGCGCTTAGGACTGAAGCTTCTTTCGAATCCCGCCTTCTGATCGAACTCGACACCATCGTACCGAATCGTCTGAGTTTCGTTGGCAGGAGCCGGGGCGGGTGGCTTGGTTACGGTGGCGACGGCGGAGCACTCGACACCCAGCTTGCCTCTTTGGACCTGGGGGTACGTCCGCTACTGGTGAACGGGACGTTGGAGTCTCGAGCGGGATTTTGGGAACTCAATGCCTTGAAAGCGGAGTTGCAGGGACTTGCCGAAGTATCAATGGGATCGAGTGCCGGGAAAGCGCCCGGGGAGCCACAGCTGTGGCTGCTGGCGGTTCCGGATCTCGGACTGCTACTGGCTGAACTGGGAACCGAGGGGCTTTCGCGCGAGGTGCCTTGGTTTCCGGCCGGCGGGTTGCGTGGCCGCTTGGATGGGACGCTGCGCTTGCCCGATGCCGGCGGCACTGCCATGTCCGGCTTCGTGCACTTGAGCAACATCGGCCAGGAGCAAGTATCCTGGAGTGCCGCTAGCGTCGATATCCCGTTCAGCTTGACCGCTACGAAGTTGGAACTGGCAGCCTCGGGGATGAAGATCGATAACCTGCAGGGCCGTCATGATGGTGGGGATTGGAAGATCAAGGAGTTGACGCTGGCCGGCGCTCTGGCGTGGCCGGAAGGCGGCGTTCCGGTTTTCGACGGCGAAGTGCGTATAGACCGGGCCTCGGCGATGGCAGCGGATTTTTCGCGCGCATTGGACGCCGTATCGCTGTCGACTGCGTTGAAGGTGGCCGTGCGAAGTGACGGTGCTTGGGAGTTGGAACTCGATGCCGCAGCTGCGGCAGGAGAGCTGCTTTGGTACGATGTCTATGCGGATCTCGCCCGGCAACCACTGCGTTTGAGGTCTTCCTTGCGTTTGGACGTCGGCGCTACGGCGGAGCTTCGCTTGCTTGAACTCACGGCGTCCAAGTTGGGCCGGCTCAGTGCGACAGGCTCTATTTCCCCGGATGGTGCCGGCTACGATTTGAGCTTGCGGGCGGAGTTTCCATCGATCGCGGAGGCGTTCAATATTTTCGTCGTGCAGGCCCTGGCCGCCAGCTATCCTTTGCTCGACGGTGCGCGTGCCCAGGGGGCCGCCACTCTCGATTTGCGCTTGCGAGCGGACGGTGACGGCGAGCTTGATGTTGACGGTGTCTTGGAAGTGCAAGATCTGAACTTTTCGAATTCCGAAGGTTCGCTCGAACTGCAAGGGCTTTCGGCAAGGATTCCTTTGCTCTTGGGCCGTGGCTACCCACAGGATGGGGGTGCCGGTAGGGCGGAGTCTGCGCCTGTGGCCGAGCCCGGTGTAGAGCAGGGCTTTTTTGCTCTTTCGCGCGTGTCGATGGATCAACTCGAGCTTGGTCCGGTCGAGGTTTCGCTCGAGGCTGCTCCGGGGCGGATATCCGCCGGGCAGGCTTTCCAGACGGCCTTTTCTCGAGGGCTTTTGACGGTCGATGAGTTCTCGCTGCTGCTGCAGGGGGGCGAGTTGCGCCTGCAGTCTTCCCTGGAAATCAAGTCGGCGGCGATGGCCCCGATAGCTTCATCGTTCGGCTTCGCCGGCATTTCGGGTGAACTCAATGGAAGTTTCGACAAAGTGATCGCCGACGCCTCAGGCCTGAGTAGCAGCGCGGACATCAGCGCGGAACTGTTCGGCGGGATACTGCATTTACGCAACCCGGGCATCAAGGACTGGCTTTCGCGCGCGCCGTCTTTTCACGCGGATCTTTCTTTCGACGGCATTGATCTGTCGCTGCTCAGTGCCGGCACCGGCTTGGGGCATGTCAGTGGCATTTTACGCGGTTCGGTTGAAAATCTGTCGCTGGTCAATGGCGAACCCATGTCGTTTACCGCGAAAGTTGAGACCGTCCCACGGCGGGGAGTGCCGCAGCGTGTGAGTTTTCATGCGATCAGACAGATTTCGGTTCTAGGGGGTTCGGGGCGGGATCCCTTCGTCTCGGGACTGTTGCAGTTCTTCGGTGACTATCGCTATGCGAAAATGGGTTTTTACTGCTCTTTGCACAACGATCATTTTCGACTTCAGGGCATAGAGAGCCACGATGGAAAGGATTTTCTGGTGGTGGGGACCTGGATCCCGCCGCGGGTCAACGTCGTGAGTTACAATCGCGACATTTCTTTCTCCCAGATGATGGATCGTTTCGAAACGGTGCTTGAAATCGGGCAGGATGTAGGCAGCGGAGGAAACGAACGATGACTTTACAACGTTTAGCAGCTTCGGCGGCTACGCTTTGCCTGGTGGCCATGGGTGCCTGCGTTACCGTGAACATCTATTTCCCGGCGCCGGAGATTCGCGAAGCGGCCGAAGAGATCGTAGATGAGACTTGGGGCGCGGTGGATGACTTGGGAATGACGGAAGTCCCTTTCCGGAGTCTCCTGGCTTGGGTGGCCGCGCTGGCTTCTCCTGCCTCGGCCGAGGCGGCGGGACCTGACATCAACGTCTCGACTGCCAAGATCAGGGTGCTGAAGAATGCCATGCGTGAGCGGGCGCCGCATCTGAAGAAGCATCTGGCCTCCGGTGCTATCGGGCTTGGTTCCGACGGCATGCTCGAGATTCGAGACCTCTCGGATATGACGCTCAAGGAGCAGGTGTGGTTGCGGCGTGAGCTTGAAGCCGAAAACCGGGATCGTATGCAGTTGTATCGTGAGATCGCTGCCGCCAACGATCTCGGTGCCGAGCGGGTTGCGGATATACAGGCAATATTTGCTGCAACGTGGATCGCCAAGGCCGAGAAAGGCTGGTGGGTCGAGGATGCAGACGGCACCTGGAAGAGGCGTTGACGGCGCGGTCTTGGGCGAGGATGCCTATGCAGGAGATAGATCCCAGCGTCTGGGTTGCACCCGGGGTGCAGGTTTATGGAAAGGTGAGCATCGGGGAAGGTTCGTCGCTGTGGCCGAACAGCGTGATCCGTTGTGAGTGCTGCGAAGTACGTATCGGCCGGATGTCGAACATACAAGATTTCGTGATGGTGCACGTTGGTTACGAGCATCCGTCGATAATCGGCGACTTCTGTTCAATTGCCCATCACGCGACGATTCATGGCGCGACAGTCGGAGATGACTGCCTAATCGGGATAAACGCGACACTGATGGACGGAGCGGTGATCGGTAGCGGATCTATCGTCGCCGGCAACGCCTTGGTACGTGAGGGGGCGTCGTTCCCCGCTGCTTCGATCATAGCGGGTGTTCCCGCCAAACTGATCGCCGAAAGGGATTCACGTCTGGACAACCGGATGAATGCTTGGCTCTACCACCGCAACGCTGAAGCCTACAAGAAGGGCGAGCACCGAGCCTGGGAAGGCCCTGAGTTCGAACAGTGGAAGCAGCGCAAGCTTGCGGAAATAGGGGGTGGATAAAGACGGGCAAATAAGGGGCGGGTAGCGATTAGTCGCTACCCGCCCCTTATTGCCTCGCGTCAGCTAGTCGGTACTTAGCGTCGATTGCCGTTATTCGAAGACTACTACGGCTTTGCCGGGAGTGGTTTTCTTGCCCTCTGCGTTTTGGGTCCAAAGCTCGAGTTCGACGATTTTCTCTCCGCTCTCTTCGCTTTTTCTCAACACTTTTCCGCCGCAGACGATGTCTTGGCCGGGGAAATCCATGCCTCGATACTGGCAGGATATCTTGCGGATGCGCCCCTTGTGGCCCAGCCAATTGGAGACCAACTCGCCCAGGGAAGCGTACTTGAAGCGCCCATGGACGATGATCGACTTCAGCTGTTTGGATTGCGGAAAGTCGTAGTCATGGTGGAGCGGATTGAAGTCGCCGGAACCAGCCGCATATTTTACTAGCTGGGTAAGGCTGGGTTTCTTATGCAGTTCGGGGAGTGAATCTCCCTCGTTTACGGACTCCCATGTAATCGCCACGTTTCCTTCCTTAGTAGTAGATGACCTGGCCGCGCTGTATCGCTACCAGCTTGCCGCTTGCCGTGTTGGTGTAATGTGTCTCGACCGAGACAATGAGCATCTTGCCCAGTGCCTTGCTGCTACGAACGTCCGCGCCGGCGAGAGTTTGCACTACCTCGAGGGTGTCTCCGGCGCAGATGCTGTCGAAGTATTCGGTCTCGGTGCCGCCGTCGAGGAGCCCCTGCAGGCCGTGGTTGATCTGCGGCAGTCCCTCGCTGGGGCTGCTGAAGGTGTCACTACAGCGTCCCGGAATGAACCGCGGAGTGCCGAGATAAGTGGGAGGTGCCGGCAGGCTGCGATAGCCGGCGGCCTTGGCCGCATCTTCGTCGAAATACACTAGGTCGGTGTAGCCCACCCCGCGCGCAAACGCGCGGACGCTGGTGGTCGTGACTTCGTAGAGCCAGGGGGGCGATTGCTTGCCTATCTGAGCCCGCATTTCATCGCTAAGTTCGAATTGTTCCGCCATCTGATCCTCTTTATTCGGCCACGATCGGTCCCGCGGCGCGTATTCAAGCAGGCACCGGGATTTGTGGCAATTGCGAAGGGCCTCTTGGGGCCAGCGATGATTGCTGTTGCCGGCCTGTCGTCGAAGCTTTACCCGGCGGTCGGGAGGCTGCAGGGCAGCTCGCAGCGCCGCTAGTCTTAACTTCGCGCCTTGGTATTATTGCAAGATCGTGCACCGCGCGTTTGCGCTTGGCGGGCCTTGGGGGTTCGCGGCGGGCCGCGCCAGCAGAGCAACACTGACTAAGGAGACTTCAGGAATGGGAAGGAAAGTTTTTGTGGTAGGCGTCGGCATGACCAAGTTCGAAAAGCCGGGATCCAAAGCCTGGGATTATCCCGATATGGCCAGAGAGGCCGGTACCAAGGCCCTTGAGGATGCCGGCATCAGTTACGATAAGGTCGAGCAGGCGGCGGTAGGTTATTGCTACGGCGATTCCACTTGCGGCGAACGCGCCATTTACGAATTGGGCCTGTCGGGCGTGCCCATCTACAACGTCAACAACAACTGCTCCACCGGTTCGACGGCACTATTTCTAGCCAAGCAGTTGGTAGAAGGTGGCCTGGCGGAGTGCACCATGGCCTTGGGATTCGAGAAGATGGAGAAGGGGTCGCTAGGTATAAAGTACGACGACCGCACGAATCCGCTCGACCGCCACTTCGGTGTTATGGTCGAGCTACGTGGTTTTGCCAATGCCCCAGGGGCTCCGCAGTTCTTCGGCAATGCCGGGCGTGAGCATATGGATAAATACGGCACGACTGCTGAGATGTTTGCGAAGATCGGCGAGAAGAACCATCGTCATTCAGTCAACAATCCCTACTCGCAGTTTCGCGATGAGTATTCGCTGGAGGACATCCTGGCCGCGCCGATGGTCTACGAGCCGCTTACGAAGTTGCAGTGCTGCCCCACCTCCGACGGTGCGGGAGCTGCGATTCTCGCCAGTGAGGACTTTGTCAAGGCCAACGGTTTGCAGTCGAACGCGGTAGAAATTGTCGGCATGTCGATGGCCACGGACTTCCCGAGTTCTTTTGAAGAGAAGAGCTGCATCAAACTGATCGGCGTGGACATGACCCGCAAGGCTGCGCAGGATGTTTACGAACAATCGGGCCTCGGTCCCGAAGACGTCGATGTGGTTGAACTTCACGACTGCTTCTCCGCCAATGAGTTGATCACTTACGAGGGCCTCGGGCTTTGCGAGGAAGGTAAGGGCGGAGAGTTCGCGGCTTCCGGCGCCGCGACTTACGGGGGCAAGGTGGTGGTCAATCCTTCCGGTGGTTTGATTTCCAAGGGGCATCCCTTGGGAGCGACCGGCTTGGCCCAGTGTGCGGAACTCAACTGGCAGATTCGCGGGCTGTCGGAGAAGCGGCAAGTTGAAGGTGCCAAGGTGTGCTTGCAGCACAATCTCGGCCTCGGCGGCGCCGCCGTCGTTACCATGTATAGGGCCGCACAACTCAGCTAGCATTCACTCTGGAGTTAATTCGGCCGCGGCTTCCGGCGCAGATCTCGCGTGAGGAAGCCGCGGCTATCGCGGATAGCCGCATTCGATGGCTGCGGCCATGCGCTTGCGAGTGTCCTCGATATGGTGGTCGAGCGTCTCCAGAGTCCAATCTCCGGTCTCTATCGGTTCCAGCACGGTTACGTTGACGGTGGTTGGCCGGACCGACCATGAATGTTTCGGTAACGCGTCGAGGGCATTGTGAAAGACGATGGGGACCACCGGCGCCTTGGCTGCCATCGCGATGCGAAACGCGCCTTTTTTGAAGGTCCCCAACGCCGGCGTCAGGCTGCGGGTTCCTTCCGGTGCAATTGCAATGGAAACGCCTTCGCGCAGTGTTTCCACCGCGGGCTGAAGGGCCTCGACGGCGGAACTGTGATTGAGGCGGTCGATGAAAATCATGCCGGCGGCCTGGAAGATCGTCCCCAATACGGGGTAGCGGCGAAGCTCTTTCTTGCCAACTCCGACGAAATCCCTTCGCAGGAGCTTGCAAAGTAGCAGCACGTCGACTGCACTTTGATGGTTGAATATGAATACCGCCGGCCGGTGGGACCATAGGTGCTGTTCCCCACGCGTGCTCACATGAATGCCGGCTAGCGCGCTTCCGAGTTCTCCCCAGGTCGTTGCGGTAAGATTGACCGCGTCACGGAGCCTGCCGTCGAGCATTACTGCGGGAAGGCCGAGCAAGAACGAGGGCACGATGCTGCCGGTGGCCAGCGCGGTCCGTAAGAAATCAGAAAGCGCGGGGCGCCCGCGGCTGGAAAACGTCAGCACCGGCCACACGTGCTTGGCGGCGATGGCGGCCAAGCGGCGGTTGGGATTGACCGGCCGGGGGCGCCCGACGATTTCGAGCAAAGGCAGGTCTTCGTCGCTGTCGGTGTAAAAAAAACTGTGGCCGAGTTCTACGGAATGTTTCGCGGCAAAGTCCCTGGCCGCTACCGCCTTACCCTGCCCGTAGCAAGTCGGATGCACGACCTCTCCGGTAAAACGTCCGTTCTCTACCACCACTTGTGTGCACATCACATGTTCGATTCCGAGGTCTTCGGCTACCGGATCGATCTGATAGTGAGTGGCCGACGAGATTACCGCGATAGTGTGGCCCATGCGTTGGTGCGCTTTGACCAGTTCACGGGCCTCGGGATAGATGGACGTGGCGAGATCACGCTCGAAAATGGAACGGGCGATGTCGCGGTATTGCTCCTCCTCGAGTCCCTTGACCATCACCATGGTTTGGGTGACGAAGTCCGAGAACCCGCCGCCGCCGAGTTGGAACTCCAGCGCTGCAGCGGCCGTGCGGGCGAGTTCGCTTGCTGAGGCGCGCCCGCTGCCTACCCACTCGCGCACGAAAGCGCTTGCCGAAAAGCCGGCGATCAGCGTACGGTCGAAATCAAAGAACGCGGCCACTTGTGGTCCGTGTGGAGCTTGTTCTATGTCTTTGCGGATGGCGCTACTGTTCACGGAAGTTTCCCTGTGAGGAAATCTATCACTCCAAGGGCCGCGGTAGTAGCATCAGATGCGGAGTGAAGTGTGAAGATTGGATCCGAGGCCGTTACGACCCCAAGTAAAGAGCCGGTCCGGCCCGTCATTGAGGGACGCCGGACCGTGTATCTCATTGAAGCCGCGACCTCGCTCGAGGAACGCGTCATAAGGCAGTGGATAGGCCGGGATACCGTTTCATCCCGGTCTCAGGAAGGTGGACCGAACTCTATGGAGGACGGCGTGACGGCTGCCGGCGCTGTGCAGGAGTCGGTCCCGATTCCCTCGACGCGAGGGCGCAGGCGCGGCAGAGTCGATCCTAGTCTGGAAGCGATTATAGCGGTTGACGACGATCCTTTGATGGCTCCGCTTCGGATAGCGTGGCTTGCCGAGGAAGTCGACGGGCAACGCCGCTCGCGCTGGACCGATTTCGTGACCTTGAGCGATCCTCGCGACCCCGGCTATTTGCGTCAGCGCTGGGTTCTTGCGCGCCGCCCCGAGCGTTGCCGGGTAGTCGTGGGAGAGCCGGCGCTTCTTTCCGAACTGCGCGAGCGTTGGCATGGTGCAGGGGGCCTAGGCGGCAGCGAAACCCAGGGCTTGGCCGAATTCGTGAGCCGCCAAGCCACGCTGGCGCTCGAGAGAGCCGAACGGCGGTTGCGGGGCGCACGTTACAAGGTCCCGCGGCTGGTACATGAGGAGATTCTCGGCCGGCCGGCTTTTCGCGGAGGCTTGGCTCGAATGGCTATGCGCTTGGGCCGTGACACTAACAAAGTGGCGGCCGAGGCAGCTTCCTATTTGAGAGAGATCTCCGCCACCCACAGCCCTTTTGTCATCGACCTCGTGGCGGCGGCGATCAAACAGATCTACAAGCGTGGTTACGGAGAGTCGCTCTACTATGACCACGAGCGCCTGCGCGAAGTTTATAGCCTAGCGCAACGCTATCCGGTGGTGTTTCTCCCCAGCCACAAATCCAACCTCGACCACCTCGTATTGCAATATGCTCTGCATGAGCACGGCCACCCGCCCAACCATACGGCCGGCGGGATCAACATGAACTTCTTTCCGGTCGGCCCTTTGCTGAAGCGTGCCGGGGTGTTCTTCATACGGCGTAGTTTCAAGGACAACGAAGTCTACAAGTTCGTACTGCGGCATTATATCGACTACTTGGTAGAAAAACGTTTTTCGCTGGAATGGTACATAGAGGGAGGGCGGTCGCGTTCCGGTAAGATGTTGCCGCCGCGTTTCGGTTTGTTGGCCTATGTCGTCGATTCGTACCTCAGAGGCAAGAGCGAGGACGTGGCTCTAGTGCCGGTCTCGATAGCCTACGATCAGATCCAGGATGTCGGCGACTATGTTGCGGAGCAGGGCGGTGCGGCCAAGCAGGCGGAAAGTTTTCGTTGGTTCATTCGTTTCGTGCGACGTTTGGGACGCCGCTACGGAAAGATACATATTCGCTTCGGCGATCCGGTGTCATTGCGGGAGTGCTTGGGGCCGCCGCCCAACGGCCCCGCGCCCGATCCGCACGAACGCAGTCTCGAATTGCGCAAACTCGCCTTCGAAGTCTGTGTACGCATCAACGCCGTCACTCCGGTGACTCCTACCTCACTGGTCACTTTTGCCTTGCTGGGCGTCGGCGGCCGGGCGCTTCGACTCGATGAGGTCTGTGACCGGGTGGCGAGCTTGGTCGAGTACGGACAGCGGCGGGGTATTCCCATGACGGAATCACTTAGCGGGGGTGACCCAGAACCGGTTAGGCGAGTTCTCGACCACCTCGCCGAGAACGGCGTGGTTTCATGCTTCGATGCGGGCGACGATGCCGTGTACAATATTTCCTCGGGCCAGTACCTTGCAGCGGCTTACTATCGAAACACCATCATCCACTTTTTCTTAAACGATGCGATTGCCGAACTGGCGCTGCTGGCGGCATCCGACGACGATGTCGAGGACTGCGAGCAGGTATTTTGGGACGAGGCCATGCGCCTGCGAGACTTGCTCAAATTCGAGTTTTTCTTTTCGGACAAAGCGGGCTTCCGCCAAGAACTGGTGTGTGAGCTGGAGCTGTACGACGAAAACTGGCGTGAGAGACTCGCGGGCGGACCCCGCGGGACGCAGGAGTTGATAAGGTCTATCCGTCCGTTCAACGCGCATCGCGTGCTCCGGCCTTTTCTCGAGGCCTACCGGGTGGTCGCCGACGGCCTTGCGCGCTTGGATGGCGAAGTAGTTGTCGACGAGGCGAAGTTCCTTTCCAGGTGCCTGGCCATTGGCAAGCAGTACCGGCTGCAAAGGCGCATAACCCGCGACGAGTCGGTATCCAAGGAGTTGTTTTCAACGGCGCTGAAGTTGGCTCGCAACCGCGGCGTGGTTGACGGTGACGGCGACTTGGGAGAAAAGCGCAAGGCGTTTGCGGCCGAGATTCGCGCTGCGGTCAAGCGCGTCGAGGCCGTCAACGCGCTGGCGACGAGCCGCCGGGCCGGCTTGCTCGATTAGCCGCGGCAGACAGCGCTCGATTGCCGGCTGCAGGCCGGCGAGAGGCCTAAGATCGCATCGGGTCGAGTTTGCGGGGACCGCGCGTGGCCGGCTTGATAGGAACCGTTTCGGATAGGAACCGTTTCGGTTGACTGGAGGCAGCCTATTGAGCTTTGCTTGGTCGCCAGCGGAGGCATGCATAATTAGTATGGAGGCATATTATTATTCGCGATTGTCGGCGTCCGACAGCACCTTTCTGGATCTTGAGAAGGCCAACACTCATATGCATGTGGCGGCGACCGCGGTGTTCGAAAGCGGCCCGCTGGCTTGCGAGGGAGGCGGCATCGACGTCGACCGGCTTCGCGACTATGTGGAATCCCGGCTCGAGTTGATTCCGCGCTACCGCCAGAAACTGGATTGGGTGCCGTTGGAAAAGCATCCAGTCTGGGTCGACGACCCGCATTTCAATATTTCGTATCACGTGCGCCACACCTGCCTTCCGAGCCCCGGTTCGATCGATCAACTGAAATGCCTAGCGGCTAGAGTGATGTCGCAGCAGCTAGATCGAGACAAGCCCTTGTGGGAATTCTGGGTGGTGGAAGGCCTCGACCAGGGCAAGCGTTTCGCGGTGATACAGAAGGCCCATCACTGCATGATCGACGGACTTTCGGGTGTCGATTTGATGTATGTGCTGATGAGCCCGGTTCCCGAACAGGAGTTCGAGAAAGCCGGCGATTGGACTCCGCGTCCGGCCCCGAGTCCGATTCAACTATTGCGTGACGAAATGATCGGCAAGATCAGCGCTCCGCTGCAAGCGGCAGCCGGACTGCCTGCGCTGCTGTCGTCGCCGCTAGACTCGGCCGCGGAATTCAAAGAGAAGCTCGGGGCGGTGGCCGAAGCGATGTCGGCCACCATGTACAGTAGCTCGCCGACGCCTTTTAACGCCAAGATCGGCCCGCATCGCCGTTTTGATTGGCTGGCGATGGATCTCCGCCGCATCAAGGAGATAAAGAACCGGCTGGGGGGAACCGTCAATGATGTAGTCCTTGCTATCGCAGCGGGCGCAGTGGGCCGTTTTCTGGAGGCCCGGGGAGTCGACCGCCGTGGTTTATTCATTCGCGCGAACGTTCCGGTCAGTATCAGAGAAGAGAATCAGCGCGGGACCTTGGGCAATCAGATTGCGCTATGGATGGCGGATCTACCGGTAGGGGAAATAAGCCCTGTAGGCCGGCTCAACCGTGTGCGTGAGACCACCCGGACGCTCAAGCAGTCCAAACAAGTCCTTGGTGCGCAGGTGCTCTCGAGTGTGAGTGACATGACGAGTTCTACGCTACTGTCGTTGGCAGTGCGCCTGTCTACGCGCTCGCGTCCCTTTAATCTGGTGGTCACCAATGTGCCTGGGCCCCAGGCCGATATGTATATGCTCGGCGCCCGTCTTGACGAGATCTATCCGATGGTGAATCTGCTCGAGAACCAGGGCCTTGGCGTTGCATTGTTCAGCTACGCCGGAACCCTGTTCTGGGGGGTACTCGGTGACTGGGATCTCTTGCCCGATCTATCGACCTTCGTGGGCGGCTTGGCGGAGTCGTTCGCCGAACTGGAGCAAGCGGCGCTTAGCTCCTGAGACCTCTGCTACGAGCCTAAATGGTTCGCAATCCCGGCCCGTTTGTCGCTCGCTGGCTCGCGGCTCACCATTTTTCGGTCCTCAACGTAGGCGTAGTACGCCTGCGGGCTAAGCGCTGGAGCTGCGGCTGTTCATCCCGGCGAGCAATAACGCTGTGCCGGTGTTCATGCGTTCGATGATCTCGCTTTGAGTAATGAGGCCGCCCGCCCAACCCACCAGGGTTGCGAACCAGATGTGCTGAAGTAGCAAGGCGACGTCACTTTCCGACTGTGATGGTTCCGCCGCGGGTGTGCTCGCGGGGTTCTCTGCTCTGTTCCCGTCGCCGGCGGCAAGGCCGCCTTGGTCGCGCATCGTGGTGATAATCATGTCGGTCATGGTCGAGTGTAAGGCATGAACCTTTTCCGCGAGTTCGTGATCGCCTGAGGCGGCGGCACGCAGAATCGCTCGAGCAAGCCGCGGCCGGCGGCAAAGACCTTTGGTGGCGGCGTTGAAGAAGCCGTTGAGACGCTCGAGCGCCGTGCCGCCGCTGGGCGGGCGGTTGCGAATGCGCCTGACCAGTTGTTCCACTTCGAGCGTGAGCACCGCGATCAGCAGATCTTCCTTGCTGCGGAAGTAGCGGTAGAGAGTACCCAAGGCTACGTCGGCGTCGGAGGCTACATCACGCAGGCGGACAGCCTCGAAGCCACCCTTTTCGGCGAGTTCTACGGCGGTTTCCACGATACGTTGAGCGCGCGGATTCATTCCTAATTAGAACATGTTACACTAAGCTATGCCAGCAAGCGCCGCGGTATCGCTGCGGCTCAATGGTTCGCCTATGCACACCCCCAGCGCCGGATTGTTTCTTCACCGCGTCGCGGTATACGCTCTTGCGATGTGTCTGCTAGCCGCTACGGTCCAGGTTTCTCCGGCGGAACCGGGCAAGGCGGAGGATTTAGGCGAGGCCGCCCACGGTATTGCCGGCCCGCGCCCGAAGGTCGGCGCCCATCACGGCCCCAGGGGTTTCACCAATCCGGGCTACGCTTCAAAGCCGCCAACCCTTGGCCTCGGGGTCGGCGTTGAATTCTTGTGGCGCCGTGTACGCGCCGCACTTGATCCCCCTGTGGACAAAGCCCCGCCGAGCGTCAAGGTCGACCGTAGCTTTCTTATGGAGAATGCCGGGCATTCGCTCCCCACGGTTACGTGGATAGGGCATGCGACGTTACTCGTGCAAATGGGGCATAGCACATTCTTGGTCGACCCGATCTGGTCAGACCGGGCCAGCCCCTTGCCCTTTGGCACCAAACGTTTCGTTGCGCCCCCGATTGCTTTGGAGGAACTTCCATCCATAGATTTCGTGCTGGTTTCGCACAACCATTACGACCATATGGACACCGAAACCTTGGCGTGGCTTGCCCGCAGCGGTGCGCAGATACTGGTTCCCTTGGCCAATGAGAAGATTCTCTATGATGCGGGTGTTAGCAGATCGCTCGATGGCCGTGCGACTGTCAGGGAACTCGACTGGTGGGATTCCGAAGTGCTGGGTGGTGTAGAGATCCATGCGGTACCGGCCCGGCACTGGAGCCGCCGTTCCTTGTTTGATCGCGACCGTTCTCTATGGTCCGGGTGGGTAGTGCGCAGTGCGGAACGGAGTTTCTACTACTCCGGCGATACCTCGATGTTTGACGGCTTCGCGGAAATTGAGCGCCGCTTGGGACCGATCGATTTGGCAGCGGTGCCGATCGGGGCTTATGACCCGCCGGAGATAATGGCTCGGTCGCACATGAACCCCGAGGAAGCGGTGGCCGCGTTACAAGCGTTGAACGCACGCAACGGCCTGGCGCTGCACTTCGGGACGTTTGACTTGAGCGATGAACCCGTCGATGAACCGCCGCAGCGTTTCCGAGCGGCGTCGCAGAAAGCGGGACGGGGCGAACAGCGCGACTGGGTACTGGATATTGGGGAGACACGACGCTGGTGAGGCTGGCGCGGAGCAAGATGAGATGGCGGACGATTTCGCATCATGCGTGGGTCTCATGAACAACGTCAGCTAGGGGTTCGAGCGGTGGCGGAGCAAGCACTAGAGCGAGATGAACTGTTTACCGGGTGTTTCGGTTGCGGCCGGGATAACCCGATCGGATTGAAACTCGAGTTCAGGGTAGAAGGAGATGCCGTGCGTGCGGATTTTTCCTTCGACCAGCGCTACGTCGGTTACGACAAGTTCATACACGGCGGGATCATCGCGACCGTCCTCGATGAAGCGATGGGCTGGGCCTTGGTGGAGTTGGCCGGCAGTTACGGCGTGACCCGTAAACTCAGTGTCGAGTATCGCAGGCCGGTTACCATGGGCCGTCCGATGACGGTTCGTGCGCGCATCGTGGAACGTGACAAAACCCGGATCACGATCGAGGCCTATGTGGAAGACCAACGCTCGCGATTGCTTGCTTCCGCGAGTGGGGAGTGGGTATTGGTCCGGCGCGAGCGAGCGCGGGCGAGTTGAGCGCGCGTGGTGGGCGACACCAAGCAACAGGATCGCTGCTGTCTTTATTTGGGCGAGGCCGCACTCGTAGACGTCGAGATTCGTTGTGCCATTGATTCCGTCATCGCGCCTGAGCAGCAATCGTTGAGCCTAGAGATCTTGCGGCCGCCGGAAAGTTCTTTGATGGACGCGGCGGCGGCTTTGTTGCAGGTTGGAATGTTTGGTGGCGGCCGCTGTATCTGGTTGCGCGGTTACCGCCCGGCGGCCAAGCGCAAGGCCGGCGGGATCGAAGCGGGCCCGGAGCAGGCCGCAGAGACCGCCAACGATGACAGCGGCGAATTTATTGCTTTTCTCGACAAATCTTTTCCGCCGGAGGGCTTCCTGTTCGTGTCGACCGAAGCTCTCGACAAGCGCAGCCGCTTATTCAAATGGTTCAATAGCAAGGGGCGTGTCTTCGACCGGCGTGTGGAGCCCAACAAAGGCCGTTTGAAAAGTGAGGATGTGTTTCCCGTGGTCGAGCAACGTCTGCGGGCCAATGGTATCGAGGAGCCGCCGCGCTCGGTCGTAGAGGAAATCGTCCGGCGGGCGGGCAACAGCATTGGTGAGTTGCTGATGGATGTGGATCGCTTGAGTCTTGCGGCGCAGAAGCCTGGGGCCATTTCTCTGGCGGTGGTGCGTTCGCAGATGCGCGACCAATCACAGGCTTGGGTTTTCGATTTTACCGACGCACTGAGCCGCAGGGATTTGGGCGCGGCGCAGACTTTATTGGCCGGATTGCTCCGGGCGGGAGAGCCGCCGATCAAACTCGTCGCTTTGGTGGCCTCGCACCTAGCCGGACTCCTTGCCGCGCATCGATATCTTGGATACTTGCCTCGCGGGGCACTTTCGGGCCAAGCAGGGGCTTTTGCCAAAGGCGCTTTCAAACGTTTGCCGGAGGAGTTCCGGAGCCGGCACAACCCGTGGCGCGCGTATTTTCTGTTGCGTGGTGCGGCTGCGTTCTCACATGCCGAGTTGATCTCGCTTCACGTCGAGATACTGCAACTCGACAGCTTGTTGAAGAGTTCTCCCTTGAAAGCCGAGCACTGCTTCGAACGCTTCTTGCACCGCAGTTGTACACGTGGGCGTAGGCTCGCGGCGGCCTAGCAATAGTACGTTTACGGAAACTAGAAAAAGGCCGAATTCCAGCAGGGCCACATCCTAGAAAGACCCAAATCCCTGCAGAGGGAGAAGCGGGAAGAGAAGAGTCGGCTAGGAGTAGGAGGCCGGGAGCCGGAGCGCAAGGTATAGCATGCTTGCAGAAGTCCGGACGGACCCCGGCGTGAAGATTCAAAAACTCAGACTGCTATGATATTATAAATGGTCGACTTAGGGTGGTGGCGCCCCGCGTCCCATGCGGACGGCTTGAAGCGGGCGGGGGTGGAGGAGCAGCGGATGGATGTCTCGGTTTTTGGGCTCGAGGGAGATCCCTTTGAAAGAGATATAGCAGTCGATCTCGCCTGTCTCCCTGAACTACAATCTTCCTTGATCAGTGATCTGTGTGCCGCGTTGGGTGAAGGCCACGGCGTTAACGCGATTGTCGGTGAAGCCGGTTCGGGCAAGTCGATGCTTGCGGTGTTGCTTGCCGACTCTCTGCGTAGGCAGGCTGCGACCGCGGAACTAAGTGCGCGAGGTTTGGGCGGCGGTGAGTTCTTGGTCCGTGTGCTGGCCCAACTCGGAGCCGACCAAAGCAGTATCGAGGCGGCTAGTTTCGAGGGCGAAGATGCCTTGTTGGAGCTGTTGCAGTCGGTGTTGGCCTTGCCTGGTAGTGGAAAGGCTGCTAGCGCCGTCGTCGTGGACGATGCCGAGGAGATCCCGGCATGGGTGCTGGACGGGCTTGCCGGAGTGCTTGACTCCTGCGTGGATGAAGAGCCGGCGTTCCAAGTTTACCTCTTCGGCGAGCCGCGCTTGCTCGACAGTTTGAACGCCGCGGGTAGTGGACACTTGCTCGACCACGTACTCGAAATATCCCGCATCGATGCTCTTACCCCCGCCGAGTCACGCGACTATCTGTCGGCGAGAATTCGGGCAGCCGGATCAAGCTTGGAAGAGGTGTTCGACGAACATGCGTTGAGTGCAGTTGTCGAGTAATCTGCTGGTTTCACCGGACGAATCGAGGATATCGCCGGGGCCTCCATGGAAGTGTGCGTGGCGGCGGGCCGTAGCCGGGTCGGTCGTGAGGACGTGGATCGAGTGTTGGATCTGGCGAGCACGGAATCTTTGGATTGGGGGAGCGAGTCAGAGCCTGCTACTGCGTCGCTCGAGGGCGGCAGCCTTGCTTTTGAATCTTCAGCCGATCTTGCTCAACAGGCTTCCGCTGCCTCGCAGGAGGTTCGGCCGGCGGTCACTACAGAGACGCCGGCGGCCGCTCGGCCACAGTCGCGGCCATCCGTGGCGCAGAGTTCGCCGGAAAAAGAGCGGCGTATCAAGGCGCGTGACTTTTTCGAAGAAGGCGAGGAGGAAGACAACGCGGAGGGATCACTGACGGCCGGCCGGCTTGGCGATGGAAGTGAAAGGCAGTGCGTGGAGCGTGCGGAGAATCCGGACGACGGCGAAGAAGGGGGAGTGAGCGAAGGGCAGACCAAGCGAATGTTGCTGCTTGGTGCCGCTGTTGCCGTAACCGCGTTGGCGCTGTTGTGGGCGGGTCGCCCGGGCCGCCGCCTAGATAGTCTGGATAGTGACGTTGCGTCGCTTGCCAAGGAGCAGTCGCCGGCCGCCCGGACGGCTTCTGGCCCTGCGCCGGTGGGCGCGCCGGCGGCCTCGGTGGCAGATGCTGCTGAGGCGCCGTCGCCGGCTGCTACGTCTTTGGAACACGCCATAGCTTCTACGAAAAGAGGGCCCGGGGAGGCCGTAACGACATCTTCGTCCAAGCAGCAGGACCGGCAGTCCCAGGGCGGCAGCGCGAATGGCGTCGAGGCAGCTTCGGCCGCGGCCGGCGCCGGTGTTATGCAACCCGGTTCCGCCGGAGTTTCCAAGGCCGGCCGGCCTCCTGTTGCGCAAGCCCGGACGGCGGCGGCTGGCGGCGCAACTGCAACGGCGGGGCAAAACTCAGCCGGAGTGATCGTCAAAGCTGTAGGGCCGGCCAAGACAGAACAAGTGCGCTCCGGTCCGCAGCGAGCGGCCGGCAACTCCGGCAATTCGGAATCGGCCAAGCAGGCAGCGCTTCCCGGGAAGGCCGTGGCGGCACCCGCCCTCGAGGCCGGGGAAGTGGTGCATGGCGTTGGGGGGAGCGGTCGCAACGAAGGGAAGGCGGTGCCGGGTGTTGGTGGGAGCAGCCGGAGCGCGGTGCAGGGCGGGCCGGACGCTAGGGGGAGCACTAAGAGCGAGGCGCAGCCGGCGCCGGACAGTAATTCGTTTACGGTGCAGGTCGGAGCGTTCAAGAGTAAGAAGAACGCTGACTCACTGCTCGAGGATTTGAAGAAGGCCTGCTCTACCGCATCGATGATACGTGTGAAGGGGCTATACCACGTGGCGTGCGGCCGTTTCGGCGATGCCAAAGAGGCTTCTTCGCGAGCCAAAGATTTGTCCAAGCGTGGATTCTCCACCTACGTGCGTCCGACGCCCAATCCGGACTGAAGCGGCCGCGCTTTACCGCTGTCGTGGCGGGGCTGTAGCAAGCAGTTAGCGATACCGCAGTTTGCAACACCAGTTGCACGAAAGCCGGCGATTGCGTGCATAATTGTAAGCCCACGCTTGACGTGCGCGACTCTCGTGCACATCAAGCGGCGAATCGAGTCTTGCCCGCGTCCGCCGGCCACCCCACATCAGCAACGAATCCGGCTACTTCGCTACCGCGTACAGCGCTAAGATCGAAGCCGGCAGTGGTGTTTGCGGCGGCCGCACCGATGGCACGTGGATTGCGTAGTTGCGGCTCTGACCCGCTAGGCACAGCCGGACAAAGGAAAAGCATCCCATGATCATCGACGAACAGACCTTCACTGAGATTACCCTGCATTTGCGTCGAGCCTCGGACGATCTGTTGGGCGCTGCGCGGCGTCTGGCCTTGTACTGTGACCCTGACCGCAATCTCGATGATCGTGGTGAACTGCTCGAAGCTCTGGAGTCGCTGGTGGCGATGAATAGGCAGTTTTCCTCGATAGAAGAAATGCTTCGAGTGATCTGGGAAACTAATCGCAGCGCAGCCCGGCATAGCTGCTGAGTCTCCGGCTGCTGTGCAACGCCGCGATTGCGCTTCTCGGCGCTCACGTTACAGTACGCCCGGCGGCTGGCGGAATGGACGGGAGGAAAGGCAAAGCAAGCGCGTTGGCAGCATCGCTGGCGTTGATGGCGCAGTGGGTACTGCTACACGCCGGGGGGCTGCACGATCCCGTCTATGTCGCCTTGTCGTCCGGTGCCGCAATCTTCGGCGCAGCGTTCTCCTTGTCATGGGCAGCCGAGGCTGCCCAACACGACGTTCCTCCGTCGGTTGCGGTGGTGCTAGTTGCTCTGCTCGCCGTGCTGCCCGAGTACGCGGTCGATATGTACTTCGCGTGGGAGGCAGGCAAGGATCCAATTTATACGCATTACGCGACTGCGAACATTACCGGCGCAAACCGGATCTTGATCGGGCTTGGATGGCCGGTAGTAGCCTTCGTGGCCTGGCGCAAGAGCGGCAGCCGCCACGTACGAGTCGCGAAAGGGGATAGTGTAGAGGTCTTCTACCTGTTGGCGGCGACGCTCTATTCGTTCGTCATTCCGCTGAAAGGTACCCTGAGTTGGATAGACGCGGTCTTTCTGGTCGGACTGTTCGTTTCCTACATAGTGTCTGCCTCGCGTGAGGCCGTAGTTGAGCCGTCGCTCGACGGCACTGCTGAAATGATCGGGTCTTTGCCGCAGTTTCGGCGTAGGTTGGCGGTAGCGGCTCTGTTTGCGGCTGCCGGAGGGGCGATCTTCCTGGCTGCCGAACCTTTCGCAGAGTCACTGCTCGAAATCGGCAAGACCTTTGGTGTCGAGGAGTTTCTGCTGGTCCAGTGGGTAGCTCCGCTGGCTTCAGAAACACCGGAATTCGTGGTGGCGGTGATATTCGCGCTCAAACTCAAGGCAGAACTTGGGTTTGCGGCGTTGCTATCTTCGAAGGTAAACCAATGGACCTTGCTGGTCGGTATGCTTCCGCTGGTCTTCATGATGTCGGCCGGATCCATGGCCCCCATGATGCTCGACGAGCGCCAAGCTCACGAAATACTACTGACTTCTGCTCAATCGCTGTTCGCGGTGATCTTGATCGCTGATTTGAGATTCGGAATAGGGGAAGCGCTGGCGCTGTTGGTGCTTTTCTTGATCCAGCTCTCTTTTCCCGATCCCCATATCCGGATGGCCTTCGTTTTCATCTATCTGGGTTTGTTCGTAGCCGTATTTGTGTTCAATCGTGACGCGAGACAGAACCTCATGCACATTGCGACGCGCGGCAGACTGTAAGCGGCCCCAAGGCCCGGGCTAGATTTGGCGGTCAACGAGATCGGAAATCAGTTCGATCATGCCCCGGCGATAAGGCGAGGACGGAAGGCTGCGCAGGGTATCGGCCGCGCTCAGTGCGTGAGCAACGGCGTCTTCACGTACCTGCTCCGGCAATCCCGAAGCGCGCAACGCGGCCAGCGCCTCTTCTATCTCTGCGGAGCCGAGTTGTTCCTGGGTAAAGGCTTTGCGCACTGCGGGTAGTTCGAGACCGCGCACGATCGGTAGCGAAGGATTGCCGTCGAGCAAGTCGGTACCGACCCGCTTTCCCATCTTGCGCGGGTCGCCCAAGACGTCGAGCGCGTCGTCGATCATCTGAAAGGCGATACCGATTTCACGTCCGCAACGCTCGAGATTCTCGATGCGATCCGGTTGGCAGCCGGCCAGGTAAGATGCGATGCGGGCGCCGACAGCAAAAAGCGAAGCCGTCTTGCGGTCGATGATCTCGAAATAGTCAGCTTCGGACACGTTGGTGTTACGGCGAAAGCGGCCTTGCATGATCTCGCCTTCCGTGAGCTTTACGCAGGCATCGGCCGCCCAGGCCACGATCTTCTCTTCGAAACGCCCGCAGACTTCGAATGCCCTGGAGAACAAAAAGTCTCCGGTGACCAAGGTGTCGGCGATTCCGAATTTCAAGGGAGCGGCGTCCAAACCACGGCGCACATCGTTGGAATCGATGATGTCGTCGTGCAGAAGCGTGGCGGTATGGATCAATTCTAGGGCCACCGACAAGTCGACCATGTCGGTGACGTCGCTGCCGCCACAAGCCCGGAAAATCAGCAGGGAGACGGCGGGGCGGACTCTCTTACCGCCGGCGTTGATGATGTAGTCGGCGATCTCCGTAAGCCTGGGCTCCCGGGCCGAAAGAACCTCGCCGATGCGCTTTTCAACGAGAAGCAAGTCGGCTTGAACGAGGTCGACGGATCGGGCCGCCGCGTTCGAGTTTTGCTCGGATGGCGCGTTCACGGAGTAACTCAAGCCGCGGTTCAATCACATACCGGGGGCAAAGGGAATCAGGCTCCGGTGTTGCATGGCCGCTAGCCACTCCGTTAGCTTTACTAGCAATTGTGCCTATGCCAAAGTCGCGCGTCCGCATTCGCATTCCTGTATGATTGTTCGCAAGTGAGGAGAGGCGTGGTATGGCCACGGTAATTACCGAAGAATGTATCAATTGTGGGGCTTGCGAGCCCGAGTGTCCCAATACCGCTATCTATGAAGGCGATGTGCAGTGGGAGGATCTCGACGGCAACCTGCAAGACCCGATTGCCGAAGACATCTACTACATAGCTCCGCAGAAATGCACGGAGTGCGTAGGTTTCTTCGACCAGGAGCAGTGCGCCGCGGTTTGCCCGGTGGATTGCTGCATACCGGATCCGGATAACGCGGAAACTGAAGAGGTGCTCCTTGAACGAGCGAAGCTCATTCATCCGGATGCTGATATCCCGGATCCGCCTCCATCGCGGTTTCGGTCCTGAGTTCGGCTCTTGATCGCGCGAAGCGCGGTCGGAGGATCGACGCGGGTCTTTCAATTCAATGTTTTAGCGAGGCCGTGAAGTTCCTACGCTTCATGGCTGACTGACCGACTATGCGCGAGCGCGCCGGCCGTACACTGAACCTCGTCCTGGGTCTGGGCCTGTCCTGTGTGTTTCTCTACCTCGCTTTTAGAGGTGAAGATTGGGGGACGATCACAGAGCAGTTGAACCTTGCGCGCTACGAGTACTTCCTGCCCATAGCGGTGCTCGGAGTCTACGTACTCTACGTGCGCTCTCAGCGCTGGCGCCTGCTTCTGGCATCAGTCTCCGCTGACAGGCCGCCGATGATGCCGATCTTCTCCGCTTCGGCGGTCGGCTTTATGGCTAACATGCTGCTTCCTTTTCGCGTCGGGGAGATTGCGAGGCCGGTTCTCGTGAGCAGGCATACGGGAATCCCCCTGAGTGCGGCGTTGGCGACAGTCCTGGTGGAAAGGGTGCTGGATCTTGGAACCTTGTTCACCTTTGCGTTGTGGCTGGTGCTGAGTTCTCCGGTGCCGGAGACGGTACGCCAGCTTACCTGGGCGGCCGGCGTGGCCGCCGTCGTGCTGGCCGTGGGTATAAGTGTGGTAGCGGCCAACCGGAGGCGCTACCAGCCGCTTCTGGACCGGCTATGGTCGGCATTACCGGGTGCATTGGGACCGCAGGTCAAGCACTTGGCGGACGAGTTTTTCGATGCCCTGTCGGGAATTTCCGATCCGTGGGTCATGGCGCAGGCGGTAGCCTGGTCTTTCTACGTTTGGTTCTTGATAGCGATCGGGTTTGCCTTGGGTTTCCCTGCCACGTCGCTCGACGTACCATTTATATCAGGCGGGGTTACAGTGGCGACGTTGGTTGCCCTGGCGGTGTCGATTCCTTCGGCTCCGGCTTTCGTCGGGCAGTTCGAATGGGGCTGCAAACTGGCTCTGAGTGAGATTCTTGGGGTGGACGGTGCCAAGGCCGCCGGATACGCGATATTGGTGCATAGCGCCCAGTTCATCACTCAAGTTGCCTTAGGGCTTGTTTTCGTGGTGCGTGAGGGCCTAAGCTTCTCGGAATTGGGGGCCATGGCCAAGCGTTCCGGGAGCGACTGAGCTATCATAGCGAGCGACGTGTACCTACTTAAAGGAAAGCGAATCCTATTGTGCGTGAGCGGGGGTATTGCGGCTTACAAGAGTGCTGAACTCGTGCGCCGCTTGCAGGACTGCGGCGCCGAGGTGCGGGTGGCCATGACGGAGGCCGCCACCAAGTCCATTTCCCCGTTGACACTGCAAGCCTTGTCTCGCCACCCGGTGGCCAGCAGCCTGCTAGACCCTGGTGAAGATGCATCTATAGGGCATATAGCTTTGGCTGAAGAGGCCGATGCGGTTTTGATCGCGCCGGCGACTGCCGACTTGCTGGCGCGCTTGGCTGCGGGTATGGCCGGCGACATGGTCACGGCAGTGGCTCTGGTCACACGCGCGCCGCTGATCGTCGCTCCTTCGATGAACGGTAACATGCTCTCGCACCCCGCGGTTCGGGCCAATATCCACAAACTTGCGGGTTGGGGCTATCGCATCGTGGAGAGCGACAGCGGCGAACTCGCCTGCGGCTACGAAGGTGCGGGACGCTTGCCTGATGCGGAAGTATTGATCGCGGAGGTGGCTGCGGCTTTGAGTAAACAGGATTTTGCCGGTGTCCGTTTCGCGATATCGGCGGGTCCGACGCGGGAGGCATTGGATCCGGTACGCTATATAAGCAACCGCAGCAGCGGCCGCATGGGCTACGAGGTGGCCGCGGCGGCGCTGCGGCGCGGGGGGAGAGTGACCTTGGTAAGTGGACCCACGGCTCTGCTTCCGCCGCGTGATGCAGAATTAGTCCGGGTCGAGAGTGCTGCTGAGATGTCGGAGGCGATGCTCGTCGCGGCATCTAACGCTGAAGTCGTGGTGATGGTCGCGGCAGTCGCGGACTATAGCCCCCGGCAGGCTTGCACGGAGAAAATCAAGAAGAACGACGAATCCCTGTCTCTCGAGCTGTTGCGGACAGAGGACATTCTTACGCAGATCACGCGACTGGGTGGAGACCGAATCGTCGTGGGTTTTGCCGCCGAAACCGGAGATTTGTTGGCCAACGCGGCTGAGAAGCTCGAGCGTAAGGGCCTGGACCTCATTGTTGCCAATGATGTAGGCGCCGAAGGCAGCGGTTTTGAGGTTGCGACCAACTCGGCGCTGCTTATAGATGCATCCGGAGGATGTGAAGAAAGTGGATTGCTGGGTAAAGACGAACTCAGCGATCGAATTCTCGATAGGATTGCCGCGTTGCGTGCCGGACGCGGAAAGGTGCAGCACGAAGAGTGATGGCGGGACTTCCGCGCGCAGCACTGAATTATCTCGAGCGTGAATTGGAACTCGGCTTGGAAGCGATTCCGCTCCGTGCTCCAGGCATGCGGGAACAGGGGAGACCGGGCGTGGACAGTTCCCTAGTTGAACCGGCAATAAGGCAGGCTGCGGATCTCGACGTTTTGCGCGAGGTGCTCGGCGATTGCCGGCGCTGCAAACTCTGCTCGGACCGGTCGAACATAGTCTTTGGGGTCGGGAATCCGGACGCCGGGTTGATGTTTGTCGGCGAGGGGCCGGGAGAGGAAGAAGACAAGCAGGGCGTCCCTTTCGTCGGGCGCGCGGGGGCCTTGCTCACCGATATCATCACCAAAGGTATGGGCTTGCGGCGAGAAGACGTATACATCGCCAATGTCGTCAAATGCCGTCCGCCGGGCAACCGTAATCCACAACCCGACGAGATCGTTGCCTGTGAGCCATTTCTGGCGCGGCAGATCGAAATCATCGAGCCGAAAGTGCTGGTCAGCCTCGGAACCTTCGCAACGCAGGCCTTGCTCAAGAACCGTATCGCCATCTCCAAGCAGCGTGGAGTCTGGAGCGATTATAACGGTGTTCCCCTGATGCCGACTTTTCATCCGGCCTACTTACTCCGCAATCCCTCAGGCAAGAGAATCGTGTGGGGGGATATCAAGCTAGTCATGCAGAAGATGGGCATCTCGCCGTTGGCTAGACGGTGACTTCATGCGGCGTGCGGCGCATAGTCGAGGGTATCACAATGGTGTTTAAATCCGGAAAGTTGCTTGCCGTCGTGATGCTCTCAATGTGTCTGCTTGCACCGTGGCAGGCCCATGCGGCACCGTCGAGTATTTACCGTATCGTCGTCGACGGTCCGATCACGCCCTCGACACAGGACTTCATAGGGACAGCGATCGACCGGGCCGAAGAAGCTGGGGCCGCTGCGCTACTGATTGAACTCGATACGCCCGGTGGGCATCTGTTTGCCACCAAGGCTATCGTCAAACGGCTACTGTCGGCTCCACTGCCAGTTTTGGTCTATGTGAGCCCCGCCGGAGCCGGTGCGATTTCAGCCGGTGTGTTTCTGACCATGGCCGGCCACATCGCTGCGATGGCGCCGGGAACTACCATCGGAGCGGCGCATCCGGTGGGTGGGCAAGGCGAAGACATTGCGGGCGACATGCGTGAAAAAGTGGAAAACTTCACTGCCTCGTTCGGGGAATCGATCGCCGAGCAGCGTGGCCGCAACGTCGAATGGGCCGAGAAAGCCGTGCGTGAGAGCGTTGCCGTTACCGAAGGCGAAGCGGTCGAGTTGAATATCGTTGATTTCGTTGCTGAAGACATTTCGGAACTGCTCGAGAAATCCGGGGGCCGTGAGGTTAGAGTCGCCGGCAAGACTGTGGCCTTGGACTTTTCGGACGTGTTCGACACTGCGGGTCGCCCGCGTGTGATCGATTTTGATAAAACTCTGCGGCACCGTGTGCTCGACGTCATCACCCATCCCAACATTGCTTACTTGCTGATGATGGCGGGTATGCTCGGACTCTACATCGAGTTTTCCAACCCCGGTGCTATTTTCCCCGGGGTGGCGGGTGCCATCTGCCTGCTACTGGCTCTGCTTGCCGCCCAGGTTCTACCGATCTCTTCGACCGGTGTTGTGTTGCTGGTCTTGGGCATGGCCTTCTTGCTTGGTGAACTGTTCATGCCGAGTTTTGGAGTACTCGGTTTCGGCGGGTTGGTGGCGATAACTTTGGGGTCGCTGTTTCTCTACACCAAGGAATCGGCTTTGGCTGTGGATCGCTCGCTGGTCACCGCTACGGTAGCTATGTTTGCCGCTATCGTGGCTGCGATTGTGATACTTTTGCTAAAAGATCGCAGGAAGCGTCCATCGTTGGGCATCGAGGGCTTAGTGGGGGAAGTGGGAAAAAGTGTCAGCACGGTGCATGAGAGCGGTAAAGTTAAACTGCATGGAGAACTGTGGAACGCCTGTAGTGACGAGTCCATAGAGAGTGGGCGCAGGGTTAAGGTGCTTTCCGTGGACGGCCTGCGGGTAAAGGTCAAAGAAGAAGACAGGGAGTAGGACAATGGTCGGAATCTATGTGATCGCTACAATCATCGCTTTGGTCGCAAGCGGGCTCAAAATCATGAAAGAGTACGAGCGTGCCGTCGTCTTCCGCTTGGGACGGCTGGTCGCGTACCGTGGACCGGGCATCGCCTACGTGATCCCGGGTATCGAGAAGATGATCCGTATTGATCTTCGCACCATCACCATGGACGTACCCACCCAGGACGTGATCACGCGCGACAACGTCTCGGTGAAAGTCAATGCGGGGTTGTATTTCCGTGTCCTTGATCCCAGCAAAGCGGTGGTGGAGGTCGAGAACTACCTCTATGCGACTTCACAGCTTGCGCAGACCACCTTGCGAAGCGTTTGCGGGCAAGCCGAACTCGACGAGTTACTCGCCGACCGTGATCGGATAAACCATAAAATTCAAAACATTCTTGACGAGCAGACAGATCCTTGGGGTATCAAGGTGGTGTCCGTGGAGGTCAAACACATCGACCTTCCGCAAGAGATGCAGCGCGCCATGGCACGCCAGGCTGAAGCGGAACGTGATCGTCGTGCCAAGGTCATAAACGCGGAGGGCGAGTTCCAGGCCTCGGCCCGCCTTTCGGATGCGGCCAGGACCATGGCTGACCACCCGATAGCGGTACAGTTGCGCTTCTTGCAGACCCTGGGCGAACTGGCCTCGGAGCACAGTTCCACGGTTATTATTCCGGTTCCCATCGATTTGATCTCTCCGCTGATCAGGGCGAACGAGAGGCAGCGCGACTCAGCGACGGATGAAGCGACGCAAGCAGCGGTGCAGGCGGCGGTACAGGCGGCGACCGAAGATACGGATTCCTGAGCAGCGTTGACTGTTACGGATACGGAGAACCCACCCGGTGCAGGGTGGGGCGGGGCGCTGGACTTCGAGCTTCCCGCCGAGTTGATTGCGCAGGAACCGGCCGCCCGCCGTGAAGGGTCGCGCTTGATGGTGGTCGATCGCGCCACAGCTACCATCGAACACGCGGCGTTCTCCGACCTATGCTCATGGCTTGGCGGGGAGAGCCTGCTGGTCGCCAACGATAGCCGGGTGTTCGCCGGCAGGTTGAAGGGCCGCAAGGACAGCGGCGGGCGAATAGAGTTTCTGGTTCTCTCACTCGATGAACGAGACGGTGTTCCAGTCATGTTCAAGGCCGGAAAGCCGCCTCAGGACGGTTGCGAGGTCCGTTTCAGTTCCGAGGTAAATGCGGTTGTCCGCGGCCCGGTACGGCAAGGCCGTTGCCGGCTCGATTTCGGCAGCCGTAAACTGCGCGAGGTCTTGGATGAACTCGGCGAAATTCCGTTACCGCCCTACATAAGACGCCCGAAAGGCGCAACGGAACAGGACCGCCAACGCTATCAGACCGTTTATGCGAAGCAGGAAGGCTCGGTAGCCGCACCCACGGCTGGGTTGCACTTCAGCGCTGCGCTGATGGAGAGTCTCCGGGCCCGTGGAGCAGAGTTCCGGACTCTGACTCTGCATGTGGGCCCCGGAACCTTTGTCCCGGTCAGGAACGGCATCGATGATCACATAATGGAAGCCGAAAGCTTTTCAGTGCCCATCGAGACCGCTCAGGCTGTGGCCGCGGCGCGCAGGCAGGGGCGCCGGGTGGTAGCTGTCGGAACTACCACGGTGCGTGCAATGGAGAGTGCGGTGAAGGAAGACGGGGGCTTGAGAAGCGGGCCGGGTCTCGCCTCTTTGTTCATAAGGCCGGGTTATCGCTTCCGCATGGTCGATGCGTTGCTCACCAATTTTCACTTACCTGGGTCCACATTACTTGCCCTGGTCATGGCTTTCGCGGGCGAGGACTTGCTGCGAGCTGCTTACGACGCAGCCGTGGACCGGCGATATCGTTTCTATAGCTACGGCGACGCCATGCTGCTGCTCTGAACTTTCGGATAGCACCGATGATTGAAATGGAAGTCCTGAGTCAGTGTGCCGGTGGCGGCCGCCGCGGCCGTCTGCAGACCCTTCACGGGCCGGTAGAAACCCCCGCATTCATGCCTGTGGGCACTTACGGCAGCGTCCGTGGGCTGACCCCGGCGCAACTGCGCGAGGCTGGAGTCGAGATGCTGCTGGCCAACTCCTACCACCTCGCTTTGCGACCGGGCGCTGAAAATATTAGTAAACTCGGTGGCCTCCACAGCTTCATGGGGTGGGACGGGCCTATCTTGACAGACAGCGGCGGCTATCAGCTCTTCAGCCTGGCTTCCAGTGTCAAGATCGCGGAAGAAGGTGCGGTGTTCCGGTCGCATATCGACGGAGCGCGTTTTGAGCTTTCGCCGGAATCGTGTGTGCGCGTGCAGCAGTTGCTCGGTGTTGATGTCGGGATGGTTTTCGACGCGGTCAGCGCTGAGCCTGGAGACCGGGACTCGGCGGCCTCTGCAGCGGCCCGGACCTTGCGCTGGGCGTGTCGTAGCAAAGCCGAGTTCGATCGGAGCGAAACCGAGGCTGCGCAAGCTTCGAAAACGGCGTTTTTCGCGATAATGCAAGGTGGGCTGTTCGAGGACCTGAGGCGCGAGAATGCCGCTGCGATCGTCGAGTTGGACTTTCCCGGCTACGCGGTGGGTGGCTTGTCGGTGGGCGAAGCGCGAGAAGAAACTATGGAAACTGCGGAATTCAGCGTAGCCCTGCTACCCGAGGCAAAAGTCCGCTACATGATGGGTATGGGTACACCCACCGATCTCGTGTGTCTGTCCGGCTGGGGTTACGATCTTTTCGATTGCGTCATACCGACTCGCAATGCTCGAAACGGCAGTTTGTTTACCGCCGCCGGGGCGATTTCGATTCGCAACTCCAGATACGCCGGCGACGATACCGCGGTGGAGGAATCCTGCGGCTGCTATTGCTGCGCGAATTTTTCCCGGGCCTATCTTCATCATCTGGCCAAGCGCAAGGAGATGCTCGGCGCGACGCTCGCGAGCATCCATAACGTGTATTTTTACCAATCCCTTATGGGACGGATTCGCGCAGCGCTCGAGTCGGGCCGTTACGCTGACTTCCGCGCGGAATTTCTCGATCGTTATCAAGGAGTGGAACAGTGAGTAGTGAGAACTGGGGAGAGATCCTCTTTGCGCAGGCTGGGGGAGCGGCGGGTCCGGGTGGCATGACGCAGTTCATACCGCTGTTGATGATACTGGCGGTGTTCTATTTCCTTTTGATCAGGCCTCAGCAGAAGCGCGCCAAGGAACATGAGGATTTCGTCAAGGGCCTGAAGCGTAACGACAAAGTCGTTACCAACAGCGGCCTGTTCGGCAAGATCGTCGAGGTGCGTGAAAAGGACGTCATGCTGGAAGTGGCTCCAAATGTGAAAGTTCGCTACGAGCGCTCCAAGATCAGCGCTAAGCAAAGCGAGAGCAAGGAGGGTTGAGCGTGGATCGTGGACTTCTGTGGCGGGGAGTAGCGGTTTTGGCGAGTGTTGTGATCTCGCTGATAGTGCTGGTCCCCAGTGTGGTTGGAGAACTTCCGAGTTGGTGGAAGGGCGTGCTGCCTTCGGAAGCCATACATCTGGGTTTGGATCTTCGTGGTGGCATCCACATGGTGCTCGAGGTGCAGGTCGATCGCGCAGTCGAGAACTCCGTGGACTTGTTGATGGAGCAGATTCGCAGCGAGGCGCGTGAAGAAGAGATCGCGACCAAGGACTGGCGCCGGGAGGGGATGGACGAGTTCTCTTTCTTGCTGGTCAGCCGCTCGCGGGCCGACAAACTCAAAGACATGCTGATCGATGGATACGGTAACATCGAGCAACTCCCCTCCGACGACGGCCGTTGGCACTACCGGTTGCTCGATACCGAGGTGGAGGGCATCCGGGCTTTCGCAGTTGATCAAGCGCTCGAGACCATCCGCAATCGCGTAGACGAGTTCGGGGTGTCGGAACCGACCATACAACGGACCGGTGCGCACAGTATCCTGGTGCAGCTTCCGGGAGTGCAGGATCCGGAAAGAGCCAAGCGCCTGATCGGACGGACCGCCCAACTCGAGTTTCGCCTAGTCGCCGACGACCCCAGCGCTCCCGGCGTGAAGATTTTCACCGGAACCGAGGTGGATGGGCTGACCAAGATGGAGCGCCAAGTCACCTACCCCCTTGAAAAGACCGTCATCATGACCGGCGAGGTGATCTCGGATGCCCGGCACCGGCCGGGTCAGTTCGGGGATCCACCTTACGTGTCACTGACGCTCAACGGCCGCGGTGCACGGCTGTTCGAGCGGATCACTGCCGAGAATGTCGGCCGACGCCTTGCCATCATTCTCGACGGTAAGGTTCAGAGCGCGCCCGTAATACGCGAGCGCATAGGCGGCGGCCGGGCCGTCATTACCGGCAGTTTCAGTCTTGATGAGGCGCGCGACCTCGCCATCGTGCTGAGGGCAGGGGCACTTCCGGCGCCGGTAGTGATTGCTGAGGAGCGTACAGTCGGCCCTTCGTTAGGCCGTGATTCGATTCAAAGTGGTACGCGTTCCTTTGTCATCGGCGGCGTGCTCGTTATCGTGTTTATGCTGGCTTACTACCGCTTCGCCGGACTGATCGCCGACTTCGCCCTGGTTTTGAATATCCTGCTGTTGCTGGCGGTACTGGCCGGCTTTCAGGCTACCCTGACGCTGCCCGGTATCGCGGGTATCGTGCTTACCTTGGGCATGGCCGTGGACGCGAATGTGCTGATAAACGAGCGAATTCGTGAGGAACTGAGATCCGGGCAGACAGTGCATGCGGCCATCGACGCCGGCTACAGCCGGGCCTTGCCGGCCATTCTCGACTCGAACGCCACCACGTTCTTGGCCGGGCTGATCTTGTTTCAGTTCGGCGCAGGGCCGATCAAAGGTTTCGCCTTGACCCTGTGCATCGGCATCGCCAGCACAATCTATTCTGCGGTGTTTTGTTCCCGAGTGCTTCACGACCTCACCACGCGGGGCTCGGTGGGAAGCAAGATGAGCATCTAGAGATTACTAATGTTTGAGATAGTTAAACACGACATAAACATCGATTTTATCAGGATTCGCAAAGCTGCGTTTGCCTTGTCGGCCTCGGTTATACTGATCGGAATGGTCTCGCTGTTGCTGCACGGAGGCCCGAACTACGGCATCGATTTCACCGGCGGTATCATGGTGCATGTGGGCTTTGCCGACGACCCGGGTATCGGCCAGGTACGCAAGGCTGTCGAGTCCATGGACATTGGAGAGGTCTCTGTCCAGGAGTTCGGTTCGGACCCCGGAGATTATCTCTTGCGCGTGCCTGCCGGCGAGGAGGAAGTGTCGGGAGGACGGTCGGCCATGATCAAGACTGCCTTGAGGGAGAGCTTCGGCGACGGTTCATTCGAGGAGAAGCGGACCGAAATCGTAGGGCCCAGGGTGGGTAAGGAGTTGCGCGAAAGGGGAATCTTGTCGGTACTTTTCGCCACGTTGATGATGGGGTCCTATATCGCCATCCGTTTCGAATTGCGTTTCGGCGTCGGTGCCGGTGTTGCGCTGTTGCATGATGTATTGATTACCATCGGCGCTTTATCCCTCTACAATGTGGAGGTTAATCTGAGCGTGGTCGCGGCTTTACTGACGGTTGTCGGGTATTCGGTCAACGATACGGTGGTGGTCTCGGACAGGATCCGCGAAAATCTCAGGCGTTTCCGTAAGGACGACTTGGTTCCTCTTATAAACCGGAGCATTAACGAAACCTTATCACGTACGGTACTGACCACCGGCACTTCGCTGCTGGTGTTGTTTGCGCTGTTCTTTTTCGGCGGTGGGGTTATTCACAGTTTCGCCTTTACGCTGATTGTCGGGCTGACCGCGGGGACCTACTCTTCGGTCTTCATTGCCAGCCCCATCGTTGAATCTTGGGACCATTGGATGAAAGAGCGTCACACGAAAAAGGCGGGAGCCGCAGCGGCATGAGGCTCGTAGCAGCAGTTTCATGAATAATGTGCGTTAGGAGGCGACAGGCGGCGGTTTGCGAAGCGCGGCTATATCGTCGTATGCTTTGTGTAGCGGAAGGTCGGCCGGAGCTGGAGATTTGTTAGGACTGCGATGGCACACAAGGGGATAACACGCACCAACGGCAATGGTAACGGCAACGGTAAAGGCAAGGTCCCGCACCGTAGCCGGATATATTCGGACTTGTCCGGGCTTTACGACCATGTATTCACGCGCGTGTTTTCGCGTCGTATCGAGTATGTGTTGAGAAACCTGGGGATCCGGCCTGGGGATCGCGGGCTCGAGGTCGGTATCGGCACCGGGCTTTCCCTGGATGCTTACCCGAGCCACTGCCGGGTTACCGGCATCGACCTATCGGCAGAAATGCTCGAACACGCCGCCAAAAAATACGACCCCCTGCGGCACTCGCATATCGAACTGCGGCAGATGGATGGCATGAACCTCGAATACGAAGACGCGACCTTCGATTTCGTGACTGCCTTTCACGTGGTCACGGTAGTTCCCGACCCCAAGCGCTTGGTCGACGAAATGACGAGGGTCTGCAAACCCGATGGCAAGCTGGTGATAATAAACCACTTCAGTAGCCCGCGTCCGGCGGTGCGGACCGTGGTCAATCTGATGGATCCGGTAACGCGAGTGCTCGGTTGGAGCACTCGCTTGAGTTTGGAAGAGGTGCTCGACGACGAAACGTTGTCTCTGGAGCAGCGCTACAAGACTTCGCCCTGGTCTCTGTTTACCGTCGTGGAGGCACGCAAAGCGCAGCCGTCCACCGCCGATATCTAGCCCGGCTATTGTCCGGCCATTTCTCCGCCGAGTTCCCTGGTCGATTGACTGGCAGTGATCCCTGTCCCGCCTTTGGAATCGCCGCGCGGCTTCTCGTCATGCATGCCGGGGATCGGCGCTGCCTGCAGAGGGTCTGTTGCCGCGGGAGCCGGGGGTTCGGAGGCACCTTCCGGAGGCGTTTCCTGTGAAGGGAACGGCCACAAGAACTTGAGCGGACGTAACAGCAACTTCCAAAAGCCGGCGGTGGCGCCACCGAAGAAGCCTTCAGTTTGCTTGTAGAGTTCGTCGTCGTAGACGAGTTTGCCTAGCGTGCCTTCGCCCGAGCGGATCTGTTCACTCACATCGGCTGCGTTGGCCGAGGCGCGTGCCAAGTCACCCACCGCATTCTCGACTTCGCGAGCGAGTTCCTGATCAGTCGCCAGAGTGCGTAAAAGGCCTTGGCCGTGCCGCAATTCCTCGGCTAGCGCAGCCGCATCCGCACTAGCCGATCGTACTGCGCCGAGGACCTCACGCATGGATTCCTCGTCGGTCAAGAGCACACCGAGAGCCCCGTGTCCGGCTTGCGCGCTGGCCAGAATATCGTCCAGGCGGCCTGAGGCCGAACGCATGCGCTCGGCCGCTGCTTCAAGGCTCGCCACCGCCCCATGGGTGCGCGAGAGGAACTCTTTGCCAAACTGTTCATCCTTGACTAGGCGGCCGATCAATCCATCGCCTCTGTTAATGGCGATCAGCAATTCTTTGAGCAGCGCGGTTACTTCGATAACATTGGAGACAATGTCTCCGCTGCGATTGAGTATGGCCTCGTAGTCCACCGGTTCGATGGATTTGAGCAAGCCTCCGGGCTCGAGGATCGGCGAGTCCACGGTTCCGCCGATCAGTTCCACGTACTTGTTTCCGAGCAAGCCATAAGTCTGCAGCCTCCCGACGGTGTCTTCGCGAATGCGTGAAGCGATAGCCGAAGAAATGCTCAGCGTGACGTCAACATAAGTCGTGTCCGGGTCATCTGGGAAGCGCATTCGTTTGACGGTGCCCACATTGAGCCCGTGCAGGGTTACCGGCGCGCTTTCCTGCAATCCGTCGGTTCGTGAGAAACGGATGAGATAAAGGTTGTGGCCTTCCCAAAGCTTCTGTTCCGCGCCGATAACGAGGATCCCGGCCGCTGCGACCGAAATGGCGATCAGCGCTACGACGCCGACCCAGAAAGACTTTGCCGCGGTGCTTTTCACGCTCGTTTCACGTTGCCCAAGGTCAAGAACTCGTTGACCACCGGATCCCCGCTGGCAATCATTTCATCGACACTTCCCACGCAACGTATGACGCCATCATACAGGAAGGCCATACGGTCCGCGACAAAGGTAGCGCTGGCTAGGTCGTGAGTAACGACTACGGAACTCAGCCCAAACTTCGATTGCAGGCTGCGGATCAGCCGGTTGATTTGTGCGCCGGTGACCGGATCGAGACCCGTGGTGGGTTCGTCGTAGAGCATGACCTGGGGGTTGATGGCCAGCGAGCGAGCGAGCGCCGCGCGCTTGCGCATGCCGCCGCTCAACTCGGAAGGCATCTTTGACTGTGTCCCCTCTAGGCCGACCAACTCGAGAAGCTCGGCGACACGATCGCCGTGTTCCGAAGGTGGGCACAGGCGGTGCTGTTTCAGTGCAAACGCGACGTTCTCTTCAACGCTAAGGGAGTCGAACAGTGCTCCGCCCTGGAACAACATGGCGACCTTCAGGCGCAGCGGAACCAAGCGCCGTTCGCTCAGGCCGCAAATGTCGTTTCCTTCGAACAACAAAGACCCCTCGTCGGGGCGCAACAGTCCGTTCATATGTTTGATGAGCACGCTCTTGCCACCGCCGGAGTGGCCCAAGATAACCAGAGTTTCCCCGTGCCGCAGTTCAAGGTCCACACCCTTGAGCACCTCTACGCCATCGAAGCTCTTGCGCAGTCCGCGGCACTCGATCGCCGGCGGCTTAGGACCCGTTGTGCCCGGTTTTTTCATAAGGCCAACATCAACTTGGTCAGGAAGAAATCGACGATCAATACGCTGATACTTGCTCCGACCACCGTCTTCGTAGTTGCACGGCCGACGCCATCGGCCCCGCCTTTGGCCGCTAGTCCGTTGCGGCAGGCGATGACGGCGATGATAACTCCGAAGACCAAGCCTTTGACCAGGCTACGCACGAGATCGTCAACCGTGAGGAATTGGATCAACGAACGCATGTAGAAGGACGGATCGACGCCGAGTTCGCCGTAAGCGACGATCATTCCGCCGATGACGCCGATCAAATCCGCCAACGCGGTCATCAGCGGAAGCATCACCGATACCGCCAGCACCCGGGGAACCACGAGGTGGGCTATGGGATCGGTGCCTAGTGCGCGCACAGCATCGACTTGTTCGGTCACCGCCATGGTGCCGAGTTCTGCTGCCATCCCGGCGCCGACCCGTCCGCCGATCATCAGCGCTGTCAGTACCGGTCCGAGTTCGGTGATTATCGCCAGGCCTACTATTTGCCCTACGAACATGCGGGCACCGAACTTGGTCAGGAAATAACCGAGCTGCAGGCCCATCACCATGCCGGTGAATATGGCGGTAAGGTTTACGATCGACAGCGAGCGCACCCCGACTTCGTATAACTGCTCGGCCAAGCTGCGAAATCCGGGAGGCGAACGGAAGGTCGCGACAGCGCCCTGGAAAAGAAGCAGGAAGAAGTCACCCAGCGCAAATATCCAGCCCATTGTGAACTCCACCCACCTCTAAGCAGTCTAACACGAGGCGGGCCACAGGGTCCATGTCAACTCATACCGTGAGTGTTTAGCGCTGCTTGCTCGAGTATCAGTGGCCGAGGCGAGGTCCATGCCCCAGTGCAACCTACTCCAGAGTCACTTGCGGTTTTTTTGGCGGATAGCGCATCAGCGTTGCTTTGTGCCGGGCCATCTCTCCCTGAAGAATCGGTGCCAACCAGAGCTTTCTTATGGTAACGGCTTGTCGCTCTTTAGGGTCGACGTAGAGGTTGTAGAAGATCGACTTCGCCGCTTGCTGTATGGTGGCGTTTTGCATGCTCCCCATCGCCTCGTACTGGCCGTTTCCTACTTCCACGATATAGCGGTGGGCTTTGTACTCATTCCAGCGTACGGCGGCGAGTTTGTCGTTGAGATAATAGAATATGGATCTGCGGTTCGATATACCGTCGCCGGCAAGCAGGAACGAGGTTTGGTCCACACCGTCTATATATCGATCGGCCGGGATCGCATCTCGCACACCGGCCAGTGCCAGCGAGGTGTTGAACATGTCGGCCAAATCAAACAGACCATCCGATTCACGGCCGGCTTTAATGACGCCCGGCCAAGAAAAGATGCCAGGTACCCGCACCCCCCCTTCCCAGGTGGAGCCTTTACCACCCCGGAACGGTGTATAGCCGGTGTCGGGATACATGTCCTCCTCCGGACCGTTGTCCGAGGTGAAGAAGACCAGCGTGTTTTCGGCCAAGCCGTTGTCGTGCAGTGCCTTGACGATGCGTCCGACAATGTCGTCGACTTCGACGACTCCGTCCTTGTAGGGATACTTCCCGGGAGACTTCCCGTGATAACCCTTGGCCGGATAGTTATCGAAGTGAACCTTCGAAAACGCGTGAATCAAGTAGAAGGGCTGCTTGTCCTTGGCCATTCTCTGGAGGAATTCGACCGTGTAGTCGGCAAACTGCTGGTCGACATTGGCTAGGACCGGAATGGTAATCTCCTCTAGTTGTTCTAGTTTACCGCCACGTTTGGCCTTGACCAGGTGTTTACTATAGGGCGCGGCTTTGATCATCGCGGTGCGTTCGGGGCTGTATACGACTTCTGGGTTGAAGTAAGGGTCGCGCCACTCGGTGTAGATGTCGCACACTCCGAGAAAGCCGAAGTATTCGTCGTAGCCCACGTTTTGCGGTTGCTGGGCTTCGCTTTCTCCTAGGTGCCACTTGCCGACAAGGGCCGTGTGGTAACCGGCCTTGTGAAGAAGCTCTGCAGCCGTGATCTCGCCAACCAGCCCGCCCTTCTCACTGTACATTGGGGGGCGGTAGATTCCGTGTCTGATCGGCAGGCGACCGGTCATCAAAGTGGCACGAGTAGGTGAACAGGTCGGTTGGGCATAGGCTGATGTCAGCATCAAGCCGCCTTCGGCTAGGCTGTCGATGTTGGGCGTCGGTGCACCCGACATGACGCCGCCACCGTAGATACCGGGATCACCCCAGCCGAGATCGTCGACGAGCATGATGAGGATGTTCGGCGTCTTCCCGAACTTCGTTTCCAGTGCTTCGAGTTTGGCGCGGGCCTGCGCCTGCTGATCCGGGTGTTGAAGCGCTGGTTCAGTTTCGGCGGTCGCCGGTGGGGCCGACCAGGAGACAGACAAAATCGCCGCTGCAAGTGCCGCAAGGAAAGTCGTGGGTCGCCACATCATAGATTCTCCGTTCTTATGCCTCTACGCAACGGTAGATAAGTGCCTTCCGCCGTACGCCTAGATCTACGGGTCCGCCGTTTCGACCATCCTCTCATCAGTGGAGTCATACGTCGCTGTTTCTTTCGATGCCGGCGGAACCTCGATTTGTTGTCTTATAGGATGCCGCCCGGCCTGAGGCCACAGGATTCTGGCCGGCAGTATTGAGGAAAGCCCGTAGCAAAACTTTCACTAATTCGGCGGGCCGGGATTCTGCGCGACAAAACCCCGGCGCGCCAGTTCTCCGCTACGGTGTGCCGGCAACGTTGCGCCTGCTAGGAATATTTACGATTCTCCACCACCGCTACGGTGTAGCATCGCACCACATCGCAAATTGGTGCGCCGGAATGTCTACCGCGCAGACTCCTGCTTACGCCCTAAGGTGAAAAAGAATGTTGCCCCTTGGCCAGGGCGGCTTTCGGCCCAGATACGGCCGCCGTGACGCGATACGATACGTTGCGCGCTGGCCAAGCCGACACCAGCACCCGGATAGCGGCGGTTGTTGTGGAGGCGCTCGAACGGTTTGAAGAGTTTCGTCTTGTAAGCCATGTCGAATCCGACTCCGTTGTCCTTGACGAAGTAGACCGCTGTTTCACCGCTACCGTCGAAGCCCACTTCGATGTTGGGGCTTGCGCAGTCCGCACTGAACTTCCAGGCGTTACCGATCAGGTTCTCGAGCAGGCTCTGCAGTAGTGCGGGGTCGCCGAAAGCGGTCATTCCCGCCGCGATGCGGACCTGGTGCCGGGTGGCCGCGGAACTCTGTTGCAAGGCCGACACGATGAGTTCACAAACTTCGCTGAGATCCACGACCTCATGATTCAGTTCCCGGCGGCTCAGACGAGACAATGACAGCAAATCGTCGATCAAGCGGCCCATGTGTTCGCTCGACTCCCGAACCGTCGCCATGTGTTCCACGGATTCGGGGCTCAGCGTGGAGTCCGGGTCTTCGAGCACCAGTTGGCTGAAGCCGTCGATGCTTCGCAACGGGCCGCGCAGGTCATGGGACACCGAGTAGCAGAAGGCTTCCATCTCCGCGTTGGCGGCCTCTAGCTCCGCGGTGCGTTCCTGCACTTTCTTTTCGAGTTGCGAGTGGAGGGCGGTTATTTCCTCCGTCACCGCTTTCATCTGGGTTACGTCGGTCAGCGTACCCAGGAAGCCGCGGATATGCCCATCCGCGCTTCGCTCGGGTATGCAGCGGTCCAACACCCAGACCACGCGGCCGTCTTCGTGGAGAAAACGATACTCGATTTCCAAGAAACGGGGGCTCTCTTTACTGCCGGGGGAGGGAAAAGCCTGCCGGTCGCTGCGCAAAAACATCCGGCCGAGACTGAGGAGTTGCTCACGGTCGTCCGGATGGATCGCATCCAGGTTCTTTTGTCCCGGCAGCAGGGGTTGTTCGACCCCGCTGAGTTCGAACCATCGTGCGTTACAGAATAGCAGCACGCCGTCGACGTCGCAGCGATAGATACCCACAGGGGCGATTCTCGCCAGGGTGCGGAAACGGGTCTCTAACTCTTTTAGCTCTTCGTTCAGGCGCTGGCGTTCAGCCATGTCCAGCACTACCCCGAGATAGCCGATGACCTCGCCCTTGGAGTTTTTCTCCGGAACATTATTGACGTGGACGCGGATGCTCTCACCGTCGTAACGGAGCATGCTGTACTCCGCCACAATGGAGGCGTCGCCGCCGCCGGCTGCACGCGCCATCGCACGTGCGACGCGTTGGCGTTCCTGCTCGTGGACCGTCTGCAACCAACCTGTGTTTCTGGCTTGTTCCAGGGTCAGCCCGGTGAATTCGAGCAGGCCTTCGCTCGCCCAGGTCACGTTCCAGTCGGGTTCGGCGCGAAACACGCCGATCATCGAGTCCAACAGGCTTTTCTCGTAACGCAGTTGGGCGCTGGATTGAACGGACGCCGACGATGGAGCTTTCTTTTCCGTAGTCATGACCCGGGCTACTTAGAGCATTGGCACCGCTCGGCGGTCAAGGCTGGAGCAGGCGAACTCGTCGTGGAACGCCTTCATGCGCAATACCGATTAGCCTGCATTAATGGCCGTGGGCATTTCCCACACAATCCACCAGCTCCTGGTGAAAACGGCGCTGTTCCTGTTTGCCGGTGTAGTGGAGAAATCCCGCGACACCGCCAACTTACGCCGCTTCGGTGGCGTCATCGAGTCCGCAGCTTCGACAGACCTCGTCGTGAGAGTTGCAAGTACCCATGAGAGCGGCTCGAGCGCAGCGGGCGAACCTACACGGGCCGGGATTGCGGGCGATTGGGGCTCGTAGCCGGATGTTCCCAAAGAATGCCGGTTAGTCGGTGTCATGATCCACCGACCCGTGCTCCCCGGCACGCTTCATCTCGTCCAGAATCGACATTTCGGTCATCGGGATGCCGTTGAGATAAGCGCTGCGAGCGATCATGTGTGCACCGACCGGATTGGTAAGAACCACGAAAAGCATTACCAGAAGCTCAGCTCCCGGAGACCCGAAAACCGCGATCGATGCGCTGAGAACCCCGGCCATGCCCAAGGTGGTGGCCTTGGTCACCGCATGTGCCCGGCTGTAGATATCCGGCATCCGCGCGAGTCCGAGTGCGGCGATGGCGATGAAGAAAGTCCCGGTCAAAAGGGCCAGGCAAGCGATGATCTCAATCAATGGGCCGCCCCTGTAGGATATATTTGGCAACCGCAACGGTGCCGAAAAAGCCTAGTATAGCCATGGCCATGACTGCATCGAAATAGTCACGCGTGTGCAGTACGATACTACTGACCACTACGATCGCCATGATTCCGGTGGTAAGAGCATCGGCGGCGACCACGCGGTCGGCGATGCTGGGGCCGCGCACGATGCGATAGAGAGCCGGGATCAACGACAGTGCAATGACCAGCAGGCAGAAATGGGCCACGGTTGTTATCATCGTTCCAACTCCAGCAGCGATGTTTCAAAAGCGGAGCGTATGCCTTCTGCAACTTCCGCCGCATCCGAGATATTGAGGGTGTGAATGAAAAGAGTAGACCGGTCCTCGGAGATATCCAGAGTCAGCGTTCCGGGCGTAAGCGTGATTAGATTCGCCAGCGTCGCCAAGGCGAGGTCGTTGGTCAGTTCGGTCTTATAGGCGATTATGCCAGGACGGATCGCAAGCCGGGGCATCAACACGATACGCATGACCGCAAAGTTCGATAGCAGCAACTCCCAGGCAAAACTCAGGGTGAGGCGTAGTGCGTGATAAAGCTTCAGAAGCACGGTTCGAACTCCTTCGCGGAGAGGTTCTGTCCGGCCTTGCATAGCCTCGAGAAGAACAGCGGGAAGCGATGGACCCAATGCTTGATCGCCGTCGCGTCTGGAATGGGGCAGCGGCTAGGCTTGGGCCGGGCTTGGAAGCAGTGAGCCTCGGTTTTGTAGATAAGCGCTTCCACTCAGGGTTCTCCGAGAACAGCGGCGACATACAATTGCGGATTCAAGATCTGCTCGGCTGCAGTCTCTGCATAGGGCATTACCACACTCGCGCCCAGTCCCATCGCGACACCCAACAATACCAAGACCGCGATCGAGAGCAGGCGCGCCCGGTTGCCTCCTTCCTCGATGCGCGGCAGGCCCTCTTCACGCCAGAACACGTAACGAAATATCTTCATCATCGAAAATAAGGTCAGGAAGCTAACCAGCAGGCTCACGGCGACGATGCCGTAGGAGCCTTGCTGCAAGCCGGCTTGGATCAAGAGCAACTTTGCGATGAATCCGCTCAGCGGCGGAACGCCGGCAAGACCGAGTCCGGCTACCATGAAAAGGCCTGCCAGCAGGGCTTCGGTCTCGATGACGCCGCCAAGGCGGCGCAAGTTAGTGGTGCCGCGGGATTTCTCCACTGCGCCCGCAATCAGGAACAGCGCCGTTTTCACCAGGATATGGTGGATTATGTAGAAGATGCCCCCGGCCAGGGCGACCTGGCTGAACAGTCCGAGCCCCATGATCATATAGCCGATCTGGCTGACGATGTGGTAGGAGAGTACGCGCTTCATGTCCCACTGCGACAAGGCTCCGATCACGCCGAAGAACATGGTGGCACCGGCTACGAAGACCAACAGCGGCAAGACGAAAGGTAGATCGGCGAAAAGCAGGCTGACCACCCTGAACAGGGCGTAGACTCCGACCTTGGTCAGCAATCCTCCAAAAAGTCCGCTTATGACCGTAGGCGGAGCGAAATACGCCCGCGGCAGCCACATGTAGAGCGGAAACAACGCCGCTTTGATCGAAAAGACCAGCATGAAGATGACCGCAACCACTGCTTTGAGGGCGGGGTCCGGCACTTCCGCCATGCGCACGCTCAACTGCGCGAAATTCAAAGTCCCGGTGAGGCTATAGATGATGGCCACGCCGATCAGAAAAAGGCACGAAGACAGTGCGTTGACTACCAGGTACTTGAACGTTTCTTGAAGCTGGTAAGCGCCGCCGCCTAGTGACATCAAGGCGTAAGAGCTTATCAGGAGGACCTCGAACCACACGAAGAGGTTGAACAGGTCTCCGGTCAGGAAAGAGCCGTTGACGCCGACCAGTAGGAACTGAAAAAGCGGATAGAAGAACATCCGCTCGCGCGGTTCGTCCAGAGAGAAACATGCAAAGAGCAGGGTGGCGGTGGAAACCACCATGGTGACCATCACCATCAAGGCTCCGAGCATGTCCACGGTGAATACGATTCCAAACGGGGCCGGCCAGTTGCCGAACTGCAAGACTTGGATGCCCTGGTCGCGAACGGTGAGCAACAGCTTTGCCGCGGCGGCGAAGGTGACGAGGTTGGCTGCCATTGCCACGGTGCGTGAAAGCGCGGGCCGGTCTCGCAAGAAAAGCAGGACCACCGCGGATGCCAGCGGGAGTGCTACCGGCAGGATCGGGAGGTTACTCATCCGCGAGTCTCCCGTGCAGTTCCCCCAAATCTTCGGAGCCCTGGCTCTGGTAGGTGCGGTAAGCGAGTGTGAGCAGCAGCGCCGTAACGCCGAAGCCGATGACGATGGCGGTCAGGATCAGAGCCTGGGGTAGAGGATCGACGATTGCCGTTTCCCCGTGGCCGGCGGCCGCTAGTATAGGAGCCCCACCCGGAGTCAGGCCGCTCGTGGACAGGAGCAGGAGATTGGTTCCGTTGGAGAGCAACCCGATGCCGATTACTACCCGGAGTAAAGTGCGATCGAGCATCAGGTAGAGCCCCCCGCTCAAGAACGCGGCGCTAACGGCCAGTACCAGCAGTTCCATCACTACTGCCCCGTCATCGCCCGGATTACCGTTACGACGTTCCCCACCACGACCATGTAAACTCCGAGGTCGAAGAGCGAGGCGCTGGCCAGTTCCACCTTGCCGAGCAAGGGGACGTCAACGAAGCCGAAAGTGTGAGTGAAAAAGGGATATCCGAGAAAAACCGGAACCGCCGCAGTCGTCAGGGCGACGCACAATCCGAATCCGATCAAGTTTACGAAAAAGCGATCCGGACCGTCGCCCGGTGAACGCTTGGAAGCGATATAGGAAAGCACGATAGCCGCGGCAGTGAGCAATCCAGCGATGAAACCGCCGCCCGGAGAGTTGTGCCCCTTGAGAAACAGAAATGCCGCGAACAGGAGCAACAAGGGATAAGTGTAGCGGACCGCGACCGCCAGTATCAGCGAATACACCGGTCAGCTCCTTTGCGGCGCCATCTTGATGGCCGCGTAACAGGCCAGCGCCGCGATGCCGAGCACGCTGATCTCGCCAAGGGTGTCGAGGCCCCTGAAGTCCACGAGTATTACGTTGACGATGTTGTGCCACCCGGCCAGTTTAGCGCTGTTTTCGATAAAGAATTCGGCAATCGAGGTCGCAGTACGATGGCCTCTAGCGAGAGCGACCAGATAGCAGGCACCGCAACCGGCAGTAATGCTCAGGGCAAGATGCCCTGGGCGCAGTGGCCGTGTTTCGGGAGGGCGCCAAGAGGGCAGGAAGACGAACACCGCGAGGAACAGGGCCACGGAGATGGTCTCGACCATAATCTGCGTCAGCGCCAAGTCGGGTGCCCCCAGCAGTGCGAACATCAACGCCAGTGTGTAGCCGCTGGCTCCCAGTGAAAGTATGGCAGCGAGCCGGGTTTTGGCGATACAGGTGCCGATCACCGCGGCGATAGCCGTCAGTGCGACTGCCACTTCGAATACCAGCGGGCTGCGGGCGGGCCAGGCTTGCAACTGCGGCACGGGGAAGCATAGAAATACCGCGCTTATCGCCGCTACGCCGACGCACAGGATGATGGTGTTGTAACGCCATACCAAGCCGCTCATGTAGGAGACCGTTACTGCCTTGGACCAAGACTCGAGTTTTTCGAGCTTGAAATCGTAGATGCGGTCGGTAACGAGTAAGGGGTTGTCGGGAGTCCGCGTTTGCCACCAGCGGCTATAGAGGATGTAGCCGCTGCCCAAGGCTACGGCACTGGCTGCCAGGGTTGGAGAGAAGCCGTGCCATAGCGACAGATGGAGATGCAGTGACGATCCCGGCACCGCGGCTTCGACTGCTCCGGCAACCAACGCTCCGGCCAGCGACTGGGGGAAAAGGCCGAAGAGTAGCGCGACCGTGATCAGCAGCCCGGGGCCCCAGAGTAACGAAAAATGAGGGTCGTGTGGTGCTTCCGCCCCGCTCGTAGCGGTAGCGGAAGCACCCTCGGTCTTGCGGCCGCGGCCCACGCCGAAGGCCAGTGCAAAACAGTAGGCCGCCGTCAATACAGCCCCGGCGACTGAGAGCATGGCCAGCAGGGGGCCGAGATGCAAAGCTTGCTCGAGGAACATCTCCTTGGATATGAAACCCCCGAGCGGTGGCATCCCCGCCATCGACAAGGCTCCGAGCGCGAGCAGTAGGTGGGTTTTCGGCATCTGCTTGCGAAGCGGGCCCAGCTCGCAAACATCACGTGTATGAGCCTCGTGTTCTATCACTCCCACCAGCAAGAACAGCGCGCCCTTGAACGCGGCGTGATTGAGCAGGTGGAAGAGTCCGGCTGCCGCCGCTTCCGGGCGGGCCGCTGCCAGCATCGACATGATGAGGCCGAGTTGGCTGACCGTGGAGAAAGCCAGCAAACCCTTGAGGTCGGACTGGCGGAGGGCCAGGTAGCTGCACCAGACCATGGTTGCTATGCCGATTACGGTCAGTAGGGGAGTCCACAAGGGAAGCGGCGACATGATCGGTCCAAGTCTGGCCACCAAGTACAGGCCCGCCTTGACCATGGTTGCGGCGTGAAGGTAGGCGCTGACCGGAGTAGGTGCCTCCATGGCGGTGGGGAGCCATAAGTGGAACGGGAACTGAGCAGACTTGGTTATAGCGCCGGCTATCACCAGCAGCACCGCGGGCAGGGCCCAGGGGCTGGCCGCCAACAAATCGCCCCTGCCGAGCAGCTCGGGGATTTCGAAGGTGCCGCAGACCAGTCCGATCATTATGAAGCCGAGCAGCATGGCCAGCCCACCGGTGGCGGTGATCACCAATGCCTTGAGTGCGCCATAACGCGATCGTTCCTTGTGGTGCCAGAAACCGATCAGGAGGAATGAGGAAATACTGGTTAATTCCCAGAACACGAACAGAGCCAATAGATTCGAGGAGAAGACGACGCCCAGCATCGCCCCCATGAACAGCAGCAGGTAGCAGAAAAAGCGCCGGCGTTGCTCGTGCGGTTCCAGGTAAGCAGCGGCGAAAGTGAAGACCACGACACCGACTGCGCTGATGACCAGAGCGAAAAGCAAGGATAACCCGTCTGCGAGCAGCGAGAGACTCAGATCCAGGGCGGGGGCCCAGGGCAGGTACAGGGTGGGCGGTTGTTCTATACCGCCCAGCGCAGCGCTGGCGACGGCGAGGAAAGATGCGCCGGCAAATAGCGAAGCCACCCAGCCGGCACGGGCGCTACGGGGGGCTGAGAACAAGTTCAGCAGTATGGCTCCCGCAAACGGGAGCAGAAGTGCTATCAACACCGCGCCCATCGTCAATCCCCTTCCCACGGCGGACGCGGGTTCAACTCAGTTCGAACATCCTTTCAATGGATCCGCGGGCGGCTTCACACAGTTGCGGAGAAAGCAGCACCTCGTCCCTGCCGTTCACAAGAGCATCGCGAGTTTTCTCGAGAGTAATCATCTTCATGTACTTGCAAAGTTGGCAGGCTTTGAAGAATCGTTTGTCGGGCAGCTCCATCAGCAAACGGTCGGAGAGGCCGCACTCGGTGACGACCAGGAAATCGGTGGCATCTTCACGCCGTGCGTATTCGATCATGCCGCTGGTGCTGAGCACGGCGTCGGCCTCAGCCAGAACGTCGTCACGGCATTCCGGGTGGGCGATGACGCGGATCTCCGGTCTGGCCTTACGTACGCGCTGCAAGGCTTCGGGGCGGATCTGCTGGTGCACGTAGCAGTTACCCTTCCAGGGGATGATGTTCTTGTCGCTTTGCGAGGCGACGTACGCAGCGAGATTCTCATCCGGGCAGAACAAGATGTTGTCCGAGTCGAGGCTTTCGACCACGCGCAGGGCGTTTGAAGAAGTACAGCAGACGTCGGTTACCGCTTTTACCGCCGCGGTGGTGTTGACGTAGGAGACGACCTTGAGGTCCGGATAGCGAAGCTTGAGTTCGTCGCGCATGGCTGTGAGGTCGTCGGCATCGACGCTCTCGGCCAAAGAACATCCGGCCATGGCATCGGGGATCAGAACACGCTTTTCCGGCGAGAGTATCTTGGCGGTCTCGGCCATGAAGTGAACTCCACAAAGCACGATGGTTCCTTGCCGGAAGTCCTTGCCACGCTTGGCGAGTTCGAGAGAGTCTCCGACGAGATCCGCGACCTCGAAGATCTCCGGACGCTGGTAATTGTGAGCGAGTATCACCGCATCCTCACTGCGTTTGAGATCCTGTATCTCTTCGACCAGAAGGCGGATGCTCTCGCAGTGGCTGGGAGTGTAGGCGTCCTCCTGGCCTAAGACCTTGAAGTGCTCGTAAAGTTCGGCTGCATCTTTCGCGCTTGCGGTCGTCATAATGGCCTTGCGTCGTTTTGGCGGCTAAGCAGCATGCTGAGGCCGCAAGACACAGACTTTGCCCCTGTTCCGCGCAGGGTCAAACCGGCACCCGGCGCGGCGTTGCGAGAGTCGCAAGCGCCAGTGAGATCGGCCTAACCCGCATTATTCATGAAACCTCGTCGCGAGAGTCGCAAGCGCCCGTGAGATCGGCCCAAGCGCAGCGATGAGGCCCGCAGGCGTACTAACAGTACGTCGAGGGCCGAAAAGCGAGCACGGGCCGAGATTGCGGGCGA
>JAJRWY010000036.1 GCA_024276575.1 Candidatus Binatota bacterium
GTGATCTTGGGCACCGTGGCTTCGGCGTAAGCGTAGACTATCTTGGCGCCGTGGCGGATGATGCCGCCCCACTCCTGCTGGGTGCCGGGCAGGTAGCCGGGAACGTCCTCGAAAGTCACGATCGGGATATTTAAGCAGTCACAGAAGCGGATGAAGCGTGAGATCTTGTTTGAGGCGTTGATGTCGAGGCAGCCGGCCAAGTGCATGGGCTGGTTGGCAACGATGCCTACCGATTTTCCGCCGATGCGGCCGAAGCCGACGATGGCGTTCTTGGCGAAATGCGGATGGATCTCCAGGAAACGGCCGTTGTCGAGCACGCTGTTGACGATCACGTGCATGTCGTAGGGCTGGTTGGAGTCGTCCGGCACCACGTCCTCGAGCTCGGCGGTGATGCGGTCGAGTGGATCATTGCAGGCCATCACCGGAGCATCATCGATGTTGTTCGAGGGGAGGTAAGAAAGCAGGTCGCGTATCATCGCGATGCAGCCCGCATCGTCGGGGGCGAGCAGTTGTGCGACTCCGCTTCGCGAGTTGTGCGCCATGGCGCCGCCGAGATCTTCTTGAGTGACCTCTTCGCGGGTGACCGACTTGATTACCTCGGGGCCGGTGATGAACATGTAGCTGGTCTTGTCGACCATCAGGATGAAGTCGGTCAAAGCCGGAGAGTAGGAGGCCCCGCCCGCGCAGGGTCCCATGATCGCCGAGATCTGTGGTATCACTCCCGAAGCCAGCGTATTCATGCAGAAGATGTCGGAGTATCCGCCCAAGCTCTCGACTCCTTCCTGAATGCGTGCACCGCCCGAGTCGTTCAGCCCTATCATCGGTGCGCCGGCCTTCATGGCCATGTCCATCACCTTGCAGATCTTCTCCGAGATTGCGTGGCTGAGGCTGCCGCCCAAGACCGTGAAATCCTGGGCGTAGGCGAAGGCAGTGCGGCCGTCGATGTTGCCGTAGCCGGTGATTATTCCGTCGCCCGGGATGCGCGTTTTCTCCATCCCGAAATCGTTGCAGCGATGGGTCTTGAATTTGTCGACTTCGACGAAAGTCCCTGCATCGAACAAGAGATCGATACGCTCACGGGCGGTGAGCAGGCCACGTTCGTGCCGTTTGGCTATACGAGCCTCGCCACCCCCGGCCTCAGCCAGGGAGTTTCTCCGGTTAAGTTCTTCTAGGACCCTTTTCTCTGCCATTCGCGCTTTGCTCTTTCCGGTTTTCAGCTTGGCTGCTGCCCGCTACGGTGCAGGCCAAGCGCTGCTATGAGGGGGTGAAGTTGCGTTGAAGTAGCCGGGAAAGACGGAAAAAACAAGACGCTGCGAAGCGTCACGATGCTCCTAGCCAGCATTGTGTATGAAACTTCGTTGCGAGAATCGCAAGCTCTTGTCAGAACGGCCCAAGCGCAGCGTCGAGGCCCGCAGACATAGTGGCATTACGTTGCCCGGGCTGTGAGCCTGCAGGCCCTGCCCGCGTAGCCGGGCCAGCGAGCACGGGCCAATATTGCAGGGGATTGAGGCTCGCCGGCAGAGTTTTCATGCTTTGTTTTCATGCTTTGGCCCCAATTCGGCAGGCGGGCGGCCTTGCCTCGCGATATTCGTAGGCTCGATTCAAGCCTAACGCGGGTGCTGGGCTATGGAATTTGGGCCTGCGGCAGCGGCGGCAGCTTTACCCGGCTACCAGGGCCGATTCCGTGGCGGGCGGCGAAGCCGGCGTTGACTTCGAGCACGTAGCGGGCCGGTGCTTGCGAAGGCAGGGATTGTTGCGAGTAAGGTGTGGTATCGGCCGCTACCGATACCACCGAAGCTTCTCCTTGCCGCCCGTCGGCGGTGTGGCTGCCGATGAAGATGATGTCCAGGGGCAGCGGAGTGTTTTTCATCCAAAACGAGCGGGGCCGGTCCTCGGCGAAGACGAACAGCATTCCGGCACCGTCCGGCAGTGAACTGCGCCACATCAGTCCGCGTGTGATTTCTTCTCCGCTGACCGCCAGTTCCACGCTGATTCTAGTGCTGCCGGAATTCGTGAGGACTTCGACTACGGGTCCTGCGGCGGTGGGATCGTTTCGTTCGTTGCAGCTTGTGACGGTGGTCGCGAAGGTGGCGACCACCAATGCTACGGTCAGCGTGAAGCCACCGGAGCTGCTGAACTCGCTGTGGCGGGGCCGGCGCGAGGGCGGGGCGGCGGCCGGTGGCGTCGCGAAGCCGCCGGCAACCCTGGGTTCCTGGGCCGTGGCGGAGTTTCGTGGGCTGTGGGGTGCCGTTGGGTAGCGATTTCGCCGGTAGCGAGATTGCAAGGGGGGGATTATCACGGTTAAATCGCGCACCTTTGGGACTCCCGGACTTCTTGGGGCGGACGCCGGGCGAAGGAGCCCGTCCGCGATGCCGGGACAGGGTTTGGAGGGATCATGCTCAGTGCCATCGTTTGGACTCTGGTTCTACTGGCCTTCTTGGGCCTCTTTGTTTGGCAGTGCTACCTGCGCTTCAGGATTTTCGCAAAGGTTCAGCCAGCCGACCGTTTCGGGGACATCCCCGAGCGGGTCAAGAAAGCGTTGGTTTATGCGATCGGACAGCTCAAGTTCTTTCGCGGCGCGGCCTCCGACCGCAGGGCCGGGATGGTCCATGCTCTGGTATTTTGGGGATTTCTGGTCCTCGGCCTTCAGGTTGCCACCATGTTTTTGCGGGGCTGGATCCCTGACGCCCACTTCCCGCTGATCACGGCTACCAACCCCATCGGCGGACTTTACATGCTGGTCCGTGACATCATGGAGATCGTCGTAGCCTGCTGCGCGTTGTTTCTGATGACGCGATGGTTGGTGACCCACCCCCAGCGTCTGATGGGTTTTCGTCCCGCCGAAGAACGTCTAGCAGGGCATTCCCACTGGGAAGCGGTGTTGATTCTGTGTTTCATCTTCACGATTACCGTCGGCGGGTTGATCTACGACGGTGGCCGCATGGTGGCCATGGCCGGCAACCCGGAAATCTAGGCGGAGCGCAGTTGGGCTTTGGTTTCTACTTTGTTTGCTTCGCTTCTGGCTCCGCTGGGTCCCGGCGGTGCCGGGACCGTGAGCGACGTAGCTTGGTGGGTTCATAATCTGGTGGTGCTGACCTTCATGAACCTGCTGCCCTTGTCCAAACACTTCCATGTGGTGACGTCCATCCCCAACGTGTTCTTCTCCAAGCTCGAGCCGGCCGGGGCTTTGTCTAAGCAGGATCTCGAGAGCGAAGACGCGATCTATGGCACTTCACAGATGCGCCACTTCAACTGGAAGCAAGTGCTCGACATGTACAGTTGCACCGAGTGCGGCCGTTGCGCCTCCCAGTGCCCGGCCACGGCCACCGGCAAGCCGTTGGCGCCGCGACAATTGATGCTCGATCTGCGCGACGCTCTCTACGAGCATCCCGAAATGGTGCTTGACGAGGCAAATGAGACCAAAGTGGTTAGCGAGAACATCATCAGTGATGAGGTGCTGTGGTCATGCACGACCTGCCGTGCTTGCGAGGAAGCCTGTCCGGTGATGATCGAGTATGTCGACAAGATCGTCGATATGCGCCGCTACCTGGTGCAGGAAGAGGCCAGGTTCCCCACCGAGCTTACCAAGGCTTTCCAAGGTATGGAGCGCCAGGGCAATCCTTGGGGCATAGGGGCGGATAAGCGCGCTGATTGGGCCCAAGGTCTCAACGTGCCTTTGCTGGCCGAAAATCCAGAGGCAGAATACCTTCTTTTCGTAGGTTGTGCCGGGTCGTTTGACGACCGTGCCCAGAAAATCACCCAGGCTTTGGCGAAGATTCTGGAAGCCGGCGGGGTTAGCTATGCCATTCTCGGCCGCGACGAGCCCTGCAACGGCGACACCGCGCGGCGTTTGGGTAACGAGTATCTCTATCAGACCATGGCGGCGATGGCCGTGGAGACCTTCACCGGTATGAACGTCAAGAAGGTCATTACAAACTGTCCACACTGCTACAACACCATCAAGAACGAGTTCCCGCAGTTCGGCGGCGACTACGAGGTGGTCCATGCGGCCGACCTCGTCGCCGATCTCATCAAGCGCGGTAAGCTCAAGCTGAGCGGCGACGGCGGGGGGGGCACGGTCGTGTTCCACGACTCGTGTTATCTGGGGCGCTACAACGATGTCTACGAGTCGCCGCGTGAGATCTTGGCCGCGTTGGCCGGCGTTGAAGTCGTCGAGGCCGAGCGCTCGCGTAGCACCGGAATGTGTTGCGGTGCCGGCGGCGGTCGCATGTGGATAGAAGAGGACCCGAGCCAGCGCGTGAACACGCTGAGGGTTGAGCAACTGCTCGAGACCAAGGCCGGGACGATTGCGTCGGCATGCCCCTACTGCATGACCATGCTCGATGACGGTGTGAAGTCGAAGAGCTTGGAAGATGAGGTGCAGACCCGCGACCTGATGGAACTCGTCGCCGGCTCGCTGGACACTTAGCCTAGCGCTGCGCTGTATACCAGGATATTTAGCTTAGCGCTGCGCTGTATGCCTGGATATTTAGCTTAGCGTTGCGCTGTATGCCTGGATATTTATTAGCTTAGCGTTGCGGTTTTGGTACCGGAAAGGCCCGTCTAAGGGCCTCCCCAGCATAGTGTGCGCAGATTCCCTCAGCGAATACGCCACCTTGCGGAGTAAAATAGGAGTAAAATAGGGTCCGACCCCATCCGTCGGTCACGACCCCAAGGCCCCATCCCGTCGGGATGGGGCCTTTTTCGTGGTAGGTGGTTGCGCTGCGGTTTTGGTACCGGAAAGGCCCGTCTAAGGGCCTCCCCA
>JAJRWY010000037.1 GCA_024276575.1 Candidatus Binatota bacterium
AGCGGAACGAAAGGCTTCCCGGCTACTAGGCGCGATGCGTCCGCAAGGCTGTCACCGGCATGTGTGTCTTTGAGTTTCGCCACCGCCACCACTTCACCGACCGTAGCCGATTCGACTTCGCTGTGCTTGGCACCTTCGAGCTTGAGCAGATGCCCGAGACGCTCCTTGGCTCCCGAGCGTGTGTTGACGACATGGCTGTCGGCCTTGACTGTCCCCGAAAGCACCCTGAATACCGAAAGCTGTCCGGCATGAGGATCGACTATGGTCTTGAATACGAATCCACAAAACGGACCGTCCGGGTCCGGAGAGATTTCGACTTCCGCGCCGTCCGCATCCACACCGGCCACCGGGGGCATCTCACTGGGAGCGGGCAGTAACTCGACCACGGCATCGAGCAATTGTGGGAAACCTATATTGAGCGCCGCGGAGACACAGAACACCGGCGCTAGGTTCCCCGAAGAAACCGCAGCCTTGAGACCGCCCGCTATCTCTTCCGCGCTGAGGTCGCCCTCCTCCAGGTATTTCTCCAGCAACTCGTCATCACCTTCGGCAGCCGCCTCGGTGATCTCCATCTTCAGTTCCTCGACACGGCCGGCAAGATCCTCAGGAACTTCGCCCACCGAAAACTTGCCCTGCTCACCGTCGAAAGTGTAAGCCTTGCCGCTCAACACATCGACGATGCCGCTGAAAACGCCTTCACTGCGAATCGGAAGCTGCAAGAGCAGCGGGTTGGCGCCTAACGACCCTTTCAGCGCTTCGAGAGTAGCGTCGATATCGATTTCAGCACGGTCGACACGGTTGAGCGCAATCAACACCGGCAGCTTTTCCGCCGCCGCCCAGTTCCACACTTTGCTCGACTCCGCCCGTAGCGGTGAACCTGCATCGGCGACAAACAGCATGGCCGAGGCCCCGCGCAGCGCGAAATGGGTGTCGCTTACAAAGTTGCCCTGCCCCGGCGTGTCGATCACCGTGATCTCGTGCTTCTTCCAGCTAGCGTGATGCAAGGCACTGCTTATGCTGCAGCGCCGCCGGGTTTCCTCGGCCTCGGTATCGAAAACGGAGGTCTCGTCGTCAACCTTACCCAAGCGAGTATTGGCGCCTGCGGCGAATATCAGAGCATCGGCAACCGAGGTCTTGCCCACTCCCCCCTGTCCGCCGACCGCGATTGTTCTAATGCGCGAAGCTTCCGTTGCCACACTAAATCCTCCTGTCCGCGGCGCTTGATCGCGCCGAAATAATGCGGCGCCCGTCTCCGCCTACCGGCAGCCCGGGCGCCGCATTCAGTTTCGCTCGTAGACCAGTCTGAGTCCCTCGAGCGTCAAGAATTCGTCTACTTCGTCGATACATTCCGACGCGTCTGCAATTAAGTCGGCGAGACCACCTGTTGCAAGGACATAGGCATCGACACTCTCTTGCTTCTCGATCCTTCGTACCACTCCATCCACCAACTCCACATAGCCGTAGGCCAAGCCTGATTGTATGGCGTGGACGGTATTGCGTCCGACAATGCGCGGTGGGCGCGCGAGTTCGACTCTGGGCAGTTTGGCGGTACGCTCGTACAGGGCATCGAGCGAGATTCCGATTCCCGGCACGATGACTCCGCCCATGTATTCACCGCGGGCGCTGATGAAATCGAAAGTCGTCGCGGTCCCGAAGTCTACCACTATGGTGGCGCGCTGGGCCCGTTCGTAGGCCGCAACCGCATTTACGATACGGTCGGCGCCCACTTCACGAGGGTTGTCGTAGAGGATCGGCATACCGGTTTTCAAGCCCGGACCCACGATCACAGGCTCGACTTTGAAGTAACTGCGGCACAACTCCTCGACCACGCCGATCAAGGGCGGTACCACGCAGGAAACTATGATCGCGTTTACCGAAGGCTTGTGCATGTCCGAGGCGTGGAAAAGGCTCCACATCAGCATGCCGTATTCATCCGCGGTACGATCGCGCTCGGTCACGATGCGCCAGTGATGTTGGAGCCGCCCAGCCTTAAACAGTCCGATCACCGTATGGGTGTTGCCCACATCGATGGCCATCAAGCAGCCGCTGTCGCCCTTATCCGGCATCAACCCGTCTCCCGGCCGTAAGCCCCTTCTATACTGACGTCGCCGGCAAGAATGCGCCGGATCCGCGAAGCCGCCGGCGGTGCCGAGGACTCGGAAGGCCGGCCGCTTGCCTGCGCACCTGCCGGTCCATCGTTCTGCCCGCTTGGCGCTTGGCTGCCCTGCGTGCCTGCTGCTCCGTCGTTCTGCCCGCTTGCCGCTTCGCTGCCCTGCGCACCTGCCGGTCCATCGTCTGGCCCACTTGGCGCTTGGCTGCGTATCCTGCTGTCTCGCTCGCTGCTGTGCTCACCGCCTAGCCCACTACCCGGCGTGTTATTCAGTCCGCTACCCTGCGATGGTGGCGCGACGCCGCTTTCGCCGTCTTCTTTGAGCAGCAACGCACCATCACCGTCAATGCCCACACAGATGCCGCGCAAACCGGCTCCCACACCGCTCACGCTGATACGGCGCCCGGAAAGCATCGAACGTCGTTCCCAATCATCACTGACGGCGCCAAATCCTCTGGCGAGAAAGCGGCGGTAGTAGGTCTTGAACTGCGCCAAGAGGCTTGCCGCAAAAGCGCTACGGTCTACACGCCGGCCGGATTCGATCAAGACCGAGGTCGCAATATCACGAATGCTCCCGGAAAACTGTTGCGGCCGGCTATTGAGGTTTACGCCCATGCCCACCACCACAAAAGCCACGCGGTCGGCCTCAGCTTCTATCTCGGTGAGAATACCCGCCACCTTACGGCCACCCAGGACCACGTCGTTAGGCCATTTGATCAGCGGGGCCAAGCCTAGTTCCTCGATCGCCGAAGCCACCGCAAGGCCCGCCACCAATGACAGTTGCGGTGCTTGTGCGGGCAACATCTGCGGTCTGAGCAGCAACGACATGTAGAGATTCACGCCGCGCACCGACTCCCAACTACGACCCAAGCGGCCGCGCCCCGAACTCTGCTCTTCGGCAATGACCACCGTCCCCTCCGGGGCGCCTCGGCGCCCCAACGCCAGAGCATCGCTGTTGGTGGACGCTGTAACTTGTTTACAAACGAAAGTGGCCGCCAGGGCCTCTGCGTGTTCCACACCGCGAGCCCTCACCGCGTGCCACAGACTTTCCTCATTGAGCGGATCGGGACTTGAAATCAGGCGGTATCCGCGTGAGCGTACTCCTACGATCTCATAGCCGCGGCGTTTGAGCGCACTGACGTGCTTCCATACGGCAGCACGCGATACACCCAAACGCGCGGCCAAAGCCTCGCCGGACACAAAGCTTGCGCTGTCACCGAGCGCCGCCAGAATCCCTTCACGGGTGCCGGAAGAGGAAGCACTAGGGGAAGCACCGGCTACACCGGTAGCGCAATCACCTGTACTTGAATCGGGTTCGGCCGGCCGCGCGGCTCGCGAGTTGCCCGGCGGCACAACTTGCGATGCAACTTCCGGGGTGGCTTGCGATGCAACTTCCGGGGCACCTTCCGGGGTGGCTTGCCGGCCCGTGCGAGGCTTGCCCGCTGCAGTCGGCAAGTTCGAAACGAGTTGGTTCTGCGGCGATTCGTGCTTCATGCGAGCAGCGAAACCTCCATGCTGAAATCGGCGCAGGGGGAAGAGTGCGTCAGCCAGCCAATGGAAACATCGTCCGCACCGGCCTCGGCATAAGCGACCACCGAGTCCAACCTTATGCCCCCCGATACTTCTATGCGCGCGCGGCCCGCGATCATCGTTACTGCCTCACGCACTTCGCCGGGCGTAAAATTGTCCAACAAGACCGCGGTCGCACCAGCCTCCATGGCTTCGCGCAACTGCCCCATATCGTCACACTCGACCTCCACTTCAACACCGTCGCCGGCTCCGGCCAGGGCTGCCGTTACTGCCGCCTTTATGCCTCCGGCGGCGACGACGTGGTTGTCCTTGATCAATACAGCGTCGAACAAGCCCATACGGTGGTTGCTGCCGCCGCCGCAAGCAACCGCGTATTTCTCCAGGCTGCGCATTCCCGGCGTGGTCTTGCGGGTATCGAGTATGCGCGTCGAGTAGCCGGCTCCGCGCACGGCCTCGACAAACTTTGCGGTCTCGGTGGAGATCCCCGATAGGTGCCCCAGGTAGTTGAGAAAGGTACGCTCGACTGTCAGCAACGCCCGCGCGGGACCCTCAATGGCCACCGCCGTCTCTCCGGCGCCCAAGGCGGCCCCATCACCGCGAGACTCGCTCATACGCAACGCCCCCGCTGCAAGCGATCCCGGGCATAGCCGTGCGAGTTCTTCCACCAAAGGGGCGAACAGAACCGATCCGCACAGCACGAGATCCTGGCGGGCGATCACGCGGGCGCACGCCTGCAGATCCTCCGGCACGGTATAGAGACTAGTCAGGTCTCCATCGCCTACGTCCTCGCGCAGGCTCATGTAAAGCAAGGCGCGCAACGAAGCATCGTCCAGCTTTAGCCCGCCTGCGCTCACGAGCCCGCCCCCAGTGCCTCGACACGTCCAAGACTGCCGAGCAGCTTGCCACGCTCTTGCGCGAGTGCGGCCTGCTTCCGTTTCTCCTTGTCTACGACCTGCTGTGGCGCGCGGTCGAGAAAAGCCGCATCGGCCAACTTCCGCTCAACGCGCGTAAGATCCTTGTCGAGCTTGGCCAGCGCCTTACGCAAACGCTCCGCTTCCGCCGCAATGTCGACATGACCGGCTACCGGCAACCAGTGCTCGATTCCTCCCACACCGTGCGCCGAACCAGCCGGAACGGCAGCCGGCAGGCCATGCCCGCCATCCTGCCCCGCGCCCGGATTGGAAACCTCGACGAGATGGCAGGCCGAGAGCCCGGCCAGACGCTCGACCAAAGGCAGGTTCGCCGCCAGCGCAGAGGCCTCGCGCGCCGCCGCGTCGGCGTACAACTCGAGCCTCAACTTCGGCGGGATATTCATCTCCGAGCGAATGTTACGCACCGAACGGACCAACTCGATCAGCGCGCCCATCTCGGCCTCGGCGACCTCGTCGCGCCAACTCTCGACATAGCCGGGGTAGGACGCGTTTTGAATGCTGCCACCGGCACGCCCAGCCTGCGGAAGTTGCTGCCACAGCTCTTCAGTCACGAAGGGGATCAGCGGATGCATCAAACGCAGCAGAGTTTCGAGCACGGCGGTCAGCACGCGACGGCTCTCCTGCTGCTGCCCGGCATTCCCCTCCATCAACACCTTGACGATCTCGATGTACCAATCGCAGAACTCGTGCCAAGTGAATTGATAGATCCGCCCGGCAGCCTCGTTGAAACGATACTCGTCCAGCGCCTTACGCGTGTCGGCTACAGCCGCCGCCAAGCGCGAACGAATCCAACGATTGGGCAGCAACGAAAGCTGCCCCGGCATGGTGCAATCGACCTCGGCCCCCTCGCGCTTCATCTCGGCGAAACGAGCGGCGTTCCAGAGCTTGTTGACGAAGTTGCGATAACCGCCGATGCGCTCTTCGGACAAGCGCACGTCACGGCCCATGGCCGCGAAAGCCGCCAAGGTGAAGCGGAAGGCGTCGGCGCCGTAACGGTCGACCACATCCAAGGGATCGATCACGTTGCCCTTGGATTTCGACATCTTTTGCCCGTGTTCGTCGCGAACCAATGCATGGATGTAGATGTCGCGAAACGGCACTTCACCCATGAAGCGTATGCCCATCATCATCATCCGCGCTACCCAGAAGAAGATGATGTCGAAACCGGTTACCAGCGTGGAGGTCGGATAGAACCTGCGAAGATCCTCGGTCTGCTCCGGCCAACCCATGGTAGAAAACGGCCACAGAGCCGAGGAGAACCAAGTGTCGAGAACGTCTTCGTCCTGGCGCAGTTCCCCGCCGCAATCGGGGCAACGGTCGGGATCTTCGCGCGACACCACTGTTTTCGAGCAGGGGTCACAGTACCAAGCCGGAATGCGATGCCCCCACCACAGTTGGCGCGAAATACACCAGGGACGGATGTTTTCGATCCAGGAGCGGTAGGTCTTTTCCCAGTGCGCGGGCACGAATCGCGTGCGGCCTTCGTCGAGAGCCTTTAGCGTCTCGGCAGCCATATCCTTGACTTCCAGAAACCACTGCAAAGACAGCAAGGGCTCGACCACGCTATGGCAGCGGTAGCAGGTTCCGACCGCGTGCTCGTGATCCTCGACCTTGGTCAGGGTAGCGTCTGCCTCGAAGCGCCGCAGCAAGGCCTCACGACACTCGGCAGTGGTCATCCCGGCGAACTCTCCGGCCTCCTCCGACATAGTGCCGTCGTTGTTCATCACCGATATCATCGGCAATTGATGGCGCAGGCCGATCTCGAAATCGTTGGGATCGTGCCCCGGAGTGATCTTGACCGCACCCGAGCCGAAGGCGCGGTCGACGTAGGTGTCGGCGATGATCGGGATACGACGCTTCATCACCGGCAAGATCACGCATTTGCCGACCAAGGAACTGTAGCGCTCGTCGTCGGGATGAACCGCGACTGCAGTGTCCCCGAGCATGGTCTCAGGCCGGGTCGTGGCCACAGAGATCACGGCACTGCCATCTTCGAGCGGATAGTCTAGATGCCACAGCCGGCCCTTTTCGTCACGGTGCTCGACTTCGATGTCGGACAAAGCCGTATGGCAACGTGGGCACATGTTAATCAAGTAGCGATTACGAGCGATTAGGCCATCTTCATAAAGTGTTACAAACACTTCTCGCACAGCCCTGGACAAGCCCTCGTCCAAGGTGAAGCGCTCGCGGCTCCAGTCGCAGGAGACACCGAGTGCCCGCAACTGCTCGGTAATGCGCCCGCCCGATTCCTTCTTCCATGCCCAAGTGCGCTCGACGAAAGCCTCGCGGCCGAGTTCGTGGCGGTCGCTACCCTCGGCAAGCAACTGCCGCTCGACGACATTCTGGGTCGCGATTCCCGCATGATCGGTGCCCGGCAGCCACAAAGCCGCGTCGCCGTCCATGCGACGGTAGCGAGTCAGTATGTCCTGCAGCGTATTGTTGAGCGCATGGCCCATATGCAACGAACCGGTCACGTTGGGGGGTGGAATGACCATGGAGAACACCGATTCTCCGTCTTCTGGGGCTTTGGGCGCGAAAGCGCCGCTATCAACCCAGCGTTCATACCACTTGGACTCGAATTGTTTTGGATCGTAGCCGGCCACGGAAGCTGCGGTTTACAATACGCAGCATGGGCGTTCAACGCGCGGCCTCGCAAGGCAACCACCGGGGGCCACCGGCGCGCCTAGCGCTCCCAGTTAAGCGCGGCCCCGCAGCACCAGGGAAAATGTACATTGCCGCCCTTCCCCGCTAAGTTGTCGCGCCTGAAGAGGAGGACATCGTGAGCGAAAGACCCTTCAAAGTACTTGGCATACAGCAAATAGCCGTTGGCGGACTCGACAAGGACAAGCTGCGCAGGATCTGGGTGGACAGCCTGGGCCTGACGGTAAGCGGCAACTTCAAGAGTGAGCGCGAGAACGTGGATGAAGACATCGCGCAGGCCGGTAGCGGCCCGCTGAAGGTCGAGGTCGACTTGATGCAACCCATCGATCCCGACAAGAAGCCCGCTGTGCACAACCCTCCATTGAACCATGTGGGCTTGTGGATCGACGACCTCCACGCCGCAGTGGAATGGCTCGATGCGCAAGGCGTACGCTTCACACCCGGCGGCATACGCAAGGGCGCAGCCGGTTTCGACGTGACCTTCATCCACCCCAAAGGCAACGAGGAAAAACCGCTGTGCGGCGAAGGCGTGCTGATCGAGCTGGTCCAAGCACCGCAAGAGGTAATCGACGCCTTCGCCAAGGTCGCCGCCGGCTGAGCACGAGCCGGGGCGCAAATGGACCAGCTCAGTCAAAGTCGGCTCGGTTGAATACGGAATCGGTACGATCCGGTGCTGTCGAAGCCGGGATCTGTACGATCCAGTTTAGTCGAAGCCGGTTCGCTCGAAGCTGATTCAGTTGAAGACAGTTCCGTCGAAGCCGGCTGAGTCGATGTGCCGTTCAGTCTAAAACTGGGCCGTCGAAGCTGCTTCGGTTGCAGGCCCTTCAGTCGAAAACCGGAACCGTCGAAGCCGCTTCGGCAAAAGGCCGTTCAGTCAAAAACCGGGTCGCTAACTTCGCGGTCTTTGAGCAAAGCGGATTGAGCGTAGGTATTCGTGATTTCCCTGACCATTTCCTCGAAGGGCAGATCGGGAGAATGGCCACGGTCGCGAACGTACTCCATGTGACGCCGGTTGCTCTTATCGTAGGGGTGGAAGATCGCATCGTGGCACCCATCGAAGTCGAGCGGCGCGACACCTAGCTTCTCACACAACTCGATGTTGAAAGTCGGTGTCGCCTTCAGCCAAACCCCGTCCACGAGCAAACCGGTGTAGCCATGATAGACGAATAGGTCGGTACCCATCGACGCAATCAGTTTCTCGCTGCTCAGATGATTCCTGACGTCCGCGAAGTGTAGTCGCGAAGGAATCCCAACCGCACGAGCCGCCGCTGCGAGCAAGATCGCCTTCTGTATACAAAAGCCACGTTGTGCACGGGTGAGCCGGCTTGCGCGGTAACTGTCACGATCCGGGGTAAAGCAGTAGGGGCTGTAGTGCATGCCATCGCGGACCTTGAAGTACAGAGCGACCGCACGTTCCGACTCGCAGGCTGCACCGGCCGTCGCAGCGCGTGCGTAATCGACGACTTCCGGCGAATCACTATCGATAAAGAAGGTCGGCCGCAGATACTGCTTCAACCCCGTCACCGCTTCTGGCTTACTCACATTCCATCTCCGTAGTACTCACGACTACCGTCGCTCGATACCAGGCAAGCACGCCGCCGGAGTTCACACAAAGCGTAGCCCCAGTCTGCATTATTAAGGAAATGGTGCGAAAGGGGGGACTTGAACCCCCACGACCTTGCGGCCACAGGAACCTGAATCCTGCGCGTCTGCCAATTCCGCCACTTTCGCTCGCGGTGACCAGGAAACCGGGATTCTAACCAAACCCGGCTATGGAGCAAACTAGGTACCTATATACTGCTCGACAGCAGACAACATCGAGCCTGCTCTCCGGGACTGCCACCCTTCGGCCTAGCTTCACGATGCGCCTCCACGATGCGTTTGTCCGTTTTTTTATCCGGCTTTCGCGCAGGCTGGTCATTGGATTGCAAGCTGCCAACTCGTACAATTGTCGCTGCGAGTACGTAACTCGATGCCGAGGAAACCCAAGACACTGCAACGCCACGACGAAGAGCGCCCGAGTCCGGTATGGACGGCGGTGGTATTGATGGCTTCTTCCGTCGTAGTGCTCGCCACGGTTTCGCTCTTTCTGGTGCGCAACCACGAGTGGACCGACGCCTTGGTAAGCGCGCTACCGGGACCGGCAAGTTGCCTGGCCGCCGACCCCGGACTCGCCGGGCAGATGCGCATTCGCGATGTTTCAGCCCAAGTGCTGTCGCTCGGAGACCAGACCCGGACACTGGTGGCGGAAGCGTCGGTAGTAAACGACGCGATGATTCCGGCCGAGGATCTGAAATTGGAAGTTACGGTATTCGCCGGCGGCGAAGAAGTGCGGCGCGCAGCCTCATCGTGCGGGAAAACGGTATCAGAGCGCTTGCTCCGCCGTCTGACGATCGCGGAACTGCTGGCCCTTTCGGAACTCGATCCCGGCTACCCGGTGGTGCTGCAGCCCGGAGCCACGATTTCCTGCCAAGTTACGGTTCCGGAGATCCCGGAAGACATTGACGAAGCTTCGTTCAGGATTGCTTCGGTGGAAGCTCGCCCGGGTCATCCGCCTGCCCGTTTTCATCTCCATCACGCGGAGTAACGTCGATTTCGTCGGTTTTTACCGACTTGCGGAAATTGCGAATTCCTCGCCCCAGACCTTCACCGATATCCGGGAGTTTTCCCGCGCCGAAGATGATCATGACGATCACCAAAATTATGGCTAGTTCACCGACGCCTAAACCGAACACTCCTACCTCCCACTGAGACCGCTATCCCGGCATTCCGGGCCATTACGGCGCCGCTGTACCGGCACCGCTGTAACGGTGCCTGGAATCCACGGCGATCTCGCAAAGAATCGCTCCCGCTGAAATCGATCATAGTGCAAAGCCGTGCTTACAGCCAACGCCGCGCATCGCCGGTCATGGCGGTGCCCGGTCGTTCTCCCCGGTTCTCCCCTGTCCCCGGTTCTCCCCTGTTCTCCCCGGATGGTTCCCCCAGGGCCCGCCCAGCGCCAAGACAGCCAACGCCGCCCGAGCCACTGTCCAAGACCGGGGTCGGCCAGACGCCGGCGCTTACCCGGCGGGCCGCCAGACCAGCTTGGGGCTGCGGGCAGCACGAGTCTCGTCGAGACGCGCCAGCGGGGTCGCGTGAGGCGCCGCCAGCAGACTCTCACCGTCGCTGCGGGCTTCTTCGGCGATGGCGATCATGGCGTCGGCGAAAGCGTCGAGGGTCTCGAGACTTTCCGTTTCGGTAGGCTCTATCATCAAGGCTCCGTGCACCACCAAAGGAAAGTAGATGGTGGGAGCGTGAAATCCGTAGTCGAGCAATCTCTTGGCCACATCCAGCGTCTTTACGCCGAAACTGTTCTGTAGCTTGTCGCTGAAGACGACTTCATGCATCGAACGCGCCGGATACGGAAGATGGTAGCTGTCCTCGAGCCGCGCACGCAAATAGTTCGCCGCCAGCACGGCCATACGCGTAACCTCGCACAGTCCGTCCCCTCCGCATGCCAGCAGATAGGCATAAGCCCGTACTAAGATAGCAAAGTTACCGTAGAAGGAGCGCACCCGGCCGATCGAGTCCGGCAGGTCGTAATCCCAGAAAAACCCATCGTCGCCGTGGCGCAAACGCGGTAACGGCAGATACTTCTCGAGATCGCCGCGCACCGCCACCGGCCCCGCGCCGGGGCCACCACCGCCGTGAGGAGTGGAGAACGTCTTGTGTAGATTGAACTGCAGCACATCTGCGCCCATATGCCCAGGCTTGGCCACGCCCATGAGAGCGTTCATGTTGGCGCCGTCCATGTAGAGAAGCCCCCCGGCTTCATGGACCAAGTCCGCAATGCTTTCTATTTCTTCTTCGAAAAGGCCGAGCGTGCTGGGGTTGGTCACCATCAAAGCCGCAACTTCATCGTCGAGCAGGTCCTTGACGGTCGATGCCGAGATGATGCCGCGCTCATTGCAGGGAACCACTACGCAGGCGTAACCGCTCAAAGTAGCACTGGCGGGGTTGGTGCCGTGGGCACTCTCCGGTATCAAGATCTTCGAGCGCGCGGCTCCGCGGTCGCAGTGGTAGGCGCGAATTATCTTGATGCCGGCCAACTCTCCCTGGGCGCCGGCCGCCGGTTGCAAAGAAACCGCATCTAGCCCGCTCAACTCGCACAAGCACGACTCGAGGCCGGCAATCAGTTTCAGCGCTCCCTGCACTGTCGATTCGGGCGCATAAGGATGGATGGAACTGAAGCCCGGCAATGCGGCCGCCGCTTCATTGGCGGGCGGGTTGTACTTCATGGTGCATGACCCGAGGGGGTAGAAGTTGCTGGCCGCAGAATAGTTGAGCTTCGACAGGCGCAGATAGTGGCGCAACACTTCAGGCTCGCTCAATTCCGGGAACGTTTCGAGATCGTCGCGCAGCAACGAATCGTCCAGCGGCAAGTCATCCGCCGACAAGCCTTCCAGCGGCGAGCCGGCCAGCGCCAAGCCGTCCGCCGGCAAGCCTTCCGGCGGCGAGCCGTCCAGCGCCAAGCCGTCCGCCAGCAAGCCTTCCGGCGGCAAGGCCGCGCCGGCCTTGCCGCTGTCGCGCCTGGGGCCGCCATCGATTCCACAACGCCCGCTGCTGCCCTTCTCGAAAATCGGCGGCTCCAAAACCTGATCGGGACCTCTGTCGAGCCGTTCGTCAAGCCCGCGCGACCGGGTAGGGCTTGCCACCGAGACCCTGTCCGCGTTCGCCGGTCGATCACTCACCGGGAAAAACTCCCGGGCAACCAAGAGCCCCGCACGATCCGTATCCGCATACGCATACACGACTGCCGGGCCATGACGGCAACGTTCATCAGGCGGCCTCCGCGTGGGTGAGGCAGCGCAGCAGTTTATCGATGTCCGCCTCGCCGGTGCATTCGGTAGCCGTAATCAGCAGCAGATCGCGCCACTCCGGCCGCTGGGGAGCAATCGCCTCCAGCCGCACGCCCGGGATCACCCCGGCGGCTACCGCGCGCTCGAACCACGGCATGCCACCGGGCATCCTTATGGCAAACTCGTTGAAGAAGGGGCCGCTAAAGGCCGGAGCCAAACCCGCTTCGCTTTGCAGCCGCTGCGCCAGCCGGTGGGCCTTGCGCGTGTTTTCTTCGGCCAGAGCCCGCAAGCCCAATCTCCCGGCCAAGCCCAGGTACACGGTCACACACAACGCCGCCAAGCCCTGATTGGTGCAAATGTTCGACGTCGCCTTCTCGCGCCGGATGTGTTGCTCACGGGTGGCCAGGGTGAGTACGTAGCCGCGGCGCCCCTTCTCGTCCACGGTCTCCCCGACCAAACGCCCCGGCATCTGCCGTACCTTGTCTCTGCCGGCCGCGAACAACCCTACGCCGGGCCCGCCGTAGGAAAGCGGCAAGCCCAAGCTCTGGCCTTCGGCAACCGCAATGTCGGCACCGCAAGAGCCCGGCGAGCGCAGTAACGCCAAGGCCAAAGCCTCACAGCTAACCGAAATCGACAGCGCCTTGACACGCTTGGCTAGGCGTGAAGCCGAGGCGAGGTCGTCGATGACCCCGAGTACGTTGGGATAGCCGGTGCAGACTGCCGCCACGTCCTCGTCCAAGGCCGCCTCCAGGGCATCCAGGTCGCTGCGGCCGTCGCTGCCAAGTGGAATTTCTTCTATGACCCCGCGCCCGTAGCCACTCAGGTAGCTGCGTGCCACCGCTAAGTACTCCGGATGGATGCCCGCCGAGAGCAACAGCCGTTCGCGCTTGCGTGATATGCGCAGCGCCATCAACAGCGACTCCGCAAAAGCCGATGCGCCGTCGTACATGCTCGAATTGGCGACGTCGAGTCCGCACAGGGCCGCCACGTAGGTTTGGAACTCGAAGGCGACCTGCAAGGTGCCCTGGCTCACCTCCGGCTGATAAGGCGTATATGCGGTCGCGAACTCCGAACGCTTCATCAACTCAGACACCGCCGCGGGCACGAAATGCCGGTAGGCTCCCGCGCCCTGAAAGCTGCACAGGGGGCTGTTCGCCGCCGCCAACTCACCGAGACGGCCGGCCACTTCCCGCTCGGACAGGCCCAGCGGAAGATTGATTGCCGCGCGTGCGCGTAGCGAGGCGGGCACTTGCTCGAGCAGCTCATCGACCGAGGCAACGCCGATACGCTCGAGCATCAATTGCACATCACCGGAAGTATGGGGGACGAAACGCACTCGGTCAGACGCTCAACGACTCTACGAACTCGTAATAGTCATCCGCTGACATCAGTTCATCCAGTTCGTCGGGATTGCTCGGCTCGAGCCTGACCAACCAACCGTCGCCGTAACAGTCTTCGTTGATCACCGCCGGAGTGTTGGGGAGTTCGTCATTGATCTCGGCGAGCTTGCCCGACAGTGGCGAATAAACGTCCGAGGCCGCTTTGACCGACTCGATCACGGCAAAGGGCTCGTCACGGTCGATCTTGACATCTTCGCCTTCGGCCATCTCGGGAAGTTCTACATACACGATGTCGCCGAGCTGCTCCTGGGCATAGTCGCTGACCCCTATGACTACCGAACCGTCCGATTCTTTTCTGACCCACTCATGCTCTTTGGTGTAGAGAAGTTCCTCGAGTACTTCCATCGCTAAATTCCTCCAGGGCCGCTGCCGCGCCACTACCGCGCCACTGAGCCACTGAGCCACTGAATCAGGCCTGCCTAACATAAAAGGGCAGGCCCGTCACTCGCACGGGCCTGCGTTTACCTCGAATATCCACGAGCGCCCGGTCGAGGCCGGCGGCGGCACCGGCGGCGACGAGCGCAAGCGCCAGAGCCTTGCCCGCTGTCGGGCAGTGAGAGCCGCTGCTCACATATCCGAGCGGCTCGGAGGCATCGGGGCTCGCGAACAGCGGATAGCCGTGGCGGGCGACGCCGCGCAACACTTCCAATCCGACCAGGCGGCGTGCAACGCCTTCGCGCTTGGCGGCCGCCAACGCTGCGTAACCGACCATGTCGGGCCGGTTGAGTTTCACTGCCCAGCCCACGCGGGCCTCGAACGGTGATATATCCTCTCCCAACTCATGTCCGTAAAGAGGAAGCGCCGCTTCGAGCCGCAAGGTATCGCGGGCGCCGAGACCGGCGGGTGCCAGCGACAGGTCCGAGCCCGCCTCCAGCAAAGCCCGCCACAAAGCCACGGCATCCCGGGGGGCCACAAAGAACTCGAAGCCGTCCTCACCGGTATAGCCGGTGCGTGCCGCCCAGACTTCGACTCCCGCTAGGCGCGAACGGCGCATCGAGAAACGCCCGGCCGCAACCAGGCCGGGGTCGAGGCGTCCCGCTACCTCGGTCGCACGCGGGCCCTGCAACGCGATCAGTCCAAACTCGTCGCTGAGATCGCGCAGCACGCATCCACCCGCCGAAAACCCGGCGCTGTGCGACTTCATCCACGCGAAATCCTTGGCCACGTTGGCCGCGTTGACACAGACCAGGAAACGTTCGGCTTCCAGGCGGTAGATGATGACGTCGTCCACCAGGCCGCCGTTCTCGTTGGCAAGCAGGCTATAGTGAGCTTGGCCGGGCCGCAGGGTGCGCGCATCGTTGGTAAACAAGCGCGCACAGCAAGCTTCCGCCTCGCGGCCGCTTATCTCGATCTCGCCCATATGGCAGACGTCGAAGAGTCCGGCGGCGCTGCGTACGGCATGGTGCTCGGCGACGATGGACCCGTACTGAACCGGCATTTCCCAACCGGCAAAATCCACCATGCGAGCCCCCGCCGCTAGGTGCTCTTCGTAAAGAGGGGTGCGCCTTGCTTCAGCCACTTGCTTCAGCCACGGCGCAGGGCGGCCTCGTAGGTATTGCTCAGCAGCATCGCAACGGTCATCGGCCCCACTCCTCCCGGAACCGGAGTGATGAACGCGGCTCGCGCGGCCGCACTTTCGAAATCCACATCGCCCACTAGTTTGCCGTCCACCCGGTTGATACCGACGTCGATGACCACGGCACCGGGTTTGATCCATTCACCCTTGATCATGCGCGGGCGCCCAACCGCCGCCACCAAAACGTCGGCCGCCCCGACCTGGGCGGCAAGGTCCACGGTACGCGAATGACACATGACCACCGTCGCGTGGCGCTCGAGCAATAGCATCGCAACCGGCTTGCCGACCAGCGCCGAGCGTCCGACGACCACCGCGTGTTTGCCGCGAAGCTCAACCCCGGTGCTGTCGATCAGATGCATGCAACTCAGTGGCGTGCAGGGCCGCGGGCCCTCTCGGCCGGTAAACAAGGCCCCCTGGTTGAGCGGATGCAACCCGTCGACATCCTTGGCCGGATCTATGGCCGCAATCGCGCGATCGGCGTCGAGGTGCCCGGGCAAAGGCAACTGTACCAGGATTCCGTCTATGTCATCGCGCGCGTTGTAGCGCTCGATGACCGCAAGCAGTTCCTCGATAGTCACCGTGGCGCTGAGTTCAGCGGCTTCGGAGTGCATTCCTATCTCTTTCGATTCGCGTTGTTTGCGCCCGACATAAACCTTCGAAGCCGGATCCTCACCGACCAAGATGGTCACCAAGCCCGGTGCGCGCGCGCCCTCGTCCACCCTTGCTTTGATACTCTCGCCGAGCCGCGCACGAATGCCCACCGCACATGCCTTGCCGTCAATGATACCCGCCGCCATAAGATCCTCCGCCTCCTCGAGTCCGGCCCCCACCGGGGTTTTCGACGGACTAACGGGAAAGCTCGTCGACCATCTCGTCGACCAGCTCGTGCACCCCGTATCCGGCAATCTCCCCCGAGTTACGCCAATGTTGTTCCTGCCCGCCCACGAAGCGCCCATAACTGCGCTTGATCCAACCGGCCGGCCGGTCTTCTTCGTCAAAAGCTCCCCCCCACAGCCGCTCGCCGCTGCGTGCATCGACCAAAGACACATACAAATGCACCCAGGCCGGCACTTCGACTTTTCGTGAATTGCCCACGCGCTCGCGAGAGTCGAGCAACGCCGCCACCACCACTGCATCCGCCCTGCCCTCCTAACTCAACCGTTGCGCGGCTTGTTTCATCCCGAAGCCTTGCAGATCACGGAGTAAGCCGTGATCGAGCACGTGGTAGGCAGGATGGCGTCCGAACGCTTCATAGAGAAACGCGGTAACCAAATCAGCTTGCTCACGAGAGGTCGGCGAAAGTTTCAGATCGGAGGGACACAAGTCGCAGTCCCGCTGCTCATCTGCAGAGACAAAAGCAACCGGCAATATCGCAATCTTGACGATCCCGCGTGAAAGCGGCGCGTCTTGGGTCTCGGGCAGAAAACTACAGGCAGCGAAAAGAGCCGGTAGCAGCAACACTACGGCCAGCACAAACGATATGCGGCGCGGCAGTGTCAAAGATCCACCCTCAAGCCCAAGCCTCGCAACTGCGCGGCATCAACCGTGGATGGAGCCTGGGTGAGCAAGCAGGCCGCTCTTTGCGTCTTGGGAAAGGCGATCACGTCGCGAATCGAATCGGTGCCCGCCAGCATTGCCACTAGACGGTCGAGACCAAGCGCGAGCCCAGCATGGGGCGGCGCTCCGTAACCCAGCGCTTCTACCAGAAAGCCGAACTTCTCGGCCGCCTCTTCCTCTCCGATGCCAAGAGCCTCGAATACTTTTCGCTGCAATTGCGGCTGGTGGATACGAACCGAACCACCTCCGAGTTCAACGCCGTTCAGTACGATATCGTAGGCATCTGAGCGTAAAGCCGTTCCGGGGCCGCCGCTCAAGGAGTCGAGGACTTCTATGCCGTCGTCGGGATGCAAGGCGGTGAAGGGATGATGCAGTGCCTGGTAGCGCTTGTCGTCATCGTTCCACTCGAACATCGGGAACTCGGTGACCCACAAAAAATCGAAACGGGAGGGGTCTATGAGATCACGATCGGCAGCGATCTTGCAGCGTAGCGCTCCGAGCACCGCATGTACTACCTGCTCGCTGTCGGAGGCAAACAAAACTAGGTCCCCATCCTCTATTTCAAGGACCTCCCCGAGGCGCTGCTTTTCCCCATCGGAAAAGAACTTGACGATAGGCGACTGCCACTGGCCCTCGTTGATCTTGATCCAGGCCATCCCCTTGGCTCCGAAATCCGAAGCGTAGGAGCCGAGATCGTCGATCTCCTTTCGCGACATCGCAGCGCCGCCTTTCACCACGATCGCCTTGACCGCACCTCCACCGTCCACGGCCTGCTTGAAGACCTTGAAACCGCTACCGGCGAAGACCTCGGTCAAGTCCTTCAATTCCAGGCCGAAGCGGGTGTCGGGGCGGTCGCTGCCGAAACGCGCCATCGCCTCGGCATAGGGCATACGCGGAAAGGCCGCGTTGAACTCGAGGCCGGCCAGCTCCGAGAACAGCTTCTTCAGCAACCCTTCCACTAGGTTCATGACCGCCTCGGAACCGGCGAAGGACATCTCCAAATCTATCTGAGTAAACTCAGGCTGGCGGTCGGCGCGCAAATCCTCGTCGCGAAAGCAACGGGCGATCTGGTAGTAGCGATCGAGGCCCGAGACCATCAGCAACTGCTTGAAAAGTTGTGGCGACTGCGGCAGCGCGAAGAAACTGCCCTGATTCACACGGCTGGGCACCAGATAGTCGCGCGCGCCTTCCGGCGTGCTGCGCGTGAGCATCGGCGTTTCGACTTCGAGGAAACCCTCGCTGTTCAGTAGCTCCCTGCTCAAGCGGCAGACCTCATGGCGCAGCCGCAAGAACTTCTGCATGAAGGGCCGGCGCAGGTCCAGGTAGCGAAACTTCAACCGGGTGTTCTCGGTAACCACGGCTTCGTCGTCGATAGCAAAGGGGCTGGGGCGCGAAGCGTTGAGGATCTCCAGTTCGCCGACCATTAGCTCCACCTTGCCGGTGGGCATGTTGGGATTGACGGTGTCGTCGCTACGGGCGCGCAGTTGGCCGCGGGCCACCAGGACGTATTCGTTGCGCAAAGCGCCGGCGCTAGCATGGGATTGCGGGCTGTGCTCGGGGTTGAATACCAGTTGCACGATGCCGCTGCGGTCGCGCAGGTCGACGAAAATCACGCCACCGTGATCGCGCCGCGAATGCACCCAGCCGCACAGGACCAACTCTTTGCCTACGTCTTGCTCACGCGGTTCCCCGCAATAACAACTGCGTTCCAATTTCATTAAAGTTACTGTTCTCCCCGGCCGCTGCGCCTGTCGCCGTTTCTTGCCTACTGACGCCCGCTAGCCGGCAACGCCGCAGTTATAGTTGCCGCCGGCGCATCCAGATCGAAAAGCTGCGCATGGTCACGCTGGGCTCGCATGTCGCGCACCGTAGCGCGGCCGGCAGCGAGTTCTTCCTCTCCGATTATCACCACATATTTCACGCCGAGCTTATCGGCGCGCTTCATCTGAGCCTTCAAGCGACGGGAGGGCGATTCCATCTCCACCGCCAAGCCGGCGCGCCGCATCTCGCGTGCGAGTCGCAGCGCCGCGGCGGCGGTGGCATCTCCCACCGGTGCCAGCAAAACGTCGATTACGCTATCGGGGCGGGCTCCAGCTCCCGCTGCGCTGGCTGTTGCGGCTCCCGCTGGGGCTCCGGCTACGGCCGCTTCGGCTTCCGCTGCCACTGCGAGTTCCAGACGCTCGACGCCGAAGGCGAAGCCGACGCCCGGAGTGTCGGGTCCGCCCAGTGACGACACCAGGCCGTCGTAGCGGCCACCTCCCCCTATCGAATCTTGAGAGCCGAGGCCTTGGGCGCTGATCTCGAAAGCGCTACGGCAATAGTAATCGAGCCCGCGCACCATTCGCGGGTTCGCGAACAGTTCGACTCCGGCAGCTTCGCACAAGGACAGCACCCGGCGATGATGCTGCTCACAGTCGGGACACAGGTGGCCGGGCATCAAAGGTGCGTCGGACATGGCCTCGCGGCAGTTCTCGTTCTTGCAATCGAGAAGACGCAGCGGGTTCCTTCCCATGCGCGCACGGCAATCGTCGCAAAGCGCGTCCACACGCTTGGCCGCAAAATTTGCCAACGCCTCACGGTAGGCCGGACGGCAACGCTCGTCACCCAGCGAGTTGACCTCGATGCGCGCACGGCTCACGCCCACGGCCTTGCAGATATCGTCTACCATACACAGGGTCTCGGCATCGGCCGCGGCATCGTCGCGTCCGAAAAACTCGGCCCCGATCTGGGTAAACTGGCGCAAGCGGCCCTTTTGCGGGCGCTCGCGGCGAAACATGAATCCTGAGTAATAAAGACGGCAGACCGGATGCGAACGCGGCATGCCGGCCTCCACGTAGGCCCTGACCACCGAGGCAGTGCCCTCCGGCCGTAGCGCCACCAAAGTGCCGTCGCGATCCTCGAAGGCGTACATTTCCTTCTCGACGATATCGCTGCTCGAGCCCACCGAACGGCGGAACAACTCGACTTTCTCCATGATCGGGATTTCGATCTCGCCGTAACCGTAGGACTCCATCACCGCCCGAGCAGCATCCACGATGCGGCGGCGCCGGGCCGCTTGCTCGGGAAGTACGTCGCGGAAGCCTTTGATCGAAGTGACTTTCATGGGTTACCGCCCACCGGGAGCGGTGGGAAACCGGCGTTCGCACGCCGGACCTGGAGAAGCGGGATCTCGCGCCCAAAACGCGCGCGGGCAGCGCTTCGAGTCGCAAAATAACGCCTCAACAAAGCTACTTATCGGCGAAAACCCCAAATAGTCAACGCTGCGATGTGCTCTGTGGCGGCATTGTGAGGGCTCTGCGGCGGCGTCATGGGGAGCCCGGGCCATGGTTTCGCACTGCCAACCCGCTAGGTAGTGGCCCCAGGGCCCGACTACTTCAGCCGACAGTATTCAAGAAACCTCGTCGCGAGAGTCGCAAGCCCCAGGACGAAACCCGATCGCAGGCAAGCACGGGCCGGCCGCAGGCGAATCCGGCCGGCTTCGTCGAACCCGTCCGCTGCGCCCACTCAGGGTAGCGCGATAAGTGATATCCCCTGATGCCCATAGTGTTATCCGAACCGCACCATCGCGGCTGGTACTGAGAAAACGGGCACCGGCTGCGCGGTAGGCGGCCTCCACTGCGGGGTCGGGAAAACCGAAACGGTTGCCGTGCCCGGCGGAAGCCACCGCTAGTGCGGGCGCAGTGGCGGCAATGAAAGCGGCGCTCGACGAAGTCTTGCTGCCATGGTGTGGAGCCTTGACCACGTCGGCCGCAAGTCGCCGGTCACGCATACTTCCGCCAACGGTGGCGGCGGTGAGGGCGGAACCCGCTATGGTTGCGGCGGCCTCCATGCTCGAGGACACGGTGGCAGGCGTGCTTGCAGCTACGGAGTTGGCGGCAGCGGGGGGGATTGAGCCAGCGGTTGCGGCAACGGTGGGGATTGGGCTGCTAGCGGCGGCATCAGTGGCGGTGGTGGTAACTAGGCCGGCAGTTGCCGTACCCGTGGCGGCGGCACTGACCAAGCCGGCAGTTTGAGCACCGGCCGCGCCGCAGTCCGCTGTTGGCAGACTCACAGTCCGCAACAGTGCGGCTTCTCCTTCGGCCTCCATATCGCCGGCTAACAGCACCCGGCGGCCGCCGAACGACAGCGACACGACCACCGAGCGATCGTTCGCGTTGCAGGCGCCACTCGTGTCGCGCGGCCATAAGAAGTGGAGCGGCGAGGCCCCGGTGACCATCTGCGATCCCTGCGCTTTCGCAAGTAGATCGGGGACACTGCGGACTCGGACGCCTCGCGCCACCAACTCCGCAATCCACTCGTGGAATCCCTCGACCGCACATACACCGCCCGGGTAGATGAATTCACCAATCTCGAAGTCTCCGGCCAGCTCGCGCAAACCGCCCCAGTGGTCGCTTTGTATGTGGCTTGCCACAAGGTAGTCGATACGGCCGATGTGCAGCCTCCTGAGCATCGGTGCAACCACTAGGTTGCCACGGCCGGGAACACCGGCATCGACCAGCAGCACATCACCACCGGGAAGCCGCGCTAGCGTGGAATCGCCCTGCCCCACCGACAGGAACCACAGGTCGAGGCGGTCGCTCCTGAAACGCTGGTAAGCGCCGTGGGCGCAAAGCAAGCTTACTGCGATGAGAAGCGAAGGAAGCAGCCGCCGGGAAAACTCACGCGGTAGCAGCGCGACGGCGGGAAGTAGTGACAGCAGCAAAGTCAATACGGGTCCGGGGCTCGGGCTCCACACGGCGCAGAAAGGAAGCGAAGCAGCTCCGGCGCTGATGCGCAGCAGCAGGCCGGCTGCCAAGGCTGCATAGCCGAACACGTGGTCGGAAGCCGCAGCGGCGAGCGCCGATAGCGCCGACGCTGCCGCGGCCACAGCAGGCAGCGTCGCGCACAGGGAAGATAGGCCCGCAGCTAGACCCGCAAGGCCCAGCATTGCCGAGGCCCCCATGCCAAGCACCACCGATGTCGCCACCGGCAATGCGGCAGCAATGTTCACGGCTGGTGCCAGCAGCGATACACGGGTGAAGTGATGGGCAATGATTGGTGCGGTAACTAGCCAACATAACAAAGATATTATCGATAGCTCTAGCGCTGCCACGAGGACTCTGTGCGGCACCGATATCGGCCCTAGGCGGCGGTGCCGGGTACGGCAGGCGCGCCGTTGCGAGTAGAGCAAGAGCGTTGCTACCGCCGAGAACGAAAGCTGGAACGCCGCTTCGGACAGCACCCCCGGTGTGCGTAGCGCAATGATTACCGCTGCCAGCGACAAAGCCTTCCAAGCTTGCCCACTACTGCCGCGCCATAGGGCGGCGAGCGCCGCCAGCGTCATCAGCAAAGACCGTTCGACGGAAATCCCGCCACCGCTCAGCCCCGCGTAGCATATCGCGGCCAAGCCCGCGGCGATGGCGGCCGGACGCCGGATATCGTAAGCCGAGGCCCAGGCCGGCACGAGTGCCAGAGACGCCCTTACAAGCCAGAACACGAAGGCCGTTACGATACCCATGTGAAGCCCTGAAATCGCAAGCACATGGGCCAAGCCCGCGTCGCGAATGTGGCGGCGGCTCAGCTCGTCGAGCGCACCGCGTTCACCCACCAACAAAGCGGCCAGCAACGCGCCGCCCTTGGACAGGCGGCTCAAACGGGCCGCGATCGCCCGCCGGGCCTGTTCGATTGCGCCGGTTCCGGATCGGTCGAGCAGCCGCAGCGAGTCGTCGCTCCACACGAACGCCGAGACAATCATGCCGCGCCGGGCGTTCCATGCAGCCCAGTCGAACTCACTGGGATTTCCAAAGTTACGCATGCGCTTCAAACGCGACTCGAACCCCACACGTTGGCCTCTCATCCAAGGGCCGTTCACCGGCGGCCCACGCATGAAACGCACTCGAAGACTGACCGCCCCGCGTACCCGACAACCCCAGGGGCCTTCATAGCCCTCGTGCGCAACAAGAGCCTCATCTCTCGAAACCCGGCCGGAAAGTGGCTCCGGAATGCCAGAGCGGTCGGAAACAAGCCGCCCTTGGACACGGGGCAAGTCCAACAGTTCAGCGCACGGCGCGAGTTGCTCTTGCGAATAAGCCCACAGTTCCTCGAGATCCACACGAAGACGCGCGCCGCCCCGCCCATCGCCGACGATCTCGACGATGCGCCCTTCCATCCAAAAACTCGCCCTGCCGCGCGGCTCGCTGCCAACGAATGCGTCGACTCGCGGAGAATCCAACGGATCAAGCAACCCCTGCAGCCCGGTGCCGAGAGCTGGGCGCAAGTGCAATCTAGAGTAAAGCGGCAGAGTCACGGCTGCCGCGGCAACAACCAAGGCCGCAGCAAACAGGAACGTGGCCAAACCCGCGCGGCTTCGTATCAGCACGAAGAATCCCAACGCCGAACTGACCGCAAAGGGCAGGCAGGCCCAAGCAATGTCGCGAGACACGCTCAGCGGCAACTGCACAGTAAGTACGGCGAGAGAAAGGAGAAAAGCATTCACTCATGCAATGCTTAGCATTACACACTCTACCCAGCTAATTTTCCTAGTTTATTATTACACCTATAATACAAACCACGAAGCTCCGGAGGGTCAGAAAGCTGGGGAAAGCTGGGGTCTGGGGAAAGCTGGGGTCGGACCACAGAGGGCACCCCCAACCCACTGTTTAACTGGGGTTTCGTGCCAACAAGCGCTATCCCCGGAGCCCTTAGAGTCCTTTTTTCGGAGCAGGCTTGAGTATCTTGGCACCGCCTAGCAAAAAGGCCTTCGGTTGATCCGACCTAACCGCCACTCTTTTGGCTGTGTAATTTAGACCTCGAAATCAGGCCGCTAAGAGCCTACATTACGTGTTCCACGAAACGATTGTTCATTAGTACCAACAGCTTGAGTGACTTCCATGTGGTCCGACCCCAGGCTACGAGCTGCGAGCAAGGTGGGAGAGGATGCGGACGGCGAGTTCGGAGGTGATGCCGGGGACTTGCGACAGGTCCTCGGGGGTGGCCTCGCGAATGCGCTTTACGCTTCCGAACTTCGACAGGAGGGCGCGGCGCTTGGCTGGCCCCACGCCCGGCACGTCGTCGAGAACCGAACGTAACCTACGCTGGGACCGTAGTTGGCGATGGAAGGTTATGGCGAAGCGGTGGGCTTCGTCGCGAAGCTGCTGCAATAGGAACAAGGCGTTGGTGTTACGGCGCAGCACGATGGGATTGGCACGGCCGGGCCTGAACACTCGCTCCTCGCTGCGCTCGATCTCTTCTTCATAGGCCGCCGCCGTCACTCGGTCCTTGGCCAATGACGCCAACTCTACGCCTTCGATGCCGAGTTCGGACAAAGCCTCGACGGCCATGGCCAACTGCCCCCGGCCCCCGTCTACGACTATCAAGTCGGGCAAGCCGCCCTCCTCGGCTCCACGCGTGAGACGCCGAGAAAGCACTTCTTTCATCGCCGCGAAGTCGTCATTACGCTGCACTTCGCGAAGCTTGTAGCGCCGGTAAGCGCTCCTGTCCGGACGGCCTTCGTCGAAGGCCACCATCGAGGCAACCACGCTGTCACCCTGAGAGTGCGACACGTCAAAACACTCGATGCGTTTGGGCATGCTCGACAGCCCGAGCTTGCGCTGTAGTTCGGCCAGCATCTTCTCACGCCGCCCGGCCTCGTCATGGCGTTCTCGAAAAGCGTGCGCGGCATTGTCTATCGCCATTTCGAGCAAGCGGAACTTTTCCCCCCGCCGCGGCGCCAGCACCGCAACCTTGCGGCCTCGCAGATTACCCAGATACTCGGCCAGAGCCGCAGCCCCTTCCACATCGAACGGGATCAGGATCTGATCGGGAACGAAGCGCGAGCCCTGATAAAAGCGCCCGAGCAGAGACGACAACACTTCTTCGTCGGGAAACTCGTAATCCTCGAAGCTGTAGGTGGCGTTGCCCACCAGCTTGCCGGCGCGCACCAGCAAGACCTGGGCCTCGATGAACCCCCCTTCTCGATACAAGCCGAACACGTCACGGTCACCGCCGCCGTGAATCAGCACCTTCTGTTTCTCGGCGATCTTGGCAATGGCCGCTGCACGGTCGCGAAACACGGCCGCCTCCTCGAAGCGCTCGGCGGCCGACGCCTCGGCCATGGACCGCGCCAGCCCCTTGACCAGCGCCTCGGTCTTGCCTTCGAGCAACTGCAGCGCCTCGCCGAGTTGCGCAAGATAAGCATCGTGGTCGACATCGAACACGCAGGGCGCCAGGCAACGCTTTATCTGATACTCCAGGCAGGGACGCGAGCGGTTGCTAAACACCGTGTCCGAGCAGGTCCGCAAAGGGAAGACCTTGCGTATGGTCTCGACCGTCTCACGCAAGCCCGAAGCCGAGGCGTAGGGGCCCAGGTAGGTATGGCCATCGCGCTCGATCTTGCGGGTAACGATGATGCGCGGCCAGCGGTCTTTAGTGGTGATCTTGACCGAGACGTAGCTCTTGTCGTCCTTCAGGTTGATGTTGTAGCGCGGCTTGTATTGCTTGATCAGGTTGTTTTCGAGAATCAGGGCTTCGGCTTCGCTGCCGGTGACCAGCGTCTCGACATCACGGCAACGCTCGAGCAAGAAGCGGACATGGTAACGTCCGTCGCCTCCACGCACGTAGCTGCGCACGCGCTCGCGCAGACTCTTGGCCTTGCCAACATAGATGACCTTGCCGCGAACGTCCTTGAACAGGTACACCCCAGGCCGCGCCGGAATCTTGTCGGCCTTTTCCTGAAGCTTCGCGTCGACCACGCCGCAACCTACAAACCCAACTCGCTTTGCTCCAGACGCTCGGCCTTGTCGCGAAACTCCGCGGCTTTCTCAAAGTCCAAACGGCCGGCTGCTTCGCGCATACTACGCCGCAGTTTCTCTATCTCGCGACGAATCTCAGCCTCGTCTCCGAAGGCTGGCGAATCCTCGGCCACAACCGCAATGTCGACATAGTCGGCATTGGCCATGCGCACCAGTGGATCGTCGAGCGCTTTGCTGACCCCACGCGGCGTGATGCCGTGAATCTCGTTATATTCGACTTGATGGGCACGGCGGCGCTCAGTTTCCTCCATGGCCCCACGCATGGAATCGGTAATGCGATCGGCGTAAAGGATGACCTTGCCGTTTATGTTCCTGGCCGCCCGGCCCATGGTCTGTATCAAGGAACGCGTGGATCGAAGGAACCCCTCCTTATCGGCGTCGAGTATCGCCACCAAGGATACCTCGGGCAGGTCGAGGCCCTCACGCAACAGATTTATGCCGATCAGGACGTCGAATACGCCGCGCCGCAAGTCACGGATTATCTCGACTCGCTCCAGCGTGTCGATGTCGGAATGCAAGTAACGGACTTTCAAGCCGATGTCGCGATAGTAGTCGCTCAGGTCTTCCGACATCTTCTTGGTCAAGGTAGTCACGAGCACGCGCTCACCCACTTCCACGCGCGCACGGATTTCTTCGAGAAGATCGTCTACTTGCTCGGTGGCCGGCCGCACTTCCAGCGCAGGATCGACCAGTCCGGTGGGACGCACCAATTGCTCCACCACCACCCCGCCGGAACGCGCCAACTCGAAGTCCCCGGGCGTCGCCGACACGTAGACCGTAGGGCCCAGCACCTTCTCGAACTCTTCGAATGTGAGCGGGCGGTTGTCGAGCGCCGAGGGCAAGCGGAAGCCGAACTCGACCAAGGTCTCCTTGCGCGAGCGGTCACCGCGGTACATCCCGCCTACTTGCGGCACGGTGACATGGCTCTCGTCCATGAAAGTAATGAAATCCTCTGGGAAATAGTGAAGCAGGGTGGCCGGGGTCTCACCGGGTTTGCGTCCGGCGAGATGGCGCGAGTAGTTCTCGACGCCGGGACAGGAGCCCATCTCGCCGAGCATTTCCAGATCGTAGAGCGTACGTTGCTCAAGGCGCTGAGCTTCAAGCAACTTGCCCTGCTCGTTGAGCTGGCGCAGGCGCTCACCGAGTTCTTGCCTGATGCTCTCGACGGCCGCTTTCATGCGATCCGGCGAGGTCACATAGTGCGAGGCCGGGTAGACACAGAGCCGTTCCAGGCGTCCTTCGACTTTGCCCCGCAAGGGGTCGATCTGCTTGATCGCTTCGACCTCGTCGTCGAAGAACTCGACACGCAAGGCACGTTTGTCTTCGTAGACGGGAAAGATCTCCACGATGTCGCCGCGCACCCTGAAAGTCCCACGGTGGAAGTCGGCGTCACCGCGATCGTACTGAATGCGCACGAGCTTCTCGAGCAACTCATCGCGGTCGACCCGCATGCCTTCCTCCAGAAAAACCAGCATGTCGAAGTAGTCCTCGGGACTGCCCAAACCGTAGATGCAGGAGACCGAGGCGACGATAAGCACATCGTTGCGTTCCAGTAGAGCCCGCGTAGCCGAGTGGCGCAGCTTGTCTATCTCGTCGTTGATAGATGAGTCTTTCTCGATATAGGTATCCGTAGAAGGCACATAAGCTTCCGGCTGGAAGTAGTCGTAATAAGAGACAAAATAGCGAACGGCGTTGTCCGGAAACAGCAACTTGAACTCGTTGTAGAGCTGCGCGGCCAGAGTCTTGTTGGGAGCCATGATCAGAGCTGGGCGGTTCAGCCGCTCGATGACATTGGCCATCGTAAAGGTCTTGCCCGACCCGGTGACTCCGAGCAGCACCTGTTGAGTGTCGCCGGCTAGGATACCCTCGCACAACGCATCGACGGCTTCGGGCTGGTCCCCCTGAAGCGAGAAATCACTGACCAAACGGAAGCTTCCCTCACGATGCATGACCGGTAAGTTTAGCGCGAAACCATTGCGAATGTACACGGGCCCAGGACTTCTGGGAGCACTGCTCAACCTCCATTGAGCTCCATTGAGAATTCATTGAGGCATTGAGGCAGGCGGATGAACTATCCAAGCTCTTGCCCCACGTCATTAGAGGAAACTCTGCCGCGAGCCGCATTTGGCTGGCGGATTGCGCCGGCGCAATCCGTCGGTGCAATCCGCCGGTGCAATCCATCGGTGAGATCCGCCGACACTATCCGTCGACATTATCCGCCGGTGCGTTCCGCCGGTGCAATC
>JAJRWY010000038.1 GCA_024276575.1 Candidatus Binatota bacterium
AAGCGCCCGTGAGATCGGCCCAAGCGCAGCGATGAGGCCCGCAGGCGTACTAACAGTACGTCGAGGGCCGAAAAGCGAGCACGGGCCGAGATTGCGGGCGATTGAGGCTCGTAGCAGAGGTTTCATGAATAATGCGGGCTATAAGGCATCCGGCGCGCGGAAGTCGAGAGCAAGGAGAACTCTCGTGTAAGAATTCTAAATCGTGTTAGCGGCTATCGCTGTCTCCGTTGTTGCCACCGCGGTTGCCGTTGCCGCCGCCAAAGTAGCTATCTCCGTTGTTGTCGCCGCGGCCTCCGTTGCCAAAGCCGTCGTCGCTGCTGTTGTCGCCGCGGCCTCCGTTGCCAAAGCCGTCGTCGCTGCTGTTGTCGCCGCGGCCTCCGCTGCCGTTGCTGTCGTCTCTGCCGTTGTCGCCACGGCCTCCGCCGTAGCCGCTATCACCGTCGCTATCGCCTCTGCCGCTACCGCCGTAACCGCTGTCGCTATCGCCGCTGTTGTTGCCACCGTAGCCGCTGTCGCCGTCGCTATCGCCGCCACCGTTGCCGCCGTAGCCGTCGCTATCGCCGCCACCGTTGCCGCCGTAGCCGCTGTCGCCGTCGCTATCGCCGCCGCCGTTGCCGCCGCCTGAAAGCGAATCCAGAAAGGTGCCCAGCTCGACGATCTCGGCGCCGCTCAAGGTCATCCCGCGCATGTCTCCGTCGATGCGGCCAAGGTCGCTACGAAGCTTGCGTCCGTCCCCTGCCAAGTTCGGCGCGTAGCCCGTGCGGTCGTAGGAGCCGGCGCGGTGGCAGCTTGCGCAGCGCAGGTCGTAGATGGCGCGCCCGGCTGCGTTGGGGCCGGATGGTAGCGTGGTCGTGGTGGTCGAGCTTGTCGAGCTGACCGGTCCGGTGCCGTCCAGGAAATCCCGGAGCGCTACGATTTCGGCGTTGGTCAAAGTCAGGCCCGTCATCGACGAGGAAATGTCGGCTAAGTTGTTGCGCAGGCCGGCACCGGCATTCTCGAGGTCCGGCGCGAAACCGTCAGGGTCGTGAGCACCCATGCGATGGCAGCCGGCACAACGCGCGGCGTAGATGTCCTGTCCGGATAGGGAGCCCGCATCTATCAAGGTGGTGGTCGTAGTTTCCCAAAGCGTCGTAGTGCTGGTCATCGAAGTGGAACTGGTCGAGCTGGTGGAACTCGTAGATGACCCTGTCGAATCGAGCAGCGCCGAGCAGGACGGATCGCAGGACAGTACGAAACCGCCGCCGACCGCGTAGTTCAAGACGCCGAGAGCGTCGCTTGCACTGACGTAGCCGGAGTTGTCCACATCGCAAACACAGGGATCGAAGTTATCGCCGCAGCCGTCGAGTCCGACCGACGTTCTGAGCACTCCCAGCGAGTCTATCGCGCTGGGTTGAATCCCCTGGGACAAGGGTTGTCCGCAGTCGCCCCGGTTGGCGCCGGCTCGAGGGCTCAGCATCAAGACAAGCAGCATTGCGAGTGCCAGGACGAAACTCTTTCGGGTGTATAGACCTTTCATTGCATAGCCTCCATTTCCCCTTCGCAACGCTAGTGAAAGCAGTTTCCGTGCCACCGGGCCAAGACCTGGGGCGTACGGGTGGGAGCAGGGATGGAAGCGTGGTGAGGGCCCCAGCTACCCAGTTCTACCTAGGGCTTAGCAGGGCTTAGCCTAGCTTTTTTTCGACCCGCTACCCAGTTCCTGTCCTAGCCACAGCGGGGCAACTCCGGCCGCCGTAGCCGCCGCGGCCGCGTGCGGCCACGCAAGATTTTGCACTGACTGAAAAGTCTTGCGTGGCCGCGACGCTGATATTTACTCAGCGGCTTCGGCTGAGTGAACTTCGAAGCCCAGTATCCCGCCTTTCTCCTGGGCGATACCGGTCAGCTTTGCGTTTGCACCTGCCAACTTCTTGACGTCAGCGAACTTCTCTTCGGCGCCGTGCTTGGGGTAGAGCAGGTAAACCTTGCCGTCATCGGTGAGTATGCCCAGCGGCATCCCGTGTTCGGCGCAGGTCTGCGCGCAGCGCTTGTGGGAACTGCCCTTGGCTCCGTGAGAAACGTAGCAGGCCATGTCGAGAATCTCGCCGTTTACTTCGCTTACTTCGTCGGCTGCTGGCGAGTTGCCGGGCAGGGCGAGCAGTAGCGCTGCGGCGAGAAAAGACGAGCTGACAAGAAATCTAAGAGCCTTCATTGGGTGTCCTCCAGGTTGGTTAATTTCTTGCAGTGTCGTCGCAACACAGCCATTGATCAAGACCCCTTTGCGGATTAAGTCATATGAACGTGAGATTACTCGACCATGAGAAAGGCGCCGGACTCGGCCGCCCGGCGGCAAAAGCCGGGCGCGCTAGCCGTTTTGGCGGCTACCGTATCGGCCTGTGTGTATACCGTGCCGGGAGCGCGCTACGTGCTTTGCCTGCCTTGTTGTTGCTAGCCGCCTCGATGAGCCTGGCGGCTTGCGCCGGAGACGGCGGTGGCCTAGCTGCCGGCGGTTCTTTGGACAGCTTTCAAGGCATACAGGACAACTTGCTCGCTCCCAAGTGTGCCACCGCGGGGTGCCATAATTCTGCTACCGCTGCAGGTTCCCTGGATCTCTCCGACGCTGCGACCTCGCGCGCCGAGATGTTGGGGGTCGCTTCCTTGTGCGGCGGCAAGGTTTTGGTGGCGGCTAACGATGCGGCTGGAAGCTACTTGCTCGACAAGATCGGCGCGGGGAGCGAGCCTTGCGGTTCCTTGATGCCGCTGGGTGCGCCGGCTTTGACACAAGCCGAGGTCGATGCGCTGGTCGCATGGATCGAAGCCGGGGCACCGCCTGCGGCAGCCGCGTTGGTCGCGACCGTGTCTTCGACCTCGTCGACATCGTCCACGTCGACATCCACGACTTTGAGCGGGCTTGAATACTGAGGCGGGCGCTAAAGCGTGTCCTATGCACTTTGATCGCGAAGCCTCACCGGGACTATTCATGAAGAGTGCTGCTACGACTTCCGATCGCACGTCATTTCAGGGTCTGCTCGTTCTTCGAGCACCGACGTACTGTAAGGTAGGCCTGCGGGTCTTACGATGCACTCGCCCTGGGCTGACGCATGCTTGGCGCTCTCGCGAGGAACTTCCATTAATAATCCCGGCTAAGGACACTATGAGGGCTAGGATATGAAGACTAAAGCTGTTGAAGAAACGTTGACCGAGGTCGAATCGGCTTACATGATCTCGACGATACGCATGATATGCAGGGTCCCCACGATGCACACGATGCTCAGGGTCCCCACGATGCACACAATGTGGCGGTCCGGCCGTGTGCGCGCTGTTGCGGGGGCGTTGTTCACTGTCTTGCTCGTGGCCTTGCCTTCGGTTGCTCCGGCCGAACCCTTCATGGCTTTGCGCGACGGGTTTGCCTGCGGCGATTGCCACACCAACCGCAGCGGAGGAGGATTGCGCAGTCTCACCGTCGAGGTCCACGCTTCCGACTTGCTGCGCTTGCCCAATGACGGTGCGGGGCTCTTGCCTGCCCATGACACGCAGTTCTCTCCGAATATCAACGATTACTTTTCGGTGGGCGGCGATTTTCGCGCGGTTGAAACCGTTCTTTTTCGAGACGACCCCGATGCCGACGGTAAGGTGAAGAACAACACGGCCTTTCGCGATCTCGACAGCCACGATTTCCAGCTCGAGCAGGGCACTTTGTATGGACAACTCCGTTTGGTCCCGGAGCTACTTTCTCTGTATGTCGACGAACAGGTCGCTCCCGGCGGCGCTACCAACCGCGAAGCTTTCGCGCTTTTGGAAAACGTTTTGCCGGGCGGCGCCTACCTGAAGGCCGGGCGTTTCTTCCCCGCCTGGGGGCTTAAACTGCAATACGACGCTTCTTTCGTAAGCGCGGTGTCGGGACTGAATTTTGACCGCACCTTGAGCGGGGTCGAAGTAGGGGTGAGCGGCTTGGGCTGGAACTGGTTCGTTTCCGCCAGCGAGGGCGGTGACAACCTCGAGAATCTTCTTACCGCGAGTACCTACTACATGTGGGCCGATGTCGGTCCCTTCAACGGCTTGATGCTGGGAGCATCTGCCGCGCGGCACGAGCCCAAGGGCCTTCAGTTGCTGTCTTACACCGGTTTCGGAGGTTTCTCGGTGGGCCGCTGGACGGTGCTGGCCCAGGGCGTTTACCTCGACAACGAACGCCGGGCCACCGACGGTTTCGGTGTTCAATCGGTCGAAGACACCGCACTGTGGGCTAGCTACGTGGAACTCAACTATTTGCTGAACGATTGGCTCAACACTCGCATCGCTTTCGACTACATGGATCCCGACGATCAAGTGAGCAATGACGAACGCACGCGCTGGAGTATAGGGGTCGATCCCTTCATCGACCGCTTCATACAGATTCGCATATTTTACCGGGTGTGGAATGGGCCGGAGAATCAGCCGCAGTTAAACCGCGACGAATTGGCCCTGGAGGGGCATCTACTGTTCTGACCCCGCACGCGCTTGCGACTCTCGCGACGAGGTTTCACGAGTAATGGAGGTCAGGTTTTAGCCGCTGTCTTCGCCTCCCAACCTACGGGAGTGATGGCGATCGGCTCGACGTCCTCGTGCATTCCGAGCAGCGTCTTGAGTTCATCGTCATCGAAAGCGCCGATGGTCACCGATCCCAGGCCCAGGGAGACGGCTTGCAGATGTAAGTTCTGTCCCGCATGCCCGGCCTCGATGTCGACGTAGCTTCGCCCGCGTTGGCCGTACTTCTTGGTCGTGCGCTGGTAGACCGCCGCGATGACAATCACCACCGGGGCGCCGGCGATCCAATCCTGGCCAAGGGCTGCGTTGGCAAGAGCCGCCCGGCGGTCTCCCGTTTTTTTGAGAAGCAATTCGTGAGTGGCGGGCAGGTAGAGGTACACAGCCGGCGCAAGCCCATCGACGCTGCCGGCCACGAGGAAGATCTCCAGCGGATAGAGTGCTCCCGCCGACGGCGCGGTGCGCCTCCCTTTAGGCCTGTTGATGCCCTGAGCCGCCCACAGTAGTTGCGAGACCTGTGCGAGTGAAAGCGATCCTGCCGCGAACTCGCGCACGGATCGCCGCGCCTGCAGCGCCCGTTCGACACTAAGGCCTCCGTCGAGCATCGGTTCCGGGAGCTTTACCGTGTGCGCCCCCTCGCCCTTGCTGGTGACGGCCGGGTCGGAACAGGATGCTACGAGAAGGGCCGCGATCGTTGCTGCGATGAAATAGCGCCCCATGTCGATTCCTCCATCAGGATCTTCCCCCGCTGCCGCGTGCGAGGCGCGGATCGTATCGGCCGCTCTCACACCTGGTAAACAACCGAAGTCGGGAGAGCAATAGGTGACGGTCACCTATTGCTACAATTGTTGCTGCACCGGCTCGCGTGGGCTCAGCCTCCGGCCTGCGGATCTGTAGCGATGCATTCGATTTCGAGACGTCCGCCAAAGCCGAGGCCGCTCGCCGCGAAAGCGCTTCGCGCGGGTTTTTGCTCGGGGAAGAACTCCACATAGACCTCATTCATCGCCGCCCACTCGTCGATATCGGCGAGCATCACCGTACATTTGACGACGTCCTTCATCGAAGCCCCGTTACGCTCGAGAACGGCGGCGATGTTCTGCATCGCCTGGCGAGTCTCCGGGCCGATTCCTCCCGCTACGAGTTCGGTGGTGCCGGGTTTCGTCCCAAGCTGCCCCGACAAAAAGAGCAAGCCGGCCGCGCGGCGTAGCTCGGAGAAAGGCAAGCCGTCGGGCAGCACGGCAGCCGCAGGCTCGGCGCCGACCGGCGTGCTTTCGTCGGCTGCACGCGCGTCCGGAACGGCGCAAAGCCCGACCGTCACGCAGGCAAGGACTCCACAACAAAGCGAGAGGCCAAGCGAAGCAACCGTGAGGAGTCCGCCCCCCACCGCGACACGAGAGGCCTGAACCCTTGGGAAGGTTTCGATATCGATGTTCATACGCGCTTCTAGCCCTAAAATAAGCGTTTGCCGAGCGTCGATTCGGCTCTGGACTCATTTAGAGTGACACGCCCTGGCCGTTTCGCCCATCCCGTCGTCTACGACGTTGGTGCACGAAGGTCGAGATCTGGGAGATCGGCGCTATGGCCTGCTGGAATATCATGTCAATACGCACGTATTGACATTTATGAGGGGCTACTCTATGTTCGCTATGTGGAAGCCAAGAGCGAGTTTTTGCAGATACGCGTGACGCCTCGGCAGAAGGCAGCGTTGCAACAGATGGCCCTGAGGGCGGGCCAAGGTCTCTCCGCATTCGTACTAGCGCGAGCGCTCCCGCCCTTGAGGGTACGTTTTCAGCAACTCGTGCGCGGCCTCCGCAACGATGCCGACCGCCGCTACGCGCTCGCGGAAATCAACGACCTTCTCGAAGGACTATCCTCGAGCGAGTTCGTCGATACGGTCTGTGACACCGATCTCCGAGGCCTCTCCGATCTTGTCGCGAATTACCTGGCGGCGATGGTCGAGCACGCAGCGAGCCGAAAGGGTGTTGCTGCACCGCAGTGGACGCAAGAGCCGGCTGCGCTGGAAGAACCCTACTTCGCTACTGACCTAAAGAGCCTACGTCTTGGTCTGCTGCTTTCTTCTCCGGTCGCGTTCAAGAGGCGCAACATCTTCATCGACGCGACCGTCGGCGATCGGGTTTAACTTTCGTGGCCACCGGCCGGCTGACGACGCAAGACATCCGGCGGCTCCTCGCCTTGCTCGATGAAGAGCTTGGCGCCGTTAGTGCTGAGGGCGAACTTTATCTCGTCGGTGGCGCTGTGATGTGTCTGGTGCTCGGTGCGCGCGACGCGACTCGCGATGTCGATGCCCTGTTCAAGCCGACGCGAGTCATTCGTGAAGCGGCCGCACGCGTCGCCACCAAAGCGAGCGTACGCGCCGATTGGCTGAACGATGCAGTCAAGGGATTCTTGACCTCGAAAGGAGACTTCGAACCCTATCTCGAACTGCAGCACTTGAGGGTATTCACTGCCGATCCGCGCTACCTTTTGGCTATGAAGTGTGCCGCGATGCGCATCGGCGAAGAGTTCCACGACATCGACGACGTACGCTATCTGTTGCGATATCTCAACATTACGACATCGACTGAGGCGCTGGATATCGTGACCAAGTACTTCGACGAGCATCGCCTCGCAGCGAAAACCCGCTTGGCTCTCGTGGAGTTGCTCGGTGAATAAGGCGGCGGTGCTTTTTCTCCTGGCCTTTCCGATCAAGGCTAGAACGATCCGAGGCCGACGATTCTTGTCCGGGTTCTCTTACTTGCGGGACTCAGGGAACTTTCATGCTGCGCCACTTTCCTTCGGCCAGCCATTTTACGGCTATCATGAGTGATTCGATCTCCTGTTCTTCGAGGAAAGCGCCGTAGGCCGGCATCTTCAGTGCTTGCCCGGCGATGATGCGTGAGGCGATAGGATGTTCGCCCAGGCGGCGGCTTACACCGTCAGTGATCCACTGTCGCAGTTCCTCGTCGTTTTCCACGAGTTCCGCGTAGTCGGGGCCCCAAAAGCCCGGCACGTATCCTTTTAGGGAGCCGGGATTGGCGACGCCGCCGCTACCCATAGGGCCGTGGCAGCGGAAGCATCCGAGTTCGTAAGCCAACTGCATTCCCTCTGCGCTGCGTTCGTCTTCAGGGAACTGCAACCCCGAGATCGCTTTGAGGTAAGCGACCAGGTCTTCGAGTTCGCCGGATTTCAAGTAGGGCTCGTAAGCGGGCATTACGATGGCCCGGGTAGTCCCCTGTCCGGCACTAAGGCCGCTGCGCTGTTCGTCTTCCGCCTCGAGCTTGTGGCCGTAGAGAATCCACTCGCGCAGCTCTTGTTAGGAACTCGCCCACATCATCATTTCACCTCCGGCCAAGGCGGGGATGACTTTGTTGCTCGAACCGCGATTGTCGATACCGCCGCTACCCTCGGCGCCGTGACAAGAAAAACATCCCAAGCGAACGGCGACGCGCTGTCCGGCTACCGCTGCGTCCTCGATGGGTGGGAATAACATGCGTTTCGCTACGGGGAACAATAGCCAAGCCTGTTCGGCGGCTACTGCGACGGCAATCAGTATCAGCAAGAATCGGGCGGCTTTGTTCATGGTGCTTATTAATTACTTGCTACGGGCCTTGCTTGAAAGACCCCCGGCGCAACTGTGCCGGGCGGGAACTGCGCGGCAGTGGATCGACGAATAATGGCAAGAGCCTGCGGAAACATCGGTTCAGGGGCGCGCGACCGCATAGACAGCCTCGGGCCGGCGTGTTAGCTTTTCTTTAATTGCCGTCCGATACGGGAGATACCCAAACATGCGAGTTGCTCTGCTTCGACCCTTTAACATTCTGGCCCTTTTGCTTGCCGCTACCTGTGTACTCTTCGTTTCTCCCTCTGCCGCGGTGCAGGGCGATTGCGGAGTGATAGCCACCAACGGCTCGAAGCCTCTGGCCAGCGACTGCTTGGGCATTTTGCAGCACGCGGTCTCGAAAACCGGTTGCGCGCCTTTCGACCCTTGTGTATGCGACGTGGACGGTAGCGGCAGCATCCTGGCCAGCGATGCGCTCTTGTGTCTGAACGTGGCGGTGGGTAACCCTGCGTTCTCTCTCAACTGCAGTTGTTCGACTACGACGACTACGGTGGTGGTATCGACTACTTCGAGTTCGACCAGCAGCGTTTCGATTTCTACTTCATCGACGTCGAGTACCTCGACTACCTTGTCAGCGGCTCTGACCTGGACACAGATATCCGCGCTCTTCGCCGGTTCATGCGGCGGGACCGGTTGCCATACTGCGGGAGAGGTCAATGGGGGACTCGGAGATCTCGAGCAGATCGACGCCGGCTATGCCGCGTTGGTGGGAGCGCCCGCTGTTTGCGGTGGAGCATTCACCACGCGCGTGATCGCAGGAGATTCGATCAATAGCCAGTTGATGAGGAAGCTCGACAACAGTTCGGACTGCGGTTCTTCGATGCCTCTGGGCGCGGCACTGCTACCCCTGGATACGCGCGATGGCATCCGCGCCTGGATCGACGCAGGTGCTCCCAAGAACTGAATTCGCGCTAGCCTTGCTCAGACGATAATTCACAGCGCAAAGCGCCTCCGGCTCGCGGGCGAGCGACCCGCGATGGCGGACGATCGAGGCTCGCAGCAGAGCTTTCATGAAATAATGCGGGCTAGGAAAACAAGAGAGTCGCAGTAGATCTGAGCGCAGGCCGGGCGGGCTGCCTCAAGGAGAAGACAATGTCGAAGCTATGTGAGGATCGAGTAGTAATCGTTACCGGTGCGGCGCGCGGTATTGGCCGCGAGTATGCGCTGATGCTGGCCGAGCATGGGGCCAAGGTGGTGGTGAACGACTTCGGTGGAAGCCGTGACGGTAGCGGCGGCGACGCCGGGCCGGCGCAATCGGTGGTAGACGAGATCGCCGCTGCCGGCGGTGAGGCGGTGGCCAACACCTGCGACGTGAGCGATTTCAAGGCGGCCGCTGAGATGGTCGAGCAGGCCATCGACACTTATGGGCGTTTGGACGTTCTGATCAATAACGCCGGCATTTTGCGCGACCGGATGCTGGTCAACATGGAAGAGGCCGAGTGGGATGCGGTGATCAAAGTCCACCTCAAGGGGACGTTCGCTAGCAGCAAGCACGCCTGCGCTTATTGGCGAAAACTAAGCAAGGCCGGGGAGTCCGTGCAGGCGCGTTTGATCAACACCACTTCGGTGTCTGGAATCTACGGCAACATCGGCCAAAGCAACTATGGGGCAGCGAAGATGGGCATCGCCGCGTTTACCATCATCGCCGCGCGGGAGATGGCGCGTTACGGCGTCACCGTCAACGCCATCGCGCCGGGAGCGTTGACGCGCTTGACCGAGGACCTGGCTATGGGCGAGGGCAGCGAAGAAGACAAGGCGGCCATGCATCCGCGATGGATTGCACCGATCGCAGTATGGTTGTCGAGTACGGACTCGAGCGGCGTGAGCGGGCGTGTGTTCGAGGCATCGGGGCATATGCTTGCGGTGGCCGAAGGATGGCACCGCGGACCCACCGTTGAGGCCGTCGCCGATCCTACCGAAATCGGACCGGTTGCGCGCGAGCTGGTTTCCAAAGCGCGGCTAAACGCCGGCATGGACGGCCAAGACCTCGATGGAGGCCTGGGTTAGCGACCAACCGAGGAGGGGGCCAACGGGGCCGCCCGCGGGCTCAGCAATCGGCCAGCGGGGCCAGTGCTAAATGGGGTTTGAGCGCTACACTGAAGTTCCTGCCGCCGGGGAACTATACGGGGCTATACGGGGTCAGGTCCCGTTTGTGACAGCCATACGGGTTCAGGTCCCATTTGTGAGACTAACCCGGAGGCTGGACAGGAGCCTAGATGGACTGGTTTGCGCAACCCGTTCGCACTCTGGCCACGTTAGAGAGTTGCGCGGTTACGGGGAGGCGAATTCTTCCAGGCCCGCGGCGTCGCAGGCCGAGTAGGAGTCTCCGGCTTCGTCGAGAAGCAGCACGCGTCCGGCTTCGGCCTCTTGGGTGTCGAGGCCGGCGCGCCGCAAGCTTTGCTTGCGTACGCGGTAGCCTGCGGTGTGGGGTAGTTCGTCAAGGATACGTATGACCCGTGGGCGGCTCGTGGCCGGCAAACTCAAGACCGCCAAGTCCAGCGCGCTGCTATCCAAGCCGGCGCCGGCTGCCGGCACCACCGCGGCTGCCGGCACGGTGATTCCGGGTCCGGGAAGTTCTAGGGCGTAGGCTGCCACTTCACTTACCCCTTGCACCTTCCACAGCGCTTCTTCGATCGGTGGCGTGGCTATCGTGCCGCAAGACGCCGGAATCATGTCGGCGAGCCGGTCTATCAGCCAGTAGTCGCCGTCCTCATCTTTGCGGCAGATGGTGCCGCTAAGGTGCCAGGCGTCGCCGGCCTTGAATACGTTGCGCATCGGGCGTCCTTCTACCACGCCCTTTTCCGGTTCGACCTTTGCGATGAGCATACCCGGACGTCCCTCCATCGGTTTTCTTACGTAACCGGCGGCGTCGAGCACGGGGCTGTCGTTTTCCAGATCCCAGGCCGCCAGCTCGACTTCGGCACTGCCCGGCAGCGGGCGTCCGATCGATCCGACTTTGCGTCCAGAGACGTTGGCAAGGATCGCGTTGCCCTCGGTGGTCGCGTAGAACTCCAGCACCCCCGCAGGTTCGAAGCGTTCAAGGATTTTTTCCCACAAGGGCAGCGGCATTCCACTGCCTGCGAACATTCGTAGCGAATGATTGTGTTCGGCGGCGCTTCGCGGGGCGTCGATGAGTTTGTGCAGCAGGGTGCCGGTGTAGAACACCACGGTTGCACCGTAACGCCGCACGTCTTCCCAGAACGTCGCGGCGTTGAAGCCGTGGGCCAGGGCCAAGCGAGCCCCCGCTGCCAGCGCGGCGCTCATCGAGACCATCAAGCCGGTGGGATGTTGTATTGGCGTCCAGCCGTAGACCGTGTCGCTTGGTGTCATCGCCACCGCCGACGCCGTACCGAGCGCGGACAAGGCCCAGCGGCGGTTGGTTACACGGTTGGCGCGCGGTTGGCTTTCTTCGCCGGCAAAGAAAACGAACGCGACGTCTTCGGCCTTCCCCGGCGAGGGCCGGTACCACTCGGGCACCGCCACGTTCTCGGGGTCGATTGCGTCCATGTCTACGGCCCGGTCCGGGACCTTGCGTTCGGGGTTGCCCACACCGCCGAGTACATAGACTGTTGCTGCAAAGGCAGCGATGGCGGCTTCGGCATGATTGGGGTCGGCAATGAGATGGTCGACTTGTGCCAGCTTGATCTCCTGTTCGAGAGTCTCTTTGCCCCGGAGCAGAACCGAAACCGCCCCGAGCCGGTTTACCGCCACCACCAAAGCCAACGCCGATGGCCGACTGTTCATCAATATACCAACGTGGTCACCGGTTCTGACCCCGATGGAAAGTAGTCCCTTCACTATCGCGTCCACACGGCGGTCGGCGTCCGCGTAGGTGTGGGCACGTCCTTCGTAAAGGAAAAAGGTGTCATCTGGGCAAGCCGCGGCTTGTTCCGCCAGAGTCAGCGCCAAGCCTACCCGGCTGTTGCGCCTGAGCGCTTCGAGCCTGGCGATACGCGGCACCTGGCTGGCGACGTTGGCGCCCAGGGTCCAGGCGGCTTCGGCCCCGCTTCCGGCGATATCGACGAGTAAACCGAATAAGTCGCGTCCAAGCGCGGCGGTCGCGCCGAGCAGGCTCTGCAGCTCCTCGCTGGCTTCTTCACTAGCCCTGTCTTCGTTATCGACAGCGTCCGCGTGAGCCTGCCCAGCGCCGTGCCGCGCGGAGACCGCAGCTTCCGCTTCGGTGCGCCCGGAGGCCGCGGCTTCCGGCTCTACCGAACTGGAAGCTGCCGCGTTTTCTTGTGAAGCTTTACCGTCCGATTTCTTCGATTGCGTTGACCGGGCCAATCGAGCGCTAGCATGGCTCAGGTCTTCGACAGAGAGTTCCGCCTGCGGCCCGCCGCTGCTAACTGCCGCCGCGTCTGCCGGCGGCTCAGCGCCTGCGGCCGCACGCTCGTTTAGCGGGACCACACCCGCGGGCCTTTTGCCGTTGCCGTCGAGCCAGTGAATCCACGCGGCCACCGTTGGCCAGGTTACCTGCCGGGCGGTGGACCCCACCACCATGCCCATATGTCCCGCTTTGAGCGTGGCCTCGTACAAGTCCGCGTTGGGCGCGGCGTCGCTTATCGACCTTACGGTGTGCGCGCGGGCGATATCGTCGTTTTCTCCCGCGAAGGCTAGTACCGGGCAGGTGAGGTCGGCCAGGGTCACGGTGCGCCCTTCGACGACGAAGCCGCCCGAGAACAAGCGGTTGCCGACTATCATCTGCTCGAGAAACTCGGAGAACGCGGGTCCCGGCCAGGCTACCCAGCCCTCATCGGCAAGGAAGCGGCGCTGGCCTTCCTTACGCATCAGCGCGTCGCGGTCGTGCAGCGATCCCAGGAACTCGATTTGGTGGCGAAGTTCCTTGCTCGGGCTGAGCATCTTGAAAACGTTACGGCTGAGCCAGGCCGGGATCGCCCCGCCGGGGAGCCCCGCGCTGATCGCCTTACCGAGCGGTTCCACCAGCGCCAGCACCAGATCGTCGGGCAGTCCGGGCAGTATGCCTTTGTGCACGTTGACGGGGGCTCCGAAAGTGATGACCGAGGACAGGGAGCGTGAACAGCGGTAGGCCGCCGCCAGGTAGACGAAGATCCCGCCTTGCGAATAGCCGGCAAGATGCACGTCACGGCCGCTTTCTTCGGCCACATAGTCGACTGCATCGCTGATCGCGACGATATGATCGGTAAGGGTGCGCTGTAGCCCGCCTTCCTGGCGTTCGGGCGCGCCGAAATCTACCACGTAAGGTTGCACTCCAAGGGAGCTAAGGGCCCTGACGCCGCTTACCTGCGGCGATACGTCGTAAACCTCCGCAGTCAACATCAGCGGTGGCACCAGTATCAAGGGCGCTGCCGCAGTAGATGAGGTCCCATCGGGGCTAGTGGCTTCGGCGAGTTCGTAGCGGCGCAGGCGGTAGTTCGCATCATGTACCACCACCTCGTAGGGGCTGCGCTCGACGTGTACGCGGCGGCCCATCTGCGCCATGTCGACCGCGTTGCGCAATGTGGCCAGCAATTTCGCCGGCAAATCTAGAAGCTCGGAACCTGCTACATCCTCAGCCATGCTCGTCCTCGTATAGTTCCCCGAAGCCTCCGGCAGATAGCCGTCGAGGGCTATAGCTTCATAACCGCAAAGCGCTTTGCTTGTCGAACGCTACCGGATGGGTGCAGTGCAGGGGTTCGGCCGGTGCGGCGGCGGGCGGTCGGCTAAGCTCGCGCGCCGTGCTAAGAGCAGGCGTGAGCTGTGGTGTGGGGCGGTATGGACGGTTTTGTCGCGCTTGCCGCAAGGAGGAGAAGATGAGTTTGTTTGACGGCCTCGAAGGCCTATCCGATCGTAAACGCCGGGTGCTCGAGCTTGCCCACGAGTACATGATTCCCAACCGTGTCGAGACTTTCGCCGCGCTGGGAGTCCCGATGGTGATCGGCAAGCGCGAGGGCTACCGCATCTGGGACATGGACGGGCACGAGCTGCTCGACTTTCACCTAAACGGCGGCACCTACAACTTAGGCCACCGCAATCCTGAGGCCTTGGCTGCGCTCGGCGAGGCTTTGAAGTTCTGGGACGTTGGCAACCACCACTTCCCCAGCGAACCGCGCGCGTTACTGGCCGAGCAACTCGCGTCGCTCAGCCCCGGGGCTTTGCACTACTGCGTGTTCACGCCAAGCGGCGCCGAAGCCAACGACGTGGCCATCAAGTCGGCCCGCCATGCCACCGGGCGGCGCAAGATCGTCTCGCTCGACAGCGGCTTTCACGGCAACAGCGGGCTTTCGGGGGCGGCCGGCAACGATGATGCCGCAGCATACTTCTTTAGCGACTATCCCGAGGAGTTCGTGAAGGTGCCGTTCAACGATGCGGCTGCGATGGAGCAGGCTCTGAGTGGCGACGACGTTGCGGCCGTGTTGATGGAGACCATCCCCGCGACAGCCGGTTTCGTGATGCCCGAAGACGGCTATTTGCAGGAGGTCAAGGAACTTTGCGCCAGGCACGGCAGCCTCTACATAGCCGACGAAGTGCAGGCCGGACTCGCGCGCACCGGGCATCTGTGGGCAGTGGAGGCCTGGGGCGTGGAGCCCGACATCCTGGTCACCGGCAAAGGCTTGTCGGCCGGGCTCTATCCCATCGGCGCCGCGTTGCTGAGCCGGGAGGTGGGCTCGTGGCTGAGCGAGAAAGGCTGGGGCTATGTCTCGACTTTCGGCGGCTCCGAACTCGGCTGCGTAGTGGCGTCGAAGAGCCTGGAGATCTGCGCGCGTCCCGAAACGCTGCGCAACGCGCGTGAGATTTCTGACTATCTCGCCAGCGGCCTCGACGAGCTTTCCTCACGGCATCCCTTCTTGAAGGGCGTGCGTCGCAAGGGCCTGGTGATGGGCCTGGAATTCGACGATACGGCCGGCGGCATGACCATGTCTTCGATGCTCTACAAACACGGGATCTGGGCAATGTTTGCAGGCTTCGATCCCTCCGTGCTTCAGTTCAAGCCGGGCTTGCTGGTCGACCGTCCCTACTGCGACATTGCGCTGGAACGGCTCGACGCCGCGCTCGCCGAAGTCGAGGCGTCGCGCTAGTTTACCCTGCTTCCCATCCGAAGACTGGAACCCACTCGCCGAAGCTCGGGTTCGTGGCGATCGAGGATCCATCATGCACCTCTAGTCATGCCCTCGATGCACTCGCCGATTTGCGAAAAACGGAGGTACATCTTTGCGAAAAATATGGCCGCAGGAGCTTGTCTGACTTGCAGCGTCGAACGTCGTAACCCATTGAAATCGCCCCGGTTACATTCTAACTGCAGAAGTCGTATTCTCAATGAAAACAGGCACTTAGGGCCGAAAGTCCGACAGACTGCTAGGCGGCGCCATACTTGTGGAGAATGACACGTTCCCAAATAGCCGTGCCCATCCCATTGCCGACCGTATTGTATTATTTGCAGTCTAATTGCATAATTTACGCATGTGGATTCCGCGATATCTGGAGGCTCAGATCCTCGATGCCGCCCGGACGCGTCCGGTGCTCGTTCTCACCGGCGCGCGGCAGACCGGTAAGACCTCAACCTTGAGGCGACTCTTTCCCGGCCATTCTTTCGTATCGCTGGATCTGCCGAGCGAGGCTGCCGAGGCGGAGAACGCTCCCGAGGAATTCCTCCGGCGTCACCCTGCACCGGTAATCATCGACGAGGTTCAATACGCGCCGGGTCTCTTTCGGCATCTGAAATCCGTGGTCGACGAGAATCGATCCGGCACCGGTAGTTTTCTGCTGACCGGGTCGCAGAAATTCACGCTCATGAAAGAGGTTTCCGACTCGCTCGCCGGACGGGCCTCGGTGCTCGAATTGGGGACCCTATCGCTTGGCGAGATTCGTGGCGCGTTGCCCGGCTTTCCGATCCTCGATGCATTGCTGCGTGGAGGCTTCCCGGAACTTTATGCCAACCCGGAGATCGACCGCCTCTCCTTCTACAATTCCTACATCGCCACCTATCTAGAACGTGACATTCGCGCCCTCGCCGGCATCGGAAGGCTGCGCGACTTCGAGCGCTTTCTTCGCGCATGCGCCCTTAGAACGGCGAACCGTCTGAACAAGTCGCAGTTGGCGCGCGACGTGGGTGTGGCACCTAACACGTCGAATGCGTGGCTGTCCGTCCTCGAGGCTTCCGGGCAACTCGTGTTGCTCGAACCCTGGTTCTCGAACCGTACCAAGTCGATTACCAAGAGTCCCAAGTTACATCTCGCCGACAGCGGCCTGCTTTGTGCCTTGCTCAACGTTCGTGACGTCGAACAATTGCGCTCGTCTCCGATGATCGGCGCTATCTGGGAGAGTTTCGTGTTCGTTCAGATCAGGCATCGAGAGCAGCAGTCGGGGCGTCCGGGTGCTCTCTATTACTGGGTGAATCGCGATCGGGAAGTGGACGTCGCTATCGATCGTGGTGGTCGCGTGGACCTCTACGAGATCAAGTGGACCGAACTCCCTTCGACGAAAGACGCGGCTTCCCTGCGCGCGGCAGCTCGTGCGCTGGGGGAAGATGTGGTCGCGTCCGAATCGATCATCTGCCGCGCCGCCAATCCCTTTCCGATGAAGGATGGAGTACGGGTCGTGCCGGTCGATTCCCTGCCGAGAAACTGATCACGAGATGGTTCGAAAATCTCCGAGAACGCTAGATGTAGAGTCGGTCGCCACGTTCTCGACGCCACTAACGCGCATTGTTCGTGAAACCTCTGCTACGAGCCTTGTCCGCGATTGAGGCTCGTGCTCGTTCGCCCGCTACACTGTCCTCGCGGACTCACGGGCGCTTGCGACTTTCGCGACGAGGTCTCAGTAGAGCATGCAGGCTAATGGCCTCAGCCCTCGGGTAAGGCCGAGCGTGGAATCAGGTGCAAGGAGGCCACTACCCTAAACCGGCAGCGGCGGTTATGCTGGCGCCATGCGCTTGTTCAGCCTTCTGTTCTTGTCGTTGCTTGCGGCTTGCGCGCCGCAGCGCACACTTTATCTAGGCGGACCCATCGTAACTCTTGACGGCGATGACAGCGTGGCCGAAGCCTTGTTGGTGGAAGGCGGGCGTATTGCCGCAGTCGGTACCCGCAAGGAAGTTCTTCGCCATGTGTCGGGCGGCCGCTCTGCAGGACGCGGTGGCCGCCCGCGCATCGTCGATTTGCAGGGCCGTGCCTTGCTTCCCGGTTTCATCGATGCCCATGGGCATTTCCCGGGGATCGGCGTCTTCGCTTTGGAGACCGACTTGCGTAGTCCGCCGGTTGGCAGCGTGACCGGTATCGACGACTTGGTAGCGCGCATGAAACAGGCCGCGGCTTCCAAAGGGTCCGGTGAATGGGTGGTGGGACTCGGCTACGACGATACTTTGTTGGCCGAGCTACGCCATCCCACCCGCCATGATCTCGACAGGGTTTCGACTACGCAGCCGGTGGTGGTCTGGCACATCTCTTTCCATCTTGCGGTGGTAAACAGCCGCGCTCTGGAAATCATGGGCATCGACGCGGGCACCGCGGACCCCGAAGGCGGACTGATACAGCGTGAGGACAGTAGCGGGCAAACCGGCGTCGTGCAGGACGCCGCGGCGGCCACAGCGGCGGTGGCTGTACAGGCCACTGTCGCCGCCACAGCATCGGACACCGCAGCGGATGCTGTAGCGAACACTGCAGCGAGCATTACATCGCACACTACATCGCACACTACATCGAATACTGCAGCCGATACTGCGCGAGTGGCGGCGGTGGCGGCCGGTGTGTCGCAAGCGAACTTTGGGCAGCCCAATGGTGTGCTCGAAGAGGAAGCGACCAATTGGCTGCGCAACGAGTTGATGAACTTTTCACTACTCGATGCCGTTGAGATTGCGCGCGAGGCCTCGCGATTGTACGTCAGCCGTGGCGTTACCACCGCGCAAAACGGTTTGGCCGAGGCAAAGCCCTTGCGCGGTTTGTCGCTGTTGTCGCGCTTGGGGGTCATTCCCCTTCGCATGGTCGCATGGCCCAGCGACGTATTGGCGCGACAGCTCGATGCCGGGCACGGATCCTGGGACAGTTACGACCGGGAGTGGCTCGACATCGGCGCGGTGAAGCTGATAGCCGACGGCTCCATTCAAGCCTATACCGCCTACCTGACCGAGCCTTACTATGTTCAATCCGGTCAAGACCCCGGCTTCAGAGGCTATCCGCGAATCGAAGCGGAGCGTCTCAAGGAACTGGTCGAAGAATTTCACAGCCGTGGGCATCAAGTTGCTGTTCACGGCAACGGCGATGCCTGCATCGACGACATCCTCGACGCTTTTGAAGCGGTCCAGCGTGAGCACCCGCGTCCGGATGCGCGGCCGGTAATCATCCACGCCCAGATGACGCGCTTGGATCAGTTGGACCGCATGCGCGAGCTTGGAGTCATCCCCAGTTTCTTCGTTTCCCATACCTATTTCTGGGGCGACCGCCACCGCGACATCTTCCTGGGGCCCCGCCGCGCCGCCGCGATCAGCCCCTTGAAAAGCGCGCTCGATCGCGGCGTGCTCTTTACCCTGCATACCGATACCCCGGTAGTGCCCATGGATCCCTTGGCCGCGGTGTGGTCGGCCTGCAACCGCGAGACATCATCCGGCAAGGTCTTGGGGCCGGAAGAGCGCATAGGAGTAAGCGACGCCTTGAAGGCG
>JAJRWY010000039.1 GCA_024276575.1 Candidatus Binatota bacterium
ACGCATCGACAGCTCCAGCGGACCGTGCGAGTAGACAACGATGCCCAACGTGCCCCCACCGCTTCGCTCGCGCAACACAAATACCTTGTCCACAAACCCGAGTTCGTCCGTCGCCCGGTAGTGCATCATCGCAAACGCCTCATAGTCTTTCCGACCGCCGCGCTCCACGAGCAACCGGCGGCGAAAACCAACGACGTGCCGAATCTTTGCGGTGCGATGCTCGACCTGGCACTGTCCCCGGGAAGAAAAACGCACAACCGTATCGGGCTGAAGATCACCGAGCATGTCATCGCCGTGGCACGCCACGACCAAACACAACCCACGACGCGACACCAGCTTCCGCAGGTTGAAACTGACGGCCTGCCCAGTGGTCCGATCCAAGTTCGAACCATATTCATCGCAAAGCAGCGGCGCAACACCCACCCCGCGCGACACGATGGAAACCGCCCGCGCGAGTTTGGCGCGAAAACGCTCCCCCTCCGAGAGCGTCTCCGCAGGCCGAACCCAGAGCTGCGCATCCCCCAGACCGCAGCTCGTGAGCAACGAAATCGCCGCAGCCAAAGGCTCACCGACGGCCACCTCGTCGATCACAGCCTTCCCCGCTGAAAAACCAACGTGCATCACGTGGCACGCCAAAGGAAACGCCCGAGCGATCATCCCCATCGCAGAAGACTTCCCACTGCCCGACGGACCAACCAACGCCACAATCCGTCCGCAACCCACCACCACTCGGACATCATCCACCAATCGAACCCGCCGCATCTCCAACCCGATCCCGAAGGCGCTGGCCACAGCGCCAGTCCGAACCGAGACCTCGCCCACGCAGCGATCAACCTCATAGCCCAACGCGACGCAACTGCCTTTAGCAGTTGAACGACCCAAAGACCTGCTCCACCGGCCAGCCGATCGGATCGGCAACGTATCAGGCACGCAAGCGAGGCATGTACCGTCGCCGACCTCGATGGCATCCCTGAAAGACAATCTCACCCTCCCCCTGTCACGTCATGCGAACTACAGCCGCCAACCTCACGCCCCAAGCCCAAATGCCTCGAAAGACAAACACCACCCAACCAGTAACCTTCAGACCAGAAACCAAACACATGCCTAACATACAACGCCATTATTGCTTGTCAATAATAATCCTTGGTGCGTGCGGGAGGTTTTGAACGTACGATGCCTCGGATAGTACTGTTAACGTAGTCCATGAGGGTCTCAGAGGGATGCCTAGAGGCCTCAGACCCACCCCCAGTGCAACTTGTTTGACACATCTAACTTCTTGCTGTATGATTCGTTCGAGCGCGACGGGTGGGCTTGGTTTCTGCGGGTGGGCTTGGTTTCTGCGACGGTTTCCTCACCACAAGCCCTCAAACGAAAGGACTTATGCAACATGCACCGTGACGATCAGCTTTCCCCGACCCATGAAATGTACCTCAAGGTTCTCTACCGATTACAGCTGAAAACGAGATAGGCCGGGTGCGAGATATGGCCAAGGGCTTGGGAGTGACCGCGAGCACCGTCTCGGCCGTTTTGAAAAAGTTGGAGATTGCAGGCCTCGTCATCCACGACCGGTACGGGACCGTCAAGCTCACACCCGCCGGCAATCGCGTGGCCGTGTGTGTGGTACGGAGGTTTGACATCATCAAATCGCTTCTTGTTGAGGTGCTTGGGTTGGGCGTCGAGGCGGCCGAGGTGGACGCGTGTACGATGGAGCACGCTGTGAGCCCGGCCACCATCAATCGCATGGAGTCCCTGGTCCAGCTTGTACGCACGGCCGAGGTCGTAGTCCCGCCCATCCATCGTTTCGGGCGTTCGGCGTCCGGTTGCTCAGAATGCGAAGCCACCGGTACCTGCCAAGCCGTCGTTGCTATTGGAACTCAGGAAAAAAACTAGAGATTCGTCGCGTCTTTGTTGGCGAAATCTCATCCTGCGAAGGCGACTTCGCTCCACCGGCGCAGGCTCAGTTTGCAGACGCTATAGGTCTCGGTAGACGATTTGCGTAACGACGCCTTGGATGGAAAACTCGTGTGAGCCGTCGATCAGCAAGGGTGTGGTGATCGGGTTGTCGCCGCGCAAGATCACCACGCGCTGGCCCGCCTGCCATTCCACGGTGACCCGTTTCAGCGTCGGCTCGCCATCGACTAGACAAGCACAGACGCGCCCCTGCACATGCTCCGGCTCGACGCCCGGGCGGTAGTGTACAAGAACGATGTCGCCCGGTTTGAGCGTCGGCTCCATGCTGTCGAACGAGAGCCGCAGGCAATAGTAATCCGGCGACCATTGATGTCGCAGCACCGGAAACATCTCAAGCTGTTCTTGCGTCCCCGATGGCGCACCGGCTGGGATGGAGCCGAACAGCGGCAGCTCGCGCGTCTCCAACGGCTGCGGCGGGTCGTGATCGTGTCCGCCGCCGATCAACACCCCCTGCGGCAAATCCAACGCAATCGACAGCGCATCAATCATCCGCCCGGTAGCATTGGCAAGCCCACGCTCGATCGAAGAAAGGTACCCCTGGTTCACACTGGCAGCCGCCGCAAGCTCTTGCTGAGTCAGCCCCAACTGCTTCCGTCGACGCCGAATCCGCGGGCCGATCGCCTCTGCCGCGCGAGCCTCGATCATTTCATCATGGTCACCCATGCCAATAATCATAGCATGTGCGTAATACTCAGCAATAATACTTTCGGCATTGGGGCGTTGGCTGAGCATCGAAAGCGGAAGGATACCGCCACGTTTGCGGTCCGCCGGGTCAGATCATGTAGTCAGGCATGAAGCCGGTTTCTGCATCTGGCTCTGTACCGCCATCTGTCTTGCCATCGGGCGAGCCGCCTTCGGGCTTTCTAGAGCCCCCGCCATCTCGCTTGGGCTTCACCCGTAGCTCCGGCGGCTGGAACGTCACCACCGATTCCGGCGGCACGCTCGACATCACGAACACCGAGCCGCCGATCACGGACTTCTCGCCGATCACCGTCTCCCCGCCGAGGACAATCGCGTTGGCATAGATCGTAACATAGTCCTTCACTGTTGGATGGCGCTTGGCCTCCCGGATCGCTCGACCACGTTCATCCTTGGGGAACGACAACGCACCAAGCGTCACGCCCTGATAAATCTTGACGTGGTTGCCGATGTCCGTCGTCTCACCGATCACCACGCCGGTGCCGTGATCGATAAAAAAGTTCACACCGATACGGGCACCCGGATGGATATCGATCCCGGTTTGCAGGTGCGCCCATTCCGACATGATGCGCGGCATGAGCGGCACGCCGAGCTGGTACAGCGAATGCGCAAGCCGGTGGACACTGATCGCGAGAATGCCCGGATAAGCCAAGATCACTTCATCCAGATTCAAAGCGGCCGGATCACCGTCGTATGAAGCCTGCACGTCACTGGCGAGCATCTTGCGAATAGCCGGGATACCCTCCAAAAACGCTATCGTCATCCGCCGAGCTTCTTCAGAACAGGCCTCTTCGCGATGACCTTCCGGATCGGCCGACTCGGCCATATAACACATGCAAAGGTAGATCTGCTTGAACGTGATCTCACCGATGCGCGGGAGCAGGTCTCCCACATGAAACGCGACGTTGTGCTCGGTCAGATGCTGGCGGCCGATGAAACCCGGATAGAGTAACTCCAGAAGATTCTCAACGAGCTGAATGATCTCGGCGCGAGACGGCACATAAACGCGATCGATGTGCTGCGTACGCCCATCCGACTCATAACTCGCGACGATCTGCTCGACCAAGTCACCAAGCTTCGGACCTATGACGAAATCTTCCGGAATCATCAGATTCTTGCGTTCCCGATTATGGCGGCCCGCCCGATGCGCCGTGCCGCAGATTCTGCCCACAGCCGTCAACACCGTGTCAGCGACGAACCGCAGCCTTCATCCTATCACAATCGGCTATTTTGGTGGAGCAAAACGGGCCATTACCGCGTCTGCCGTCTTGATGCCGTCCACGGCCGCACTGATGATGCCACCGGCATAACCTGCGCCCTCCCCCACGGGATAAAGCTGGGCGGTTTGGACCGCTTGGCGAGTTATCGGATCACGGACGATGCGAATCGGCGCGCTGGCACGCGTCTCGGGTGCGGTGATTAGAGACTGAGGACCGGCAAACCCAGCGAACTTCTTTTCCAACATGGGAAGCGCCGCCGCCAAAGCCGCCCCCACTTCCTTCGGAATGAGCGAACGCACATCAGCCCAGCCGCCCCCAAGCGGGTAGCTCGTATCAAGCTGCCCATCAGAACGACGACCGGCCAAGTAGTCCGGGGCGCGCTGCGCCGGCACACGGTAGGATCGGTCCGTAGCCTCAAACGCCAACCGCTCCCAGTGGTCCTGAAAATCTAACGCCCGTAGGGCAAGATTCGCCTCGTCGTCAGCAGGCGGCATGGGCGAAGCACCCGGCCAATCCAGCGTCAGCGGGTTCACCGTGATGACAAGCCCGCTATTGCCGAACGGGCTCGAACGATTCGCGCGGCTGGCACCATTCGTCACGATCCGACCGGGTGATTCATTGGTCGGAAGAATCTCGCCACC
>JAJRWY010000040.1 GCA_024276575.1 Candidatus Binatota bacterium
TCGCCCGCAATCTCGGCCCGTGCTCGCTTTTCGGCCCTCGACGTACTGTAAGTACGCCTGCGGGCCTCATCGCTGCGCTTGGGCCGATCTCACGGGCGCTTGCGACTCTCGCGACGAGGTTTCACGAATAATGCGGGCTAAGATCAGGTGTAGCTGTGAGTGGGGATCGAGCTGGGCTCGCGGCAGTGAGATTGATTACTCTTCGACGGCGCTTTGGGTGCGGTGCCGTGAGTAGCAGCCCCCTCCCGCTCTCTCCACTCTCTTGACTTAAGCGTGAAGAATAGGGTTACGATGTGATATACGGCTAGGAATTATTTGTTATAGTGCCTGCGAGGCTCGGAATCGTAGCCCGCGACCGAGCCACTAGGATGATGCGTCCGATGCGAGTGATCCAGCGGCTACGGCTGTTGTGGATGTGGATTCTCGGCCGCATGGCTAGCGCTTTTTGGCAAGTGGCCGGGATTTGTTGAGGCCGTGCCCGGCAATGGCACTAGTTCTCAATTTATCGATGCTTTCGCTTCACGGGAGAAGGGGTGGTGAATAGCAAGGATCCTGCGCAATTCACTGGGTTTACTGGAGAAAACGGCGTGGGCACTGGCCAAGGCCCAAGCGGCTCCGGCTTGGGCCGCAGATTCGGAGGCCCCGGACACCGGCGGACGCTACGACGGCCGATAGCGAGGCGCCGCAGGCTCGGGGCGCTTTTTTTGGCCGTTCTTCCCAACTGCTGAGTCTTAGCGAATCGCTGGAGACGGTTGCGCAAAGCCACGGCTCCTTGTTTTTCATCCACGGCGAAGCGGGGATCGGCAAGACCCGGCTTGCTGAAGAATTTGCTTCGATTGCGGCTTCCCGTGGATTGCGGGTGGCGTGGGGAGTCTGCGACGAAGAAACTACCGCCCGCGACTACTGGCCCTGGAGCCAAGTGTTTCGCTCGCTTACCGAGCCTCTGAGTCCCGAACAGGTGGCGAACGAAATAGGCCCGCTGGGGGCCGAACTCGGTCTGCTGGCGCCCGAGCTGCGTAGCATCTTGCCGGGACTCTCGCGGCCCCTGCCGCTGCAGCCCGAGCAAGGCCGTTTCCGAATGATGGAGGCTGTCGCTGCTTGGCTGCGCCGTAGCTGCGCCGAGGCTCCGGCGCTGCTCGTTTTCGACGATATACACGACGGCGATCCTCAGTCCTTGATGTTGCTGCGTTCGGTATCGCACTGCTTGGTCGATACACGCGCAGTGATCGTGGCGACACTGAGGGACCATTCCCTGGCTGCAGCACGTGACGGCGAGACCATCACAGATACGCTGCGTCATGGAAAAGTTCTCCACTTGCAACGGCTGACTTCCTTGGACGTGCAGCATATGGCTCAGCATGTGCTAGGGAGGCCGCCCTCGCCCGAGTTGATTGCCGGACTCGAAGAAACGGCCGAGGGCAATCCCTTCATTGTTGAAGAGTTGTTGCGTCGTTACCGTGGTGGAGGGGGCGCTAATGCCGTGGCCTCGGTCCGCGCTTCCACGTTGGAAGTCCCCGGCAGCGTCTCCAGTGCCATCTACGGCCGGCTCTCGTTGCTGGGAGAAGAGTCACGCAGGCTCCTTCGTATTGCCGCCGTACTGGGACGGAGATTTGCCCTCGACGGTCTCGCGGCCATCGATAACAGCGATGCCTGTTTACTGCGGCCGGCGCTCGAAGAGGCTTGCAGCTTGGGAATCGTTTCCGAGGGCCCTACGGAAGGCGGTGAATTAGTCTTCTGCCATTCGCTTTTTCGCGAAGCGCTATACGACGAACTCGATGACGAACTACGGAGACGTCTTCACCAGCGTGCCGGTGAAGCGCTGGAAGAGGAAAAGACGGAGGCCTTCGAGCGAGACGAAAGCGATATCGCCGGCCATTTTCTCAAGGCTCTTCCCAGCGCTTCGCCTGCGAAGGCTCTTGACTATGCAGTAAGAGTCGCCGAACGGGCGTTCTCTCTTCATGCGCATGAAAATGCAGCGGCTTGGTACATGCGTGCGCTTGCAGCCAGTAGCGTGCTCGATTCCGATCCGGTCCGGCAATGCGCCTTGCTGATGGGCCTTGGGGAAGCCGAGCGCTGTAAGGGGAATGTACAGAAGTCGCGCCGCACTTTCTTCGAGGCGGTGGCGCTTGCCCGGCACTTGCTCGATCCGGAAACCCTGGCCCGTGCGGTTCTCGGTTACGGAAGCACCTTCGTGGAGGACGGCAACGTATCTTGGGAACTGGTTTCCTTGCTGGAAGAGTCTTTGGATGCGCTTGGCGGTCGCGACAGTCTCTTACGGGCGCGAGTATTGAGCCGTCTTGCCGTGGCCTTGTATTTTTCCCCGCGCCACGACCGAGCCGAGCCGCTTAGCACCATGGCGGTGGAGATGGCAGAACGCTTGGGTGATGACGAAAGCAGCGCAGCGGTGTGGGCGGAAAGGCAATCGGTAATTTGGGGGCCGGGTAGAATCCCTCTACGTTTGAAGGCGTCTGAAATAGCCGAACGAGCGGCTTTGCGAGCCGGCCGGCAGGACACGGTGTTGGGAGTGAGGCTGTGGACGATCAGCGCGTTACTCGAGCAGGGGCGCGTGGACGATGCCGACCGTGCCATGAGGCGCTATGCCCAGGTAGCCGAGGAACTCCATCTCCCCGTATACGTGTGGCATTCTCGGCTGCTCTCCGCCACGCGTGCATTGATGCAGGGGCGTTTCGAAGAAGCGGAGTCGTTAGCACTGGCGGCGGTATCGGCTCCGCAGGGAGAGAAGGCGCTGACCGCGCTTCAATTCTACGGGGTGCAGTCGTTTTCCATACGCCGGGAGCAAGGACGCCTGGACGAGTTGGAGCCTTCTCTCAATGCCTTTCTCGAGGAGTATCCAGGTTTGCCGATCTGGCGCTGCGGACTAAGCCTACTGTATTGTGAACTCGGCCGTAGGGCTGAAGCTCAGCGTGACTTCGAGCGCTTGGCCGCCGCGGAGTTCAAACATATCCCCAAAGACGGAAACTGGCTTGCTGCGATGACGCTGCTTGCTGAGGTCTGTGTCTTTCTCGAAGATGTGCCGCGTGCAACCCTGCTTTACGAGTTGCTCATTCCTTTTGCCGATTTGAATGCGGTGGTCGGCTGTGGGGCGGCCTCGTACGGTTCGGTGGCCGTTTATCTTGGAATGCTGGCCGGGGTTTGTGGCCGTTTCGACGAAGCGGCTTCTCAATTTCGTAACGGGCGAGAGCAGAACGCCGCCATGGGCGCCGCGCCGTTGGTGATTCGTGCTGATCATGCCCATGCCCGTATGCTGGTTTCTTCAGGTAGCCGGAGTGATGCCAAGCTTGCGCGAGATATCCTGGCCCGGGTGAAGGCCGGCGCCGGGGAGTTTTCGATGAAGACCGTAGCAAGTAGCGCAGCGGCGCTACTCGAGTCCGTATCCCGGCAGGAGCGCTTGCCCGTTCGCGCACGCGATCGGGAACCCGCCACGCCGTTGCGCGAGCGTCCGGTCTTCAAGCGCAGCGGCGAGTTCTGGTCGATCGGCTATCAGGGGGATCTGACGAGGCTCAAGGACTGCAAGGGCCTTGCCTACATAGCGGCGCTGTTGGGACGGCCCGGCGAGTCCATCCATGCCATGGCGCTCGTGTCGTTGCGGACTCCCACAGTTTCGCCACTTGCCACAGGGGTAGCGGCTGATCTTGACTACAGGGTGTCATTGGGTGACGCGGGGGGAGAGTATCGACGCTCGTGCTATTACGTCGTATCGCGACCGCATACATGAGCTGCGCAGTGCTTTGACCCGTGCGGAAGCTTGCAACGATAGTATGCACGCCGCTTTGATCCGCAAGGAGATCGATACCCTCAGCCACGAGCTTGCCGCAGCTACGGGCCTTGACGGGCGGCCGCGCAGGAGCGCCTCTCACAGCGAGCGGGCCCGTGTCAGTGTAACCAAAGCGATCAAGTCGGCGTTGGCCAGAATATCCGATCATAATGCCGATGTGGGCTACCATCTGTCTCTAAGCCTATCGACGGGGACTTTCTGCTGTTACAGGCCTCATCCCAGCGATCCGCTGGACTGGGATTGCTGAACGCGCGCGACTGCCGCTAACCTGCATTGCTCTACTGAAACCTCTGCTACGAGCCTCGATCGCCCGCAATCTCGGCCCGTGCTCGTTCGTCCGCTACGCCGGCTCGAGGGCCTCACTGCTGCGCTTGGACCGATCTCACGGGCGCTTGCGACTCTCACGACGAGGTTTCACGAATAATGCAGGCTAACGCGATCGAGCTTGGGCACTCAGGCTTTCGCGTACGACACCGAGCAGGCCCTCGCCGTACTTCTCGGCTTTGGCCGGGCCGATTCCATGAACCTGCATCAATTCTTCGATATCGGCGGGTTTTAGCCCGGCGATTTCGCGCAGCGAGCGGTCGGTCGCTATCACATAAGGTGGAACCTTCTGCACACGCGCTAGTACCAGACGATGAAAACGTAGGGCTTCGAACAACGATTCGGTAAGCGGATCGGCGGATTCAGCCGTGTCGTTTGCTACTGCTACCGCACCCGAACGAAGATCTTTACGGGCAGTCGCCGGCCATGTCCGGTGAACCGCAGCTTTCTCCTTGCGCTTGGCCGGCAGTAACAGGCGCGCGGGTTGCTGTGCTTTCATTACTGCGCGCCCGGTGGGAGTAAGCACGACCACCGGGCGGTCACCCCCCTGGAAATCGACCCAGCCGGCGCTGACGCAACGGCGCAGTAGGCGCAAAATCCATTGCTCGGAATGTTCTCCGAGCGTTCCGAAGGTCGGCAATGCGGACAAGCCCGAACGGTCGAGTCTCGGGTCTTCACTGCCGCACAAGAGTTTTGCGGCTACGTTGAGGCCGAAGGCACCGTTGATTCGTGCAACAGCACTGAGAGCTTTGCGCACGATGAGCGTTACTCGTTCGGTGTCGTCACCGGCGCCGGTGTCGAGGCTCGTGCAGACGTCGCAGCGTCCGCAACCAGACAGTGTCTCGGCTTCGTCGCCGAAGTAGCGCAGTATCGCATCGTGGCGGCAACTACCGCCTTCAGCCCAGCGCATCAGTTCCAGAAACATATGCCACTTATGCTCGCCGACGGCCGGGTCGACTCCTTGCTCGCTTACGGTGCTGTCGATCAGATAGCGCCGTAGAGCCATGTCGCCGGGCGAGATCATCAGCAAGCCTACGGCGTCGTCGCCATCGCGGCCCGCGCGCCCGACTTCTTGGTAGTAGGCTTCGACGGAACCCGGCGGGGATAAGTGTATCACTGCGCGCACATCGGCCCGGTCGATGCCCATGCCGAAGGCGTTGGTAGCTACCACGACCTCGAGACTGCCCGATGAGAACTCCCGGTGAACCCGGTCGCGAACTTTACCGTTGAGTCCTGCATGGTAGGTGGCTGCCCGCCAGCCCGTGGATATCAAACGTTCGCCTTCACTCTGGCTTGCACGCCGTGTTCCTGCATAGACGATCACTGCCCCACTGCTCTGGCCGGGACCTCCGAGCACTTCCTTTAAGACCGCATCCACGCAGTTACGGCGTTCGGCAGCACCGGCAGTCTCGCGCACGCGCAAAGCGAGATTGGGGCGGGCGAATCCGTGTATGAATTGTTTGGTGCTTGCATCCAGGCCGAGCCGGGCGACTATCTCGTCTCGAACCTCGGGGGTGGCCGTGGCGGTGCAAGCAAGCACACGGGCGCCGGGCAGGGTGGCCAGCAACTCGCCTATACGCATGTATTCCGGCCTGAAGTCGTGCCCCCACTCGCTGATGCAATGGGCTTCGTCGACGGCGATCAAAGGACAGTCAAGAGAGCTGAGCATCGAACGAAAGCCCTCGAAGGCCAGTCTTTCCGGCGCCGCGTAGATGATCTTGTAGGCTCCTTGCCTACTGCGCCGCAAGCGCAGTCTCATCTCTTCTTGATCGAGGGTGGAAGAGAAGTAGCTTGCCGCGATTCCGCGCGCCTCGAGAGCTGCGACCTGGTCTTGCATGAGCGAGATCAGCGGCGAAACCACCACTGAGGTTCCCGGAAGCAGTATTGCCGGCAGTTGGTAAACCAGGCTCTTACCTCCACCGGTGGGTGCCACCAGCAACAGCCGTCCTTCGCTCAACAGCGTCTCTACGGCTTCACGCTGGCCCGGACGAAACTCGTCGTGGCCGAGCGTGGCCAACGCCTGCAACAGTTCGGACGCCGCCGGCGGTGCCTGTGCTTGTTGCGCTTGCTGCGGAGCCCGCTTCGAACTCATGGTGTTTCGACTATTCGGCCCGGCACTCCGAATCAATGTCTCTACGGTGCTAATCTTTGCGGCTGCTCCTTGCGGGTTGAGTCGTAGCAGCGGAGCGTACGCTCCTAGAGCGCGTTATTCGTGAAACCTCGTCGCGAGAGTCGTAAGCGCCCGTGAGATCGGTCCAAGCGCCGCGATGAGGCCCGCAGGCGTACTAACAGTACGTCGAGGGCCGAAAAGTGAGCACGGGGGCCGAGATTGCGGGCGCTTGAGACTCGTAGCAAAGGTTTCATGAATATGCGCTCTAGACCGAGAGGGTCTTCCCCTACCGACTCCAGTTCGTTCCAGCGCTTTGGATCGGACTGTACAGCAACGCAGCCGGCGAGGTGGCCTGCGAGCCCGGCTGTGTTGTTGACACTCCCAACGCCCCTCCGCTAGACGTAAGCGTGTCTGCCGCACAGCTTGAATCGTCTTCCCGTTTCCCGGAGGGAGCCCGCATCCGCGACCTAGCGACGGCTTGGGCGGTGTTGGCCGCCGTCGAGTGTTTTCTAGCTACGCGCGGCTATCTGCCGGTGCTGGCTTGGCAGTACGCGTTTGAGCTGTTCGGTCTCGGTATTCTGTGCATCTCGCAGATTCGCCTGTTGCCCGTGGGGTGGCCGCAGTCGCCGCTGTGGCCGGGCATGTTTGCGCTTGTCATGACGCTTGGCTGGGCGCAGCCCTTCGGCGTCTACGGCACTACCGGTGTCATTGCCGGCCTTGTCGTAGCAGCCGCTGGTCTTGCCATGGCCTTAGAGCGCGTTGCCAATGCACGTATCCGTCTGGCGGTGGGGATCTTGTGCAGCGTTATAGGCATGATCGGCGCTCGTTACGTGGTGCTGGTTGAGGGCGCCTCGGTCGGTCCCGGCTCGAACGCGTGGCGGATCGCGCTGGGCGATCTGGCCGAGGAACTGGCGCCGGAATTCCCCCGTTCGCAGTCCTTCCACGATGCACCCCCGGTCCTCGTCATTACGGTGGACACGCTGCGTTGGGATTCAATGCGCGAGATGACATCCTTCTCGCGTCTAGCCGCGCGGGGGCTCAGTTGGCAGCGTGCGATGTCGACTTCTTCGTGGACCCTGCCGGCCATGGCGTCGATGCAAACCGGACTCCCGGTGTCCGGCCACGGCGCTTCGGCGCGGCCCGGCGGCAGTACTCAGGGTATAGACCCAGAGGTCGCCGTGTTGCCGGAGCAACTTCACGCCGCCGGCTATGAAACCTGGGCGGTGCTCACCAACGCCTGGCTGACTGGCGCACACGGTTTCGACCGCGGTTTCGACCACTTCGAGCAGTCGTTGCATCCGCCCGGCCGCATGCTTTTGACGGGCTTTCCCAACAAGGATTCCCACGACAGTGCTGTCCATACCACCGACCTGGCGATCCGTGCCATCGAGAGCCTCGATGCGCGCGGCAGCTATTTGTGGGTTCACTATATCGACGTGCACATGCCCTGGGAGCACGCCGGAGGTTGGGTCGCGGGCGCTATTACTCTGCCGGACTCCCGCCCGTATTCGGCCGCCGAGCGGAGCGAAGCTCGGGCCGCGTATGAACAGGAAGTAGACTTCGTGGATGCTCAGATCGGCCGCCTGCTCGATGCTGCCGAGGCCAAGGGCTGGCTCGACCAAGGTGTGGTGGTGTTCACGTCCGACCACGGCGAAGAACTGTGGGATCACGGTAGCACCGGGCACGGCCACAGCCATCACGGCGAGGTGGTAGACGTCGGACTGGTCCTGCTGGCTCCGGGCGTGGAACCGGCAGCCGGTAGCGGCACGGCTTCGTTGCGAGACATCGCGCCTACGATCTTGGCGGCTGTGGGCTTGGCTGCAGAAGGGATAGATTTGCGCGACGGTGTGCCCCTGGGCACTATCCGTAGCGCCTGGGGCAACAATCGTGTCGGTGTAGAAAGCAGCGCCCGTGACGAGCGCTGGCGCGCTATCGTCGGCACCGATTGCCGTTTGCGTGCCTACGACCTCGAGACGGATCCCCTCGAGTTACAGCCCGTCGCGATGCCACTCGACCATCGTGTGGCCGCCGCGGCAATCGCAGTTCCGGCACCGCGGCTGGCCGGCAAAGCGGCCGAGGTTGTGGGGCAACTCGTTGCGCTCGGCTACCTCGTGGAAGGCGACGATGGCAGTGGTGAAAGGAAGACCTGCGACCGTGTGCTGCCGGCGCAGCCGTTGCCGCCGGGTCGGCGGGAAGGGGCAGGTGGCAGGTGAGAGGGAGGGGATCTGCCGGACGCTTGTATCTCCGCACGCGGTCGTTCCGCGCGGTTTGACGCTGTGGCGGCCCTTCTGTAAGCGACGATGCTGGTGTCTTCGCGATTACAAAGCGCCGCGGCGGCGCTGCTGGCGGCCTTGGCCGCGCTGTGTATCTACCTACCTTATCTTGGCACCGGTGAACTCGAGCACGAAGAACCCCGTCGCGCGCTGATCGCCCGCAACATGATCGAAAGCGGAGACTATTTGGTGCCGCGTTACGGCGGCGCCGTCTATTTGAACAAGCCGCCATTGTATAATTGGGCCATAGTGGCGGTGGCGACGGTTCGTAGCCGCTTGGGCTTCGCTTGCCCGGCCGGCGAGGCTTCAAACGGCGGCGCGCATGCCGGTGCACCTAGCGGTCTGAGCGGTGGTCCGATCGAGGGCTTGGCCGGCGTCGCCGGTGCTGCCGGTGGTCTGAGCGCTAGCCCGGGCGTTTCCATCGACACCACAGTACGTAGCGGCGCCTCGTTTGATGCCGAGTACTCTGGGGAAGTGGATTGGCCGGCTATGGCTTGCGGCGGTCGAGCCTGCGCCGTCGTCGACGCATTCAGCACACGGTTGCCCTCGGTGTTGTCGGTAGCCGTACTTGCCGTGTTCATGGTCTGGGTTACTTCGGGAATCTTGGCGATGCGCGCGCGGATGTTTCTTGCGGCGGCCGTCATACTTGCTCCCATAATCGGGGAGAAGGCGCGTCTCGGCGAGATAGACCTGCTGTTTACATTGCTCGTGAGCGCTTCCTTGTGGACTTGGTTTCGGGCCGATCGGGGCGGCAAGAAAGGAATCTCGCTCTGGTTGCCGGCATCGCTATTGGCGGGCCTTGCCTTTCTGACCAAACGCGAGCCGGCTTTGCTGTTCTTTTATCTGTCCACTTGCGGCTACCTGCTGTTCACGCGGCGCGGACGGGAATTGTATTCACCCGGGCTGCTATGCAGCTTTGCTGTCGTTGCGGTGTTTGCCGCGGTTTGGCTATTGCCTGCCAGTATCGAGGCCGGAGCAGGAGAGATATGGGCCACTCTTGAACGCGAGGTGTTCATGCGCGGGGCGCCGTCGTCGTTTTTTTCTACCGTCAAACACTTGGTGTCCTATCCCTTCGAGGCTCTGCTGCTGGCCGCGCCGTTTTCTTTTTTGCTCCTCGCACTGGCCAGCGAGGATGTGCGCGCCTCGATGCGCATCCGTTACGGGGATGCTTTCGTATTCGCAGTGTTGGCGCCGCTGATAAACTTCGTTCCCTACTGGTTGCGCGGCGACTCGGCGGCCCGCTACTTCATGCCGATGGTGCCGACCATGCTGGTTGCGGCGGCCATGGTTTTCGAAAGCTGGAGTGAGCGCAGCGAAAGGGTACTGCCGGACGGTGTCGACCGCCTCGCCGAGGCTTGTTCATACGTGGCTAAGCGCGTCGGCTTGGCGGCAGCGTGTCTTCTCTTGCTGTCGGCGCCGCTTACATGGCTTTTCTATGAGACACCGTCGCCCGCGCCCTTTATCCTGATCGCGGTATTCGCCGCGGTGGTGGCGGTGTTGATTCCTCTGCTTGCTTACTTCGAAGGCGGCAATGCGCGGGTGATGCTCGCTGGGACCTGCGTAGTCGTAATGGCTGCGCTGCGTTTCGGGACCTATACCGTGGGATTGAGCGACACTCTGAGCGGAAGCAATAGGATTCCCGACAAGCTCGGCCGGATGTCCACAGCGATAGCGCGTGAACATTGGCCGGCCGCGGTTGTCGGCGAACTCCCAGCAGTGTTTTGGTATTATGCGCCGCGCGGCTTTCTGATTCCGGCATCCGGCGAGCCCGGAAGTAGGCTCCACGAGCATGTCTCCGGCGATGCTCGGACCTCCGGCGGGCCCGGAAGTAAGCTCCACGAGCATGTCTCCGGCGCCGCTCGGGCCTCCGGCGAGCTCGGAAGTGAGATCCACGAGCATGTCTCCGGCGATGCTCGGACCTCCGGCAGGCCTGAGAGTAAGATCGGTGAACGCGGCTCCCGGAACGCTGGGGTCTCTGGCAGGGGATCGGGGAGCGGCGGCCCGGAGTATCTACTTTTCGACAGTGCCGGGGTCGACGATACGGTGCTGCGCGAGATGGGAGAACTCATTACGCTCACGGAGTTCCCTTTCAAGCGTGGTAGAATCGCGCTTGTCGAGCGGCCACGGTTAAGGGAGCGGCAGTGAGCGGAGACCAAGAGCTTTACGCAAGCTTGCCGCAGCGCGAGCTGGAAGTCGACGGCCACCGCATTCATTTCGTGGATGCGGGCGAGGGGCCAGCGGTGTTGATGGTGCACGGCAGTCCGCTGTACTCCTTTTGTTTTCGTGAGCAAATAAGCTTGCTGAGCAGTCGTTTTCGCGTGATCGTGCCCGATCTACCCGGCTTCGGACTCTCGTCGGCGCCGCAGCCGACGGCTGGGTTTGTCACGCAGGCACGAGTATTGCGTGGTTTCATAGACGCTCTCGACGCGCAGAGGGAACTGGGGCCGCTACGCTTGGTTCTTCACGATTGGGGCGGCCCCATCGGCATGGCTTGCGCGATCGAGAAGCCTGAACAGGTTTCGCAACTAGTGTTGGTGAACACCAGCATACACCCCGGCTTCAAAGCTCCGGCTTATTGGTGGCCCTTTGCTCTGCCCGGTATCGGTGAACTGCTGTTCGTAAGGCTCAACATGTTCGCCCACGGCCTGGGCTTGTTACTCAAGGCGGCGCGCAGTCCGGCTTTGCACAAGGTTTACGCCGAGCCTTTCAACCGCGTAGAAACGCGGCGCGCGGTACTGGAGCTGGAAAGGCTGGATGGGTTCAGGCAGCTCATGGAAAAAGTGACAGGCTCACTGGCTCGTCTCGATGCTGCGGTCTTGTTGCTGTGGGGTTTCCCCGACGCGTACTTCCGTACTCACGAACTCGATCGAATGCTCGAACTCTTTCCCGCAGCCCGCCTGCAAACCCTGGACGGCGGTGGGCACTTCCCCCAAGAAGACGCCGCCGATGCTTTCTCAGCAGCCCTGCTCGAGTTCTTGAATTAACCCGCATTATTCAGTGCGCCGTGGAAAGGCGCGTAACTTCAGTGGGTGAGAATCCCACCCGGCAACTGGTCGTTCCAGCCGGTAGCAATCGAGGCGGCGGTGGAGGTAACGAAGCCGTCGAAGCCCTCGGTGTAGA
>JAJRWY010000041.1 GCA_024276575.1 Candidatus Binatota bacterium
GGCATCCAATCCCCGTCCGGCGGCTTCCACCCCCACCATCGCCACCGCAACGTCATCCACGAAGGGATGAAACAGTCCCATCGCATTGCTGCCACCTCCCACACAGGCGACCAGGAGGTCGGGCAAGCGCCCTTCGTACTCTAGGATTTGAGCACGGGTTTCGCCGCCGATCACGGCCTGGAAATCTCTGACCATCTGCGGGTACGGATGCGGCCCCATGGTGGATCCCACTAGATAGTAGGTGTCCACAACATTGCCGACCCAGTCCCGCATAGCGTCGTTGATGGCATCCTTGAGGGTGCAGCTCCCGCTGTCGACCGCCTTCACTTCCGCGCCGAGCAACTTCATGCGAAAAACGTTCAAGGACTGCCGGCGGATGTCTTCACTGCCCATGAACACTTCACAATCCAGTTCGAGCAGAGCAGCCGCCGTCGCCGTGGCCACCCCGTGCTGCCCAGCCCCGGTCTCGGCAATCACCCGTCCCTTGCCCATCCTCTTGGCCAGCAAGGCCTGGCCCAAAGCATTGTTGATCTTATGCGCGCCGGTATGGCAGAGATCCTCGCGCTTCAAGTAGATCTTTGCACCGCCGAGCCGCGAACTCAGGCGCTCGGCGGCATACAAAGGTGTGGGCCGGCCTGTGTACAGCTTGTTGAGAGACGACAGCTCGGCGGCGAAAGCCGGGTCTTTGCCCCAGTGCCGGTAAGCCTCTTCCAATTCAAGAATGGCCGGCATCAGAGTCTCCGGCACATAACGGCCACCGAAGTCACCGAAGTGCCCGTCAGGGCCGGGCAAGGCCGCGCCTCCGGACTTGGCCGGGTCAGGCTGCTTAACGCGCATTGTCAATAAACTTCCTCATCAATCGGACATCCTTCAAGCCCGGGGATCGCTCCACCCCGCCGGCGCAGTCTACGCCGTAGGGCGCGAATCGCGCGACGATATCAGCGACATTGTCCGCTGTCAGGCCACCTGCGAGAATCGCCGAAGCGAGATCGAGGCCCTCGAGCACAGACTCCTCGATAAGGATACCGCTGCCTCCTCCGGCCGCACTGTCGAGCAATACACGATAGCTTCCGGACCCGCATAACGCTTGCCGGGCCGCCTCCCGCGAAACCGTTGGCAGCGCCCGAATGACCGGCAGATCCCACGAACTAACGATTTCCTCGCTTTCACCACCGTGGAACTGCAGGGCGTTGATACCGCTGTCTCTAACCATCCGCTCTATATAATCGCGCGAGGCATCCACAAACACTCCGTAGACCGGGAAGCCCGACGGCACGGCCCTGATCACTTCGACCGCCTGCGCAAGAGAACAGAAACGCTTGCTACGCGGAAAGAAATTCACGCCAATCGCATCAGCCCCACAGTCCACCGCCGCACTGGCATCGCTAGCGACGGTAACGCCACATATTTTTACCCATAGCGGCATCAGCCCGACAAGAAGCGGCGCAGTTCCGCTCCGGGGTCCGGCACCGCCATGAAAGACTCCCCGATCAAAAACGCGTCGATGCCGAGGGCCTCCAATTGGCCGAGTTCGTGAGGATGCCTCAAGCCGCTTTCCGAAATCGCGGTTACTTCATCGGGTAGTAAAGCCGCCAGACAACGGGTCACGTTGATCGAAGTCTCGAAAGTCCTGAGGTTTCGATTATTGACGCCGACAAGCACCGATCCCGCCCCAAGAGCAGTCTCGAGCTCCGCTTCGTCATGAACTTCGACCAACACGTCCAAACCCTCCGCGGCGGCAAGATCCGACAGCTCGCCCAGCAAGCCGCCGTCGAGCGCCGCGACGATGAGCAAGACCGCGTCGGCACCGAAGGATCTCGCTTCGACGATCTGATAACCGTCTATTACGAAGTCTTTGCGTAGCAAAGGCAGCGAACAAGCAGCGCGAACCTCTTCCAGGTCGCTCAAACTCCCGAGAAAATGCTTCTCGTCGGTCAGCACCGAAATACAGCAGGCTCCGGCGGCTTGGTAGTCTCGCGCGTGGGCCGGTGCTTCGAAGTGTTCCCTGATCAGGCCTTTCGACGGCGAGGCCTTCTTGATCTCGGCAATGATACGCCGGCCCTGATGCTCGCCGAGCCGCGCCAAGAATCCCCTGCGCGGCTTCTCGTAGAGTTCGCGCTCACGCAGAGCCGACTCGCTCACGGCCGCTTTCGCCCTACGAAGCTCGTCGCGCTTCACTTCAAGAATAGATTCTAGAATCATCCGTCCACGCGCCGGCCAAACTCTATGAGATCCTGCAACTTCGCTTCGGCCCGTCCACCGGCGAGCAGCCCCCTCGAACGTTCCAGTCCTTGTTCCAGCGACGGGCAGGAACCGGCCACATACAGGGCTGCTGCCGCGTTCAAAGCAACTATATCCGCTGCCGGGCCCGGCTTGCCCGAAAATATCTCCCGGATAATGCCGGCGTTGCCGGCCGCATCCCCTCCCGCAATATCCTCCGGACTACAAGCACCCAGCCCCAAAGCTCCGGGGTCGATACTGTAGCGTTCGAGCTTTCCATGGCGCAATTCAATCACTGCGGTCTCGGCGCTCAGCGCAATTTCGTCACTGCCGTCGCCGCCATGAACGACCATCGCCCTTTCGCAGCCGAGTTGCAGCAGTGCCTCGGCCACGGGCTCCATCCATGCAGCATCAAACAAGCCAACGAGCTGGCGCCTCACACCCGCGGGATTGCACAGCGGGCCGGTTAAATTGAAAAGTGTTCGAAAACCAAGCGCGCGCCTTACGGGGCCAATATGGCGCATCGCCGGGTGATAGATGGGTGCGAAAAGGAAACATATGCCGACTTCACGAATCGCACGCGCCGCGGCCTCCGGCCCCAAGTCGATGCGCACCCCGAGAGCCTCGAGAACATCGGCGGCACCCACCTTGCCGGAAGCCGCGCGATTGCCGTGCTTGGCCACCTTCACTCCGGCTGCAGCGGCCACGAAAGACACGGCAGTGGAAATATTGAAGGTGCCGAGCCCGTCGCCACCGGTTCCGCAAGTATCAAGGAGCAGCCCATCGCACTCCACGCGAATACAACGCTGCCTCATCACCCGTACCGCCGCCACCAACTCTTCGACCGTCTCACCGCGCGTGCTCAAAGCCGCGAGGAACGCTCCAGCCTGGGCCTCCCCAACCTCGCCGTCCATGATCAAGCCCACCGCCCGTTCCATCTGCTCCCGGTCGAGCAGCCGGCCTGCAACCAAACGAGAAAGTATTTCTTTCACGAATGCTCCATCTGCGCAGCCCGGTCCAAGGCCAGCAGCATAGCCCGTGCCTTAGCTTCGCATTCAGCCTGCTCTTTGACCGGGTCGGAATCCGCGACAATGCCGGCACCGACCTGCACGTAGGCTCTACCACCTTTAACCAATACTGTACGTATGGCTATACAAGTATCTAGATTTCCATGAAAATCTATATACCCAACCGCACCGCCATACACCCCACGCCGGGTTTGCTCCAACTCCTCAATGATCTCCATCGCCCTGACCTTGGGCGCACCCGATAGTGTGCCGGCCGGAAAGGTCGCCCGGAACGCATCGAAGCAGTCGGTGCCCGGCCTCAGCCGGCCGGACACGTGGGAGACGATGTGATTGACGTGAGAGTAACGCTCGATGGTCATCTGGTCACTGACCCGCACGCTCCCGGTTTCAGCCACGCGGCCGATATCGTTGCGACCGAGATCGAGCAGCATTATGTGCTCGGCCTGCTCTTTGGGGTCGGCCATCAACTGCTCGACCAACGCTTGGTCCTCGCGAGCGTCACGCCCGCGACGGATGGTGCCGGCTATCGGCCTTACCGCGGCCTCGCGCCCGGCAACTTTGACCATCACTTCCGGAGATGCGCCGGCCACGACTTCCTCGCCAAGGTCGAGATAGAACATGTAGGGCGAAGGGTTGATGGTTCTCAGGGCTCGATAAATCGAGAAAGGATGGCTCGCCAGCGGCTGCGAGTAGCGCTGAGAAATCACTACCTGAATGATGTCGCCGGCTCGTATGTATTCCCGGCAACGCTCGACCGCCTCGCCGTACTGCTGGGGCGAAAGGTTTGATACAGGCGCAGCGGTGGGGCCGGGGCCCGCAGGCGGCTCGACGACCGGTGTCGAGCGTAGCCGTTGCGCGGTTTGCTCCACCGCCGAGCGAGCCTCGTCGTAAGCTCGGCGCAGGTTCCCACCTTCATCGATGATCGCCAAAGACACCACCTTCATGGTGTGAGTCACGTTGTCGAACAATACAAAGTTGTCGGCCACCAATCCCGCTACGTCGGCAACCTTCAAGTCGTCCACCGTATCGTCGGGTAAGCGTTCGATACTCCTGACGACATCGTAAGCCAGGTAGCCTACGAAGCCGCCGCCGAAGCGGCTAAGACCCTTGACCTCGGCTTGGCGAAAAGGGGCGAGCAACTGTTTGAGCCCATCGAGGGCGCCTAGTTCAAGCGTCTCAGTAACGCCGCCACGCCTGCAGATCCGCACCTTGCCGTCCCAAGCCCGAACCGTCATCAGGGGATCCGTACCCAAGACACTGTAACGGCCCCAACGATCCCCGCCCTCCACGCTTTCGAGCAAAAAACCCTGGCCTTGGCGGTGGAGCTTGAGAAAAGCCGACACCGGAGTATCGAGATCCGCTGCTATCTCACGATAAACTGGAACCGTGTTGGCGCTGCGGGCCAGTTCTCGGAATTCATCAAAACTCGGAACAACACTCATTGGAGGATCTCACGAAACGCCTATGCGGCCACCGGGTCTCAGAATCCGCCCGGCGCCAGCCAAGGCCGCCCGCTTGCCTTTTAGCCGATATCGCCCTTGAAAGCTCGCGGCGTGGTTCTCAGACGCCACGCACACTGCAA
>JAJRWY010000042.1 GCA_024276575.1 Candidatus Binatota bacterium
ACCTCTCAGGCTTGGCCGCGCTGTTCTCAGAGCAGGGCTACAAGGTTTCGGCAGGACGGTCCCCACTCGACGAGAAGGCGCTTTCGGACGTCGACATACTGGTGATCTCCGGAGCCTTCGCACCACTTAGTCCCTCGGAGTTGCAGGCCGTAAACGAGTTCCTGGTTCGCGGCGGCCGCCTAGCAGTGATGCTTCACATTCCCTTTCCACTAGCACCGCTGTTGCGACATCTCGGCGTTGCTGTTTCCAACGGAGTCGTTCACGAGCAGGAAAACTTGCTCGACCATGATGACGTAAACTTTCGTGTCGAAGAGTTCTCCGAACACGAGTTCGGAGACGGCCTCGAGAACTTCAACTTGTATGGAGGCTGGGCGCTGATGAACACGCGGGACAACGCAACAGTTGTGGCCCGTAGCGGGCCACGAGCCTGGGTCGACCTGAACGGCGACAAGACCCTCAACCCTGGCGATGCGGTTCAGGCTTTCGGACTGATAGTAGCCGGAACATTCGGCGAAGGCCGCTTCGTAGTGTTTGGAGACGACGCGATCTTCCAAAACCGCTTTCTCTCAGACAACAATGCGGCGCTGGCGGCGAGACTGATAAGCTGGCTCACCGACTCATCATCGATATAGGCTTATTGACGCTCGCGAGCCCGGCGCGACACTACAGATAGAATGGCTCGGCGATCTATCGTCGATATAAGCCCCGGCAGCTCGCGCTTGGACACGTCAAGCATCAGAGGCCGCTTCGGATTTCGCAAACAAGCCCTTGACCCTGGCAAACAAACCCTTGATCCCCCTCCACAGTTTCGGCATCAGCCATGCGAGAAGGACCAAGAACAGCACCAAAGCGGCAAGAAACAGCAGCGGGTGATTTAGCGCTGCCCAGAGCCCCGCCACCACGATGAGATCTTCGCTGAAGGATGCGAACGAATTGGAAAAGGGCTCAGGAGAAGCGTTTATCAAGATACGCGTCCCGGCCTTGGCCGCATGAGTAGTGGTCGCCAAGCCCGCGCCGAGCAATGCGGCGGCCAGCGACACCGCGGGATCCACTTGCCCTACGGCTTCGGCCGCGAGCAAGGCTCCCGCCGGGATGCGAATAAAAGTATGGACGCTGTCCCAAGCGCTATCGACTCCCGGAATCTTATCGGCAACGAACTCAACCGTATACATGAGACCGGCAGCCGCGATTACCAAAGGGTTGGTAAGTATTTCCAAGCCGGGAGGCAGAACGATGTTGCCGCCGGCTCCGAGCAGACCCAACATGAGGATTGCGGCATAAAGGTTTATACCGCTGGCCCAGGCCACGCCCATGGTCAGGGCAATAGTCGAACTTACCTGTTGTAGGCTTTCCATAATGGCGTGGCCGGCAAGTCCGCCTCGGGCACGCCGGCCGGACGATTATCAGCCCGCGACCGCTTGCTTCCCGTTCGGACGCCGGTTGATAAGATACCAGTAGAGTCCCAGGTTACGAACGGCCTCACTGAACTCGGTGGAGTTCACCGGCTTCTGGACGAAGCTGTTGGCGCCGAGCCGGTAGCTCTCTACCATATCCTTGTCCAACGACGACGAAGTCAAAACCACCACCGGGAGCCACTTGGTCAGGGCTTCCCCACGCAGTTTCTGCAAAACCTCCAGCCCACTTACTTTCGGAAGCTTCAGGTCCAACAAGAGAACTTGGGGGAGGTCGGCGGGGTCGCGGCCGGCATGCTGGCCGGTCGCAAACAAAAACTCGAGGGTCTCCGCGCCGTCGCGAACGACCTCGATCTCGTTTCCAATGCCGAGTTTCTTGAGCGCACGAACCGTGAGCAACTCGTCATTAGGATCGTCTTCGGCAAGCAGTATCACCAGTTCCTCCACCGCCCCCTACTGATTAGTGCAGCGTAAAATAAAATGCCGCTCCCTTACCGGGCTCGGACTCAGCCCATACCCGGCCCCCATGACGCTCCACTACTTGTCGGACCGTAGCAAGTCCGACCCCCGTTCCTTCGAACTGTCTGTCAACATGCAGGCGCTCGAATACTTTAAACAGTTTGGCAGCATAAGTCTCATCGAAACCTACGCCGTTGTCTTTGATAAAGTAGACGTAACCGCCATCCTCTTCCAACCGGCCACATTCTATTATAGCCGGATCCTCGTTTCTTGTGAATTTCCACGCATTTCCCACGAGATTGTCGATCGCTAGGCGAAGTAGGGCAGCGTCGCCTTCGGCGATCATTCCGGGTGCCACCTTGATTTCAACCCGGCGCGACGGATCAGTTTCGCGCCATTGGGCAAAGCTCTCTTCATAGATCTTGCTCAAATCGATCTCGCGACGCTCGATCTTGACACGCACCACCTGTGAAAGTTTGAGCAAATCATCGATCAGCACTCCCAGCTTCTGTGCCGATGCGCTGATACGCGACAGGTAGTCACGGCCATCTTCATCGAGGCGGTCGCCATAGTCGTCCAATACCGCAGCAGCGAAACCATCCATACTTCTCAATGGAGCGCGAAGATCGTGAGCTACCGAATAGGTGAAATTTTCCAGCTCTCGATTAACGGCACGATAGTCCGCAGTCCGCGCAGCTACATTGTCGGCGAGCAGTTCGTTCAGCTCCACCGCCTCGGCTTCGGCAGCGATACGGCGCAACTCCTCACGCCCCGCAGCAAGCCGGGTCCGGTCAAGCGAATAAGAGACGTAAATCGAGGCCGCAAGCAAAACCACGACCGGCACCAGGGTGGGGAAAGCGAGCCCGCTAAGAAAACCACCGCTGACCATGTAAACGTTGGCTTGAGTGGCGGCCAGCACGGTGATGCACAGGGCCGCTTGGATTTTCGGCCCCCAAGGCACCAACGCCGCCGCGCTCATGGCCAGCCCCACCAGGAAAAGCTGTGCGCTGTGAGTGCGACCCGAAGCCGCACCTCCCCAGGCGATGACACCGCATGCCGCGACCACGTCCAAAAATGCAAAGCTCTCGAGCTTGTCGACAGGAATCGGCCGCTGCAGCGCCGCAATCATCATCAACTGCAACAAACCCAAAACGCCGAAGGGTAAGTACCAACTAAGAGGCGTCGCCGGTTCGAACATCGCCTTGGCTGCGGAGAACAACACGACCCCCGCAAGAATTATCGCCGCACCGCCGGCAGCCCGCGCGGAGAGCATCGGACGCCGTTGAGCCCGCACATGCGCGCGAACTCCATGAGCCGACATCTCGTCGACGTTGAACTTCTTTCTCGTTGGCTCAGACACTAAATCTCACGCCCCCCTGCTCTGACCGGCGTTAGCCGTCTACGGCCGAAACCCACCGGCCCGCATGGCGCAGCTGCTTTTATACTATCATGGCCGAAACGTCGCACCCCATCTCCCGGCCGCGCGGCCTTCGCATATAGCAGCCGGCGGGTTCAGATTCTTCCGGGAAACTGTTCCTAGCCGATACATTATGTGTTCCAATGCCTGCGCTCGGCCTAGAACCTACGGCAAACACTTCTGGCGACATGAACTGGGATCGACATTAACCGGAGGACGTCATGAAACCTTTCAGCAGGCGGCTTGATATGCTTTGCCGTAGTGAGTTCGTCCCTGGAGCGGCTACGCGATGATCGAGCGCTTTCTCGTAGTGCTCACCGATTTCCTGCCGCTGCTGGCGGTCCTCGCCCTGTTCGGTTCCGGGCTGTGGGCACTCGACCGGCTGATCCTGCGCCGGAACTCCGCTACCGGATTGGAGAACAATTTTTCGCGACAGATCGCGATATTGTTGTTGACTGCCGCAGCTACGGTGGCGGCGATTCTCACGCTGCCCGTGGGTGTAGAAACCCGCGGCCAACTCCTGGGCCTGCTCGGCTTGGTTCTGACCGCGGTCATTGCCTTATCGTCGACAACCATTGTCGGCAACGCGATGGCAGGTCTCATGCTGCGATCGGTGCGTAGCTTCGGTCCGGGGGATTTCGTACGAGTGGGCGAGCAATTCGGGAGAGTGACCGAGCGCGGACTGTTCCACACCGAAATTCAGACTGAGGACCGCGACCTCACTACCCTCCCTAATATGTATCTGGTCGCACATCCCGTTACGGTCGTGCGCTCTTCGGGAACCATCGTCTCATGCTCCCTATCGCTCGGCTACGACAATGCTCATAAAGCCGTCGAGTCAGCACTGCTGGAAGCGGCAAAAAGCGCACAACTCGACGACCCATTCGTGCAGATTCTGGACCTCGGCGACTTTGCCGTCAGGTATCGGATTTCGGGGTTCCTCTCCGACGTCAAACAATTATTGTCGCGCCGCTCGAAACTGCGTGCATGCGTCCTCGACACCCTGCACCGCAGGGGGATAGAGATCGTTTCGCCTGCATTTATGAACCAGCGGCCGATTTCCGCGCAGGATGCGGTGATCCCGGCGCAGCATCCTTCCGCAAGCCATGACCGTGAATTGCAGGCCGGCGGCGACACCCCCGAAGACATCATCTTCGACAAGGCCGAACGCGCCGAAAAATTGGAAAGCGTGCGTAAAGCGAAACGTGATCTCGAAAGGCAGATCGCGGAACTACGAGCCGGCGCACGGGCAAAGCGTGGCGACGGCGAATCCGAACTTAGCGAAACCACGAAGCGACAGATCAAGCGGCTCGAGCAGCAAGCGAACGAACTCCAAGGCTTGCTAGAGGACGAATCCCGGCAGGACGACCGGGACAAGCAAGCTTGAACCGGCTTTATTCAGGGAAGCTCTGCTGCGAGCCTCGATCGCCCGCGATGCCGACCCAAGCCGTAAAGCCCAGGCCACCGGCGCAAGGCCATCAATCGGACTGCGCCAAGGGCTTTATCATCTTCGGAACGAGTAGGGACGCCCATAACAAGGAGGCGGCCATGAAACACAGCGCCGCCAGCGCCATGAATTCGAAGAATCTAGCCTTGTCGAATTCCATCCACACGCGAAAAGATACAGCGGCAGCGATCAAAGCTCCGGTCGCCGGGACCTGCCAGGGTTTTCCGTTAGCCAAGCTGGCGTAACCGCAATGCCCCAAGATCACTTGAGTGCTCACCGAAAGAGCCATGAGCGCAAAGCCGCCGATGAACACTATGTGAAGACCGGCTTTGAATTGCAGAGGGAAAAGCGCCGCTACGACATAGCCCAAGGGGATCATCCACGCCGATAACCAGATCAGGCGCCGGTTCCAGCCGGGGCTGCTCGGAAGACGCCACAACTGTGCACCGGCAACTAAGCATGAGCCGACCACCGCGGCTCTAAGCCACATGCCAATGGAGAGCGACACCTGCCCTTCCAGCCAGAAGCTCAAGGCCAGCAAAGCCGCTGCCACGAGGTGGGCCGCCACGGCCATACGGTCACGAGGACCCGTTCCATGGTCCAAAGGAGCTTGTCCTCGCGTCATCAAGGGCAGTACGAGCCCGCCCACCCCGAGCACCAAGGAAAGGAACATTCCCTGCAGAACCAAGCCACGGCCAAAATTATGCAACCACATATAGTCGCCTTGGAAAACCCCGTAGATCCCCGTCATTATCGAACCGGCCAGTCCCATCAACAGCGCCACAGGAATCCACACGAAACTATTCGGCGGACGCCGTCCGGAGACCGAAGAGCGAAAGCGCCTCAACACGAAGGCTATCACTGTCACGGCCAGCACAAGCCATGCCGCTTGGGATAGAAACCAGCGCTCATGCCACGCCGCCCAAGTAGTCAGCAACGGAGCAGTGATAGCGATCGCAATCGCCGGTACCGACGCCGGATCGCTCGCGGTTCGGCGTGGGATCATCGTGAACAGGAACCCGACCGCGAAACACATCATGAAGCCCTGAATCTGCACCATGGCGTGAAAAATCGGGCGGTAGTCCGGCAGTACACCCACCGCATGCAACAGCCAATGCCCAACCCCGCTCCACGACAGCGCTAGCCCCAAAGGGAACAAGATCAAGAAAGGCTCCCGGCGCCACCGAGGGGCCTCGACATCGGTCTCAACGGTCCCAGCGCCTATACTCATTCGCTTCTCATCTGCCATGACATCACCCACTTGCCGACATCCCCACTCGGTGGACCTGCACTATTCATGAAAGCTCGTCGCGAGAGTCGCAAGCGCCCGTGAGACCGGCCAGATGGACCAATGTCCGCGTCGCAGGACCGCATAGTCGTATTGCCCGTGAGGCCCCGCCAGGGGGTGGGCCAATGTCCGCGTCTCAGGGCCGTAGCGTCCACCATGTCGTCGTATTGCCCATGAGACCCGCCAGATGGGGCCAATGTCCGCGTCGAGGCCCGCAGGCCGACACTACATCGAGGGCCGTAAGTCCGCGAGCCCACGCAGCGGGGAAACGAGCACAGGGCGAGAATACCGGCGCTTGCGACGCTGAGCAGAGCTTTCATGAGCAGTACACGTAAACTATCATTAAATAAGAGAATTTCTAAAGGACCAAGCTGTCCCCTTTACTGAGTATCGCTAGTCAGTATACTCAGCTTGGCAAATGACCCTGCCTCGACAACGGCAACCACGGGAAAGACAGATTCATACGATGGAGACAGCCGAATGATCTCGCCCACGGCGGAGTACGGGCTGAGGGCAATAGTAACCCTGGCTTCCGACCCGGACAAGGCGATGACGGCCACCCAATTGGCTGAAGCCACCGGGGCGCCACAGGGTTATCTGTCCAAAGTCATGCAAAGTCTGGGCAAGGCAGGCTTAGTCAGTTCGCAGCGCGGCGTCGGCGGGGGCTTCCGTCTAGCGCGCCCGGCAAATCTGGTCAGCGTGCTCGAGGTAGTTGAAGTGTTTGAACCGGTCAAGAGAGTACTGCGATGCCCTCTGGGCCGCCCCGAACACAGCCCGGATCTCTGCCCGCTGCACCAGCGCTTGGACGACGCCGCAGCGATGGTCGAGAGATCATTCGCCGAAACCACCATCGACGAGTTGCTTTCCCACGACGAAAGACATCCCAGGGTCTGGACCTGTCAGAATCCCGGACCTGTCGGCGGCCCCGACAAAGCTTGACCAGAAGTTCCCACGGCTGCCATCGAGCGCTCGATCCGATCGAAGAGATCTCAGTGTAGTCCTAACCTTGATCGGACAATAATTCATGGCGCAAATCGCCTCCGGCTCGCACCGGAGCACGGCATGTTGTTCCTACGTTTTCGGTCCATGAAAGCCCGGCCGAAGTCCAAATCTGCCTGGTACTGATTGTGAGCCCGGCAACGCAGAGCGATGTTGTCTGCTTCGTGTTCGCCACCCTTGCCGTATGGCCGGATGTGGTGATACTCCACGGCTCGCGTGGCTGAGCAGCGCCGACCCCGTTCGTCAACGAAGGCGCAGCGACCACCGTCACGCTGCCACACAGCGCGACGAACGGCCGCCGGAATCGTGCGC
>JAJRWY010000043.1 GCA_024276575.1 Candidatus Binatota bacterium
CCTACTTATGGCACGAGCGCCGAGCCGGCAAAAGCCGGCAGCGCAGAACGGCGGCGCCGGTGCCGGCCACCGCCATACCCGGCTTTACTGCTCCTTGCGACTACTCTACCTTCGCCGCGTGAACGCTGCGCTGGTCCCGGTCCGATCGATCTCCGGTTCAAAAAACCGGCTGTCCTCATGCCTGAGTCTGGCACAACGGGAACAACTCGCGGTGGCCATGCTCGGCGACATGATAGCTGCCCTGCAACGCTCCGTTTCAGTAGACCGGGTCTTCGTATTGAGTGCCGACCCGGACTTGCTCGCTCACGCACGCCAGCTCGGCACCGAGGTTATCGACGAGGGCCGGCCACGCGGCCTCAATCCGGCAGTATCGATGGCAGCCGCCTCCCTGGCCCAGCGGGGTGCCGCCCGGCTACTAACCGTCCCTGGAGACGTTCCGCTGCTGGATCCGGATGAGATCGATCAGCTATTCGCGGTCGATGCCCGGCGCTACCCAGTGGTACTGGCGCCTTCGGCTACGGGAGAGGGAACCAACGCTTTGCTCTGCAGTCCGCCATGCGTGATCGAGTTTAACTTCGAAGGCGCCAGCCGACAGGCCCATCGTCAAGCCTGCAAGAAAGCCGGGGTCGAAATCAAAGAACTCGATCTACCCGGCTTCGCCGTAGACATAGACACCCCCGAAGAACTCACAGCCCTAAAAGGCAGCCTAGGCGAAAGCGGCCGCCTGTTCGCCCAATGGGCCCAATGGGGGTCGGACCAGTTCTGGGGTAGCCAACTTGCTGATTCAACTCGATAAATTTCGTCCGAACAGCCATTATGCTAGCTTACGCGTACCATTTCAGGGACGAAACTTCGGCTCTAAGAAGAACCTTTCCCGAAGTCCAGACGGTTGAGACACTGACACGGGACCTGTTCCCGAGCCCGAGCCGTCACAAAGAGGAGCTGCGTTGGATCTCTGACCAAGCCCGGAGCCGTCGAAAACCTGCGTAGGATCTTTGACCAAGCCCGAACCGTCGAAAACCTGCGTAGGATCTTTGACCAAGCCCGAGCCGTCACAAAGATTAACCGCGCGGTACCTGCACCTTAGTCCGAAGCGCGGAGAAGCGGGATCAGGCGCGCGGTGCGACCAGCCCGAGAACGACGGAAAGCACCGTTTCCATGAAGTGCTCGACCTTGTGCTCAGGCTGGCGGGTGAACTTCATCTGCGCGATCATTAGGGCGGCGCCGATGATCAAACGTCCGCTGTCTTCGGGGTCGACCGCGGAAGAGATGATGCCCTCGCCCTGCCCCTGCTTGATGGTGCCCGCAAGTATATCGACCATGCGGTCCTGAAACCGCAGATAGCGCGGCCACACATCCTCTCGAATAGCCGTGCTCCAATCCAGCCAGACACGTGCTAGATCGCTGCGAGCGTCGATGGACTCGGCAAAAACCGCCATATGGGTCCGGAAGGCCTTGGCGCTACTCACCTGCGAATCGTGGGCTTGTTCAGCCATCTCGAGAAGAAAACGCTCGACTTCATCGAGCACTGCGGACACCAGCTTTTCCCGCGTGGGAAAATAGACGAACACCGTTGAGACAGCGACGCCACCCTCCTTGGCGATCTCTGCGTGGTGAGCGCCCGCAAGCCCGCGGCGGGCGAACACGGTAATCGCACACTCGAGCAACTGAGCACGCCGAAGGCCGGGAGAAAGCCGCCGCCCGCGCTTCGGTTTGTCGACAAGCCCGCCGAGTCCCGCCGCAGCACTTTCTTGTAGTTCGTTTTTACTCATAAAAAACAGTCAACTAGAGTTAATTGATAATTTTTACAAGGAAATCGTCGACAGTGCTCCGGATGCTAAAATATAGTACCGGAATGCTTATTGACTAGTTTGTCAATAAAATACACTTAAAATCAAGAGGAGCCGATACATGGGCCAGCCTTCCTGCACACCCAACGATATCAAACCCCTGCCCGTCGCCCTTCCCCTGAACGAAGAAGGACTCGCTTTTTACGAAAAGAAGTACCAGCGCGACTACAATCAATGGACTGAGATCCTGCAACGCAACGTAGAGCGGATGAGCCGGGGATCGCTTTCGCTCGAGTGGATGAACACTGACGGTAGCGCATGGGGAAAGCGCGCGAAACCTTCTTCACGCGGCCTCACCTATAGCGACGTCAACAAGCTACCAACCAGCGGAGAGATGCCCGCGACCGCCACCTGGATGAACTTCACGCCGCGCGGATCCATCCGCGACCGTTACCGTGAAGAAATGCCCGTGATCGACGACTACACCGTGGTGAGCCGCGACGAGCTGTGGGCCGGCAATGTCGTGACCCTCTACGAAGAAGCCGTGGCCAGGCAGTGGAGCGCGACCCGAGATATCCCCTGGGGCGAACTCGAAGCACTGCCGGAAGACCTGGAGAAAGCCTCGTGCCAGCTCTTCACCTTCCTCACCGAAGTGGAGTTCGTTGCCGGCGACTTCCCCGCGAAGTGGCTGTACCGAATTCCGCAGGATTTTCTCGAGGTCAAAAGCTTTCTGGCAACGCAACTGATGGACGAAGCCCGCCACCAGGAAGTCTTTCGCAAGAGAGCCCTAGCCGGCGGCGGCCTCTTACACGCCTCGCCGGGCTTCGAATGGGCACTCAAAGCCATACTCGACGCACCGACCCACACCATGGGAACCTTCCTGCTCAACTTGCTGGGAGAAGGCCTGATACTGTCGATCTTTCGCTCCGGCGAGATGATCGCCAAAACCCACGTTGACAAAGAAATCTTCCGCCGCACCCTGCAAGATGAAGCGCGGCACGTCTCTTACGGGGTTCTCGAATTAAAAAACTATCTCGACACCCACCCCGACCGTGCCAAAGCTCTCGAGGAGATGCACCGCTTCGCCGACGTCGGGGAACAGATCATCCTTACCGCCTTCACCGAGGCGACAGTGATAGAGCCGGTCGCCATCCTTCTCGGCGGCGGCCTCGACAAGATCGAACACGGCCTCGAAGGCATGCTCAAGGTCTGGAGCATGTTCATCGAAGAATATTTGCAACGCTGCGAACGTGCGGGATTTGATCGCCGCGCCCGTTGCAAGATCCCCGTCGACGCCCCCTGGTAGGCGATGAGAGTGTGAGCGAAATGAGTACCATGGAAACCCTAGGCAACAAGGCAGCGCCGGAGTCCCCGGCAGCGGCTCTACTTTTCCCGAGCGTGGGTTGGTTCGAGGCCCTTGCCGGTCTCATGAATGACGACCGCGAAACCCATGAGCATCTCGGTTTCATCGACTGTGTAGCGCAATTTACGGTGTTGGACGGTGCAGCGGACGGCGGTCCCGTGGCCTATCAGATTACCTTCGAGGAGATACAAGCCACCGACGTTCGCGAAGTAAAGCCTGAAGACGCCGGCCGGGAAAGCTTCGCTCTCGAGGCGACGAAGGCGACTTGGCGGGAAATGATAGAAAACATCTCTGCCGGCGGCGGCCGTCCCGACCTCGAACACACGCTCAACGCCCTGAGCCACATTGGAACGCCGATTGCGCTGACCGGCAGCGACCCGCTGGAGCGCGACTGTTACTTCCGTTTCAACCAGAGCCTGCAGCAGTTCGTAAACGCATCCGCACAACTGCCGACTGTATTCGACGGAGACTGACGGTGTCCGGGCAAGCAGTGCGACAGCATCGGCAGCATCCACAGACTGCGCAACGCGGCGCCAGCCAACCAAACGAGCCACCGGCCCGGCAGCGAAACGGGCACTTCTATATCGATGAGACCTGCATCGGCTGTGGCGCCTGCGACCACGCCTGCCCCGGCAAAGTCGACGCGGTCTACCGGGTGGATGACGACTTCCTGGGGCGCTTTGCCATCGTAATCGAAGAGTGTATCGACTGCGGCTTTTGCGTACCGCTGTGTCCGGTGGATTGCATCCACGATGCTCGCGAAGAGGGCATCATCGAAGGTGCCGGGGGCTACACCAAGATAAAAGAGCTGCAAGCCTGGGCTGAAGCACGCTAGCCGGTTTCGGGGAACCGGCTCAGTCGCCACGGCCGGGCTGGTACTTGATGATCTCGGCTTTCTCCAACGTGATCAGCCCGCCGCCGCCGGCCGCTTCCATCATGTCGCTGAGAACCGGAAGCGCCGCGCTGATCTTTTCTTCACTGTCGACGATCTCCACCAGTACCGGCAGGTCTTCGGACAATGCCAGTATCTTACTGGTGTGAATGCGGCTACCGGCGCCGTAGCCCGCAGTGCCCCGCCAAGCAGTAGCCCCGGCCAAGCCGAGTTCACGCGCCTTGGCAACCAGGGCTTCATAAAGCGCAGCACCTTGGTAACGGTCGGACTCACCGACGAAAATTCTCAGTAATTTACCGCTGCCCGTAATCTTCATTTACCGCTCTCCGGGAACCCGCCGGACAAGCCGCCAAGCGCGTCCCAACATCGACACGGCTGCCGGGTAATCGCCATCCAAGCGACCGGCATCCCACTGACTGGCCCTCTCCCACTGGCTCACTCCACTGGCAGGACAGCCTCCGCTGGCGCGCTTCTATTGGCTCGCGTCCAATGGGCCGACTTCTGCTATAGCACGCGGCCCAGCACATCGCCCAGCCACACTCCGGCCACACAGGCCACCATGGTAACACCCATATTGACAGCCGCCGCCATGCTCGCGCCCTCACGCAGCAGTGCAAGCGTTTCGTAGCTGAAAGTGGACATGGTGGTGAAGCCTCCGCAGAAACCGACGGCCAGCAAAGTACGCGCACCCGGACCGAGTATGTCACGCTCGATCGAAAGCGCCATGACCAGACCGAGCACGAAGCTGCCGGCTATGTTCACCCCCAGGGTTCCGTAGGGAAAGCTTCCACCGGCACTGCGCGCGATCCACGAGGACAACAAGTAGCGCCCGATCGACCCCATCATGCCGCCCAAACCCACGAATAAGACTTGCCGCACCACGGACAAAAACCACGTCGCCCGTGCAGGCGCAAGGGCTGAAACTCGATGAACCGTGCGCCAGCGAGCCGCCAACGGGCCAAGATTGCGGGTGATCGAGCCTCGTGGCAGAGGTTTCAGAACTAACGTAAACTAGTCGCGTCCAAGCAGGACACGCTTGCGTGGCCATTCCAAGACACGCGCCGGAACTGCTCCCGCAGCGCTCGAAATCGTCACCGTATTGCCGGTTTCGGCGAGGTCGCGAGCCAAGTAGAGCAGGCCGATCCGACCCAGGCGCGGAGAATCAGCCAGGGAAGTCAACACTTCAGAATCGCTTCCGTCCGCGCGCAAATCCCCCTCGCAAGCGTCGCCGTCGATGGCCACCAAGCTGAGTTCACGGTTGAGGCTGCCGCGGCTTATCGCGCGTTCCACGACTTCCTGTCCCACGTAGCAGCCTTTGTCGAAATGGATGGCCCACTCCAGCCGCGCTTCCATAGCTAGGCGCCCCGCATCGATATCCTTGCCATAGCGGGCAGTGCCGCTTTCGATTCTGACGATTTCGTAGGCTTCGATTCCGGCCGCCACCGCCCCCGCTTCTACCAAGGTGGACCATAGAGCGCCGGCGTCGCCGCCTTGATCGAGAAGCAAGTCGAAACAGGGAACTCGCAAGTCACCGCGTCCGATCACGCTGAGTTCCTGGCCGCCGATCCGCCCTCGCGCCAAGGTCCAGCCGGCCTCGGCAGGCAATCCTTCGACTCCCACGCCACCGAGCACCTCAACGGCGGCAGGCCCGGCGATCTCGACAACGCGCGGGGCAGGCAAGTCTTCGAACTCGACATCGTCGGCCACCAGGAAGCGCTCGAGAGATTCGCGAGTGTTTTCAAGTAGCGCCCTGTCCACGCACAAGAGCAGGTCCTCACCGCGGTTGTAGATCGAGAGTATCGACTGGGCCCGCCCCTGGGCGTTTAGCAGCAAGGCGGCGCAGCCTTGCCCAGGCTCCAGCACCGCCACATCGTTACTGCACTGCCCGTGCAGGAAGCGCGCACGCTCGGAACCGGTAGCTAGCAGGAACGAACGATGGCCGGCATCGATCAAGCCTGCCCCGCTGTCGATGGCCTTCCACTCCGCCTCCAAGCCACCGAAACGCGCGGCGACCTCGGCACCCGCGTAAGCCAGCGATCGCTGCGCGGACGCAGCCGGACCATTGCCGTACTCTGCGTTCATCTACTCAATGCCCACACGGCAACTCGGATCGACTCAACGCCCGGCGCCGGCTTGCTGTACTCTGCGTTCATTTCGTTCATTCGCTCGACGCCCGCTCGCTCGGCACCCACTTTCGCGACGTCCGTTCGACGCCCGCCTTCTCGACGTTCACCCACTCGGCCCGCTCACTCGCCACCTGCTCACTCGGCCTGCTCACGCCGCCTGCTCACTCGGCCCGCTCACTCGCCGCCCGCTTACTCGCAGCACTCAGGCATAGTGGCTGCGGCGCTTTACTGCGATCTCACGCTCGAGAAGGAAAATGTCCATCTTCTGTGGACCTTCTTCACCCTCCTTGGGCTTGCGAAACTTGTGCCCGCGCAAGGTCATCACCAACAAGCCGAGGTCTTCGCGCCCCGGATAGTCGCGAGTCTCGCGGATCTCGGTGCTGGCAAATACCGTGTCGCCGGAGAACAACGGGCCCACATGGCGTCCGGTGGTGTAGACCACGTCGGCCATGGCGTTGTCGGCGATGTCCGGGCAAGAGATCCCCAAGCACAGATTGAAAGGGATACCGCCGAAGATGATCAAGCGCCCGCCGATATACTTCTGCGGGTTCTGCTCGATCATGTGCTGGTTGCAATGGACCTGCGAGGTGTTGTCGAGTTGGGCCGTCAGCGCAATGTGTTCGTCGGTGACCATTCTGCCGCGGGCATGCTCGTAAACATCGCCGGCCTTGAAGTCTTCGAAGTAAGTGTCCGTGTTCGACAGGTGCGCACGCGATGAATAGTCCTTGCCCGGGTCGTAAGCAGGGATGACCGGCTCGCACTGAACCTGCGGCTTCTCTTCCATCTCGGCCGCTTCCACAGACGCCTCCACGTCCCCCTTCCACACTTGCACCTTGCGCTGAAAGGCGATCACCACCGAACCGTCCTGCTTACGGCCCACTGTGCTCACATGGACGACACCGCGATCGTTGTCCTTCGACGAAGGCTTGATGCCTACTATGGTGGTCTCGGCTTCCAAGGTGTCGCCCGGATACACCGGTGCTCCGAAGCGCATGTTTATATATTCCAGATTAGCACGCGCATTCTCCGAGATGTCTTCGACCGTCTGCGAGAAGACCACGTTCATGACCAAGCCCGGAGGCGCCAGCAGGCCCTCGTAACCGTACAGACGCGCATACTCG
>JAJRWY010000044.1 GCA_024276575.1 Candidatus Binatota bacterium
ACTGCGTAGTAAAGGCCTTGGTACTGGCCACGCTAATCTCGGGACCGGCGTGGGTGTACAAGACCGCATCGGCTTTACGGGCGATACTCGAATCAACCACGTTGCAGATGGCCAAGACCGGAGATCCGCACTCCCGGGCCACTTCGAGCGCGGCCAAGGTATCGGCGGTCTCTCCCGACTGCGAGACTACCACCATCAGCGTATCTCCGTTGAGGATCGGATCGCGATAACGAAACTCGCTGCCGTAGTCTACATCGGTGGGAAGACGGCTGACACGCTCACAGATGAACTTGCCGACCAATCCCGCGTGCCAGGCCGTACCACAAGCCACCACGCAAAGCCGCTTGATCCCCTGCAACCGGGGCCACAAGCCGTCGAGTTCCGGCAGCACCACGGTGCCTGTGTCCTGGGAGATTCGCCCGCGCATGGTATCGATCAAAGCCTGCGGCTGTTCGTGTATCTCCTTGAGCAGGAAGTGCTTATAACCGCCTCGCTGAGCAGTGACCGGGTCCCAGGCGATGCGCCGTGGCGCGCGCTCGAACTCTTTCCCGTCGAAGCTTCTCAGCGTCACCCGGTCGGCTGTTATCTCGGCCAGTTCCCCATCTTCCAGAAACACCACATCGCGAGTGTAGTCGAGCAGCGCCGGAATGTCGGAAGCAATGAAGTTCTCGCCGTCGCCCAAACCCAAAACCACCGGCGTCGCGTTCTTGGCCACCACCAAACGGCGCGGCTCGGCAGCCGACAACACTACGATGGCGAACGACCCACGCAGCCGCCTTATCGCCACGCGAGTGGCCTCGGCAAGATCACTGCCGGCCTGTATCTCACGGTGTATGAGATGCGAGATAACCTCGGTATCGGTCTCCGACAACAACTCGTGCCCGGCAGCCGCCAGTTCCTCGCGCAACTCCACGTAGTTCTCGATGATCCCGTTGTGAATCACCGCAACTTCATCGCCCGCCCGGTGCGGGTGGGCATTCATCTGCGACGGCCTACCGTGAGTGGCCCAACGCGTATGCCCGATGCCGATGGTACCTTGGTGCTGGTTTTCGCAGAGTTCGTTCTCGAGATTATCGAGCTTACCGACTTCGCGAGACAGGTGTAGGCCGTCCTCGTCGATAGTGGCAATACCGGCCGAGTCGTAACCGCGGTACTCGAGCTTACGCAAGCCGCTGAGCAGAATCCGGTCGGCGCGGCGCGCCCCCACATAACCTACGATACCGCACATGGCTGCTAGCTCTTGGAGTCCGTAGCGCGCCCACTGCGCCGCTTGAAGGCGGCGACCCATCCTTCGCGTACCTTTTGGCGTTTGTCATTGAACGCCAACGCTCCGGCGGCCACATCCGAGGTAATCGTGGATCCCGCTGCAATGTATGCGTCGTCGCCGATTTTCACCGGCGCCACCAGTTGCGTGTCGCTACCGATCTGCACACGCTTGCCAATGCTACTTCGGTACTTTCTGACACCGTCATAGTTGCAGGTAATGGTACCGGCGCCGATATTGCTCCCCTCGCCAACTTCGGCATCTCCGATATAAGAAAGATGGTTAGCCTTGACGCCGCGCCGCAAGCGGCTCTTCTTCACTTCTACGAAGTTTCCTACGTGCACGTCTTCATCGAGCCGCGCCTCCGGGCGCAGATGGGCATAGGGCCCTATGTTGACCCCGGAAGCGATGCGGGCGCTGTCCGCCACCACACCCCAGCGCACATGGACAGCACTGCCGACTACGGTGTCGCGCAGGTAGCTGCAACCGTCCAGAACACAGCCCTTGCCGATCCGCGTAGCCCCTTCCAGACGCACGTTGGGACCGATCACGGTATCCCGCCCTATATGAACACCGGCCGATAAATAGGCGGCGCCGGGATCGAGAAAAGTCACTCCGCGATCCATCCACTTAGACAGCAGGCGGTCTTGCGTGAGAGCCTCGGCAACCGCGAGATCGAAGCGCGAGTTTATGCCTATACCCTCGCCGGCATCATCGATCATCCGGCAATAGGCGGCATTGCGCGCCGAAGCCGCCTCGATGACATCGGTCAGGTAGTACTCGCCTTGCGCATTGTCGCGTCCGAGCCCCCTCAACGAGCGCCACAGAAAAGCCGCGTCGAAACAATAGATACCGCTGTTTACTTCGTCGATATGCTGTTGCGCCGGATCGGCATCGGCATCTTCGACAATGCGAAGCGCCGCCGAATCCGCGCTCCTCACGATGCGGCCGTAGCCACTGGGATCCTCGACCGTCATCGACAACACAGAGGCTAGAGCGCCACGTCTGCGATGCGCCGACAATAGCCCCCGCAGAGTCTTGGCACGCAGCAAGGGCACGTCCCCGCAAAGCACCAGAACCTCTCCGCGAAAGCCCCGCAAAGCCGAAGCCGCCTGCATTACGGCATGGCCGGTACCGAGTTGCGGCTCTTGTACCACGCAACGGGCCGAATCACCGACCACGCGCGAAACTTCACCACCTTGGTGGCCCACTACCACCACGATGCGCTCGGGCCGCAAAGTTCCGGCGGTATCGAGAACATGCAAGAGCATCGGCTTACCGGCCAGCTCGTGAAGAACCTTGGCCCGGTCCGATTTCATGCGAGTGCCGCGTCCTGCCGCCAGGACGACCACAGCCACCGCCTGCGTGCGCGCGGCCGCTTTTCGATTCGTCAGTATCTTGTTATCCACCGCTTTGCGCTTAACCCGCATCCGGGCTCGCCTCTGCTCCACTCGAAGGCTTCGCACCGAAGGGGTTCGACGGCGGCCTCCACAAAACCAGACCGCCGCTATCCTGGGCAATCACGAAAGCCCCACCGGGAAGCGGGCTAAAACCTTCCGGCATCACTGCCGGGATCCTCACCGAGTTGCGATAGGTACCGTCGCTGTCGGTCACATAGACCTTGCGCCACAAGGCCGAGGCAATGAGGAAACCGTCGATATCCGGTGCCCATACGATGGAGGAAAGCGGCGCCGGTGCAACCTCCTTGGCCGCAACAATCCTGGCACTCTGGAATTTCTCGTCGGAACTGCGCAGAGCCAGCGCCAACTCGAGCAGCACCGGCGGGTCGTACTGGTTCACGGCATAGAAACGGCCGCCTTCCGGGTGGCCTGCCACAGGAACAAAGGTCAGTCCCTCGATGCCGTCTCCCCCGCGGCGAAGATAGTTGGGGTCACCTGCAAAGTTCCGGTCGATCGAGAATCGCCGTAGAATCTTGAAATCCTCCGCCGCTATTTCGAAAATTATTTCGTGGCCTTCACGAACCACGTACAAGTTGCCGCTCGAGGGGTCGTAAGTGATGCCCTCGAGATCCCCGCCCAGGTGTGCACTGCGCAGCAACTTCCCTTGCAGTGAGACTTCGCCGATATCACCTTCGTCGCCGACCACGAAGATCGTGCCGCGGGCCTCGTGAAAAACCAGCCCCGAAGGTTCCTCGAAGGTTTCCAGCGGCCATTCCTGCGCATTTTGCTCGAAGACGGTAAAGGAGCTGAGCACTCCGACCAGGGGAATCAGCAATGCAGATGCCAACCACAAGCCCCGGTGACGCCGGAACAAGTCGCGGACTACGATGCTGCCCAAAAAGCTTCCCTTCATGTTCCGGCGAATCCGACAATTGTTGCGCAGCACGGGCCGATGCCCGAGAATGGCGCTGCTGACCGGCCTTATGCCGCTCCTGCACTTATACGCCATGTACCGGCTGCCTTTCAATGCGCAACGCACTCGAATGCAAGCGACCAAGCGGGCCTGCCTGCTTATGGCGGCCTGTCTGTGCTGGCCTGGCACAGCTGCGTTATCCCGAGCGGCCGCAATCCCGGCGCCGGTCTCGGCGGCGCCAACTTCGCCGCTGTTGCTAGCAGCCGCCGGTGCCACCTCAGGCCAGAATCGTTCCCAGGAAGATTTGGAAACACACGAGTGGGGACCCGTTCAAGTGGTGGTCTACAAGTCCAAACGAAAACTCTTGGTCTACCGCTACGGAAAGTTCTTCAAGCAATATCCGATAGTGCTCGGATTCAAACCGGAAGGGCGCAAGCGCTTCGCCCACGACGCACGCACCCCCGAGGGCTACTACCACATTATCAACATCCGGCCGCATCCGCGCTGGCAATACTTTATCACCTTCAGTTACCCCAACGCCGAAGACCGGCGCCTCTACAACGAAGAGCTTGCGGCCGGACGCATACCTGAACTCGACGGCTCACCGCTATCGATCGGCGGCAGCGTCGGCATTCACGGCAGCGACAAACCCGACAAACAGGCAGCCGGAACCGACTGGACCAAAGGCTGCATCGCGATGAACAGCATCGACGTAATCGAGTTGCGCTCGCTGGTGAGCGTCGGCACCCCGGTCTGGGTCTTGGAGTAGCGGCCGATCGCAGCCAAAGCGCCCGATCGCAGCCAATAGCGGTCCCGTGGGATCCGGGAATTGCGGGGCAGCAATCCGTAGAAGTAGCGCCTAGCTCCCAGGCCTTCCCGGACAGCCTCTATCGTGCAACGCTCCGCTACGAATCCCGATCGCCCGCCGACCCAGCGAAAGAAACTCCTAGCCCGCGCCACCTTGAACGATCCGCACGGTCCGCCCCCTCGCCACCAACCCCTCGCCACCACACAGAAACTCCTAGCCCGCGCCGCCTTGAACTAGATTACGCAGTACTTCCGGAATCAGCGGGCGCAACTGTTCGAGATAATCGACAGCAGATGCCTGCCGGTCGTCCAGAGCCGGACACTCTTCTCCGAGCAGTTCCGGCAGTAGCAGCACGATCTTGCCCCGGGCAACCGGGTGAGAGAGAAGCAGGCGGGCACAATCTTCGTCGTCGCTGACGACGAGGTCGCAGTCCAGGGACCAATCACCGCACTTAGACAATTCCGGACACGATTCCGGAATCCCACTGAACCCCTCGGATTCCAGTAAGCGGGGTACTTCGGGGGATACCTGTCCGGCACCGCGACCACTGCCACAGAGCCGAAGGGTGAGGCGTTCCGACCAGCCGCGCGAAGCCGAGCAGTCCGCGAGCATCGCAAAGAACAGCACCGAACGGTCCGGACTTTGTGCACCGACGAGCAGAACCTTCTTGGCAAGAGTAGTTTGCTTCACTGTTCCTCGCGAAATGAGCCCCATTCAAGGAGTATGGCGCGGCTTCGCGGCTTCACGCGGCCGGATCATCCGGCCGCGTGAAGCCATACCACACGATCCGCTGGAACCTAGCAGGCTTCAAACAGTGCGGCCATGCCTTGGCCGCCGCCAATGCACATGGTCACGATACCGTAACGCTTCTTCTGGCGCCGCAATTCATAGAGCAAATGTCCAACCATACGGGAGCCGGTCATGCCGTAGGGATGGCCGATCGCGATCGCGCCGCCGTTGGGGTTTATCTGCTCGTCGCTGATGCCGAGTTCACGCATGCAATAGAGCAGTTGAACGGCGAAAGCCTCATTGAGTTCCACGATGTCGATGTCTTCAATCTTCAAACCATGGCGCTTGAGCAGCTTCGGCACCGCAAAAACCGGCCCTATTCCCATCTCCTCAGGACGGCAGCCGGCTACGGCGAATCCGCGGTAGACACCGAGCGGCTCGATACCGAGTTCTTTGGCGCGCCCGGCTTCCATCAGCACGGTGGCCGACGCCCCATCGCTCATCTGGCTGGCATTGCCGGCGGTAACCGTCCAACCCTCCGGTTTGAACACCGGAGGAAGCGAGGCAAGCCCCTCGAGCGTGGTCTGGGGCCGGTTGCACTCGTCACGTTCGACTACGGTCTCGACCATCGAGACATTGCCTTCCTTGTCCTTTTCGCCCATTGCACTGTCATCGGCACGATCTCGTCGGCGAACAAACCGGCTTCCTGTGCTGCGGCGGTGCGCTGCTGGCTGCGAAGCGCAAAAGCATCCTGGTCCTCGCGGCTGATATTGTAGCGCTCGGCCACGACCTCGGCGGTCTCTCCCATGCCCATGTACACGCCTGGCCAAGTCTCCATTAGAGCCATGTTGATCATCCCATCGGCATTGGCCTTGCCCTGGCCCATGGTAATGCTTTCGGTACCCGCACCGATCGCGGCCGTGGCACCTTCGGCAATAATCTGATGGGCGGCCATCGCAATCGCCTGCAGCCCCGAGGAGCAGAAGCGATTGACGGTAGTGGCGGCCACGGTCTCCGGAAAGCCCGCTCTGAGCGTGGCAATGCGTGCTACGTTCATCCCCTGGGCCCCCTCGGGGAAACCGCAACCACAGATAACATCTTCGATTTCAGCCTTATCCAGCTTCGGGACTTGGTCCAAAGCCGCGCTCAGCACATGCGCGCAAAAATCGTCGGGACGCGTATTGTTGAAGGAACCACGGTAGGACTTGGCCAAACCCGTTCGTTTACTAGCTACGACTACAGCTTCTCTCATGAAGACAACTCCTGCTGATCCGGTTGATAATACGTCGCCGGCGCCGCAGACGGGCACCGAAACGGCGAAAGAACCTACGGCAAACTGCGTCACGATGTAAACGCCGTGGGCAGAGCGCGATCCTTGGCGGGCACTGTGTCCTTCACACGTCTGCGGCCACAAAGACTTGGTCGGCCTAATCCCGGGGTGGCCGCCGCAGCAGGTGTTCGATTAGCGCTCCCATACCCGTTATAGATTCGGCATGTATCGCAAGCTCGCGATTATCCTGGTCAGCGGCCGCAGCGCTTTGTTGCGTGTGGGCGGTGTACCCTCGGTAGCACGGCATGAGGCTGCGGTTCGCCGCTTGGGAATGGACCCCTTGGTCGTGTACCCCGACCGCCGCCGTGCCCTTGGAGCTGAAGCTGCGGGCTACCTCAGCAGTGGCACGCCTTGCATCGCGGCCTCTGATCTCAGCGGCCGGGCCGGTGGCCCCGACGATACGGTTCTGGTCTTAGCGGCGGACTGGTACTTGTCTTTCCGCTCACTCGAAGCCTTCTGCGCAGCCGGAGAGGATGCAGCGCGGGCGAGGGTAGCCAGCGGAGAGCTGGCGTCGGTGCCGATGGCACGGTTAAGGGTCTCCAAACTGGAATCCTTGCTGCCCCACCTTGCCGAGCGTCCCGTGGGCGCCTTGATAGGCCGCAGCGGCAGTGACGGCGACGCCGTTTTCGAGTTGGCCAGCTCTGACCAGCAGCGGCTGAGTGACAACGTCTCCTTACGGCATGCGGAGGACAAGCTGTTTACCCCTACGCTCGGCCCGAACTCCGGCCTCAGTGCCGGACGCATCAAGCGTGCGCTCGCCGCCCCCCTGGTCCGTGCTTGCGCTCGAGTTGCGATGGGGCCGCTCCAAGTCTCGGCCATGAAGCTTCTCACCGGGTTTTACGCGGCGTACGTCCTGGCCAAACCTGGGTATGAGAACGCCATCGCCGGGGCGGTTCTATTCTTCGGCACACGGGTGCTCGATGGAGTTGCGGCCACACGCGCACGCGCGTCGTTGCGTGACAGCGCCCGCCGGCAGCGCTTCGATTTCGTGGGCGATGTCGCGGTTTTGCTCGCGGTTCTGTTGGGGGTTGGGCTCCACTGCAGCGCCGAGTCCGCTCTGCCAGGCCAGGCCACGCCGGCAGTGCTGGTCGCCCTTGCGAGTTCGGGCGTCGTAATCGGAAGCAGCATGGTTTACAAAGCGATATTCCCCAGCACGGCAGACGCGCTTTCGCCGGCCACGCATCCCGGTGGCGGTACGGCCTCGGCCCCACCTACACCCCGGCTGCTGCATCGTGACGGAGCAGCCTACGGCCTGCTGCTTGCGGCCGTGTTGGGCCGCCTGGACCTGTTCTTATGGTCGGCGGCCCTGGCCTCCCACCTCTTTTACATTTTATGGATGGCTCAGCGCGGACGTTCGGTAGCGCTGAAACCCTCGACCTGACTTACGCAAGGCCTGGAGAGCCGCCACCGTGAACCGCAACTCGACTTCAAAGCGTGATTTCTCGAGACAAACTGCTTGCAGCAATCGCGGTTTAGAGAATCAACCGGCCAGAGAAACAGCTTGAACGGGAACGAGACCACAGCCGCTGTGGCAGTCAAGGCCTGCGGTGTCGAGCGGCGTTTCAGCCACATGAGAGTGCTGCGCGGTCTGGACTTGGAACTCGAACGTGGACGTACGCTCTCCATCTTCGGCTCCAACGGGGCCGGCAAGACCACTTTCCTCAACATCCTGGCCGGCTTGCTCCGGCCCGACCGCGGCAGTGTCGAACTCTTCGGAGAAACACTGCCGGGTTCGGCCGAACTGCGACGGCGTATAGGGGTGGTCGGCCACGAAGCCTTCGTGTACGGGGACATGAGCGCCTACGAGAACCTCGAATACTATTCACGCCTCTACAAAGTGGAGAAGACCGGCCGTGTGGAAGCGATTCTCGATGAAGTCGGGCTACGGGCGGCCGCGAAACGGCCCGCGCGTACTTACTCCAGGGGTATGCTGCAGCGCCTCGCGCTGGCCAGAGCGGTGCTCCACGAACCCGAATTACTATTGCTCGACGAACCTTTTACCGGCCTCGATCCCGTCGGCGCGCGGCTGCTTTCCACGCTGATAGGGGGCCTGCACGAGCAGGGAGTCACCATCATACTGACCGTCCACGATTTCGAACGCGGCCTCGAAGTAGCCGACGACGTGGTAGTGCTACATCGCGGCCGCGTCGGTTGGCGCTCGGCGCAAGAGCTTCCCGACACGGCGCAGATGTCGGAGATTTACGAAAGCACGGTCGGCGCTTAGGGACCTATGTTTGCTTTGATATGGAAAGACTTGATCCTCGAAGCCCGGCGCCGGGAAACCGTAACTTCACTGTTCATCCTCGGAGTCCTCATCCTGCTGGTCTTCAACTTCGCCATCGACATACAAAGCGACAACGTCGCGGAGCTGGCGCCGGGATTGCTGTGGGCCTCCATAGTTTTCTCGGCCATGCTGGGACTTAGCCGCACGTTCCTGGTCGAGCGCGAAAACGGCTGCATGACGGCCTTGCTGATCGCCCCGCTCGACCGCGGCTCCCTCTACATCGCCAAGTTTTCGGTAAACCTACTGCTGATGCTGGTGTTCGAAGCGATGCTGCTGCCGATTTTCATTCTTTTCTTCGACCTCCCGGTAGCGGGCAAGCTGCTGAACTTGATAGTGGTCATTTTCGCAGGCTCGATCGGGCTGTCTTCAATCGGTACCCTGTTCGCACTGGCTGCCTTGGGCACCCGTGCGCGCGAGTTGATGCTGCCGCTTATCGTATTGCCGCTACAGGTCCCCTTGCTGATCGCCGCCGTGAAAGCCACTTCGATGGTGCTCGACGGTGCCTCGTTGGGTGAATTGGGCATTTGGGGGACCATGCTGGCGGCCTTCGGCATCTTGTTCGCCACGGTGGGTTGGCTTACTTTCGAGTTCATCTCCGTGGATTGAGCGGCGCGAACAGCCCGGCACCGTACGGAGATAACGGCGGTAGACTAATCAGGCGGACCGCCGCACACTGAAGATCATGTTCCGAAAAGCCGAAAACCTCATCCTCAAGCTCTCACCGCCGCTGGTGGCAGTGGCGGTGCTGGTCAGTTCTCTGGCGGTGTTCATGTGGGTTCCGACCGACAAGGCTCTGGGAATCAGCCAGCGTATCTTTTACTACCATGTGCCCGCAGCCAGCACCTGCTTTGCAGCCTTCATCGGCGCCGGGCTCGCCAGCGCAATCTTTCTGAAGACGCGCAACGAGCAGTGGGACCACGCCGCCCACGCCGCCGCAGGGGTGGGTATGGTATATGCGACTATCGTACTGATCACCGGTTCGATCTGGGCACGCACCGCATGGGGGACTTGGTGGACTTGGGACGCGCGGCTGACGACCTTCCTGATCTTATGGCTGATTTACGCGGTCTATCTGCTGCTTCGCGCTTTCTCGCAAGGCAACGAAATGGGGCCCCGCTACGCCGCGGTGCTGGCCATCGCAGGCGCAGTCAACATACCCTTGGTGATGATGGCCACACGTTTGTGGCGCACCATCCATCCCAAAGTCATCAACAACCCTCAAGGGGGTATTCAAGATCCAAGAATGATCGCCACCTTGGTCCTCAGTATGGTCGCCCTGTTCACCCTGTTCCTGTGGTTGTGGGCATTGCGCATGCGGATGCTGCGCCTAGGCGACCGTGTCGAATTGTTGCTGGCCGACCACTACCAGTCATCTCAAACTTTTTCGCGGAGTAACGGCTAATGAATGCGCTGACTTACGTTGGAGCCGCTTATGTGGTGCTGTGGATCCTTTTCATCGCCTATGCGTGGCGGCTGACCTCGGCATCGCAGAGGATCGAAAGGAAGCTCGAAGAGCTGGAGCGTGAAGTCGAACAACGCGACGGGAATTGAACTCCCAAGACCGGTCCCAGCGCCTCTGCCGGGTGTAGGGCAAAAGCCCGGCGGCCGACCACTTTCACTTGGCCTGCGTATCGCGCGCTTTCTGGCGGTGGCCCGTATGGTCATCGTCATTTACGCCGGGTACAAGTCCTTGCAACTGTGGGGCAAGTTGAGCGGGCGCGGCTCGCGCAAGAACTTCTACCAAGCTCAGGACCGTCGCGCCGCCCGGCGCGTGCGCGACACCGCCGTACGCCAGGAAGGCCTGCTCATAAAGGCCTGCCAATTCGCTGGAAGCCGCGGTGACATCTTGCCTCCCGAGATCGTCGAGATACTCTCGGAGCTTCATGACCGCGTTCCGCCTCGCGATTTCACAGTGATCAAGCCCTGGCTGGAATCGCAATTAGGACGCTCCGTCGAAGAATGTTTCGAAACGCTGGAGCCGCTGCCGGTGGCCGCCGCCTCGCTGGCCCAGGTCCATCGCGGCACCCTACGCAGCGGGGAAACCGTTGCCGTAAAGATACAATACCCAGACATCGACCGCATCATCGCTGCGGACCTGGCCAACATCGGCTTTTTCATCAGGCTTCTCGCCCGTATAGAACGCAGCTTCGACTTTCGCGTACTGCTCGAGGAACTGCACCGTTACCTCCCACTAGAATTGGATTTCGTCAACGAGGCCGCCAACGCGCGGCGTTTCGCCGAGAACTTTGCGGACGACGACAGGGTCGTCTTCCCTACCCCGATACCGGAGTTGAGCTGCCGTACGGTCCTCACCATGAACTACATCGAGGGCATCAAGATATCGAGAGTCGAGCAACTGCAAGACGCGGGCATAAACAAGCATGAGGTCGCGGAGTTGCTGGTCGATACTTACCTACGCCAGATCCTCTCCCACGGCTTCTTCCACGGCGATCCTCATCCGGGCAACCTACTGGTGCAGCCCGGACCGGTGCTGGTGATTCTGGATCTGGGTTTGGCCAAGGAGTTCACACCTGAATCACGCGACGGCTTGGTCGAACTCACAGCCGCAATCATCGGCCGCGATGCGGCCTCTATCGGGCGAGCCTTCAGAAAGCTCGGCTTCGAAACTCGCGACCGCAACGACGATACCTTTCACACCCTCGCCGAATTGTTTCTGGGGCAAGCCCTGGCCGACGGCCGCGCCTACGCCGACCTGGCCATGATCGAGCGCATCAGCGATGAGTTACTCCGTGCCTTGCGCGCCAACCCCATCGTCAAGGCTTCCTCGGAGTTGCTCCTGGTCCTGCGCGTAATGGGGCTGCTCAGCGGCATCGGCAAGCAACTGGACTCACAGGTCGATCCGCTGCAGGCAATGATGCCCTTCATCTTCTCCGTTGAGCAACACGACGCCGCCGGGTAGGCCTGAAATAAGGGCAAACCAAGAAATAGGGTCTGTCTCTGCCGTGATATTGTGGAGTTACAACACTTTGCAAGAACGCAGAGACAAGGGCCCAAAGTGAAAGAATCATCCCACCTGCAAGCCCGCCAAGTAAACGACGGGACAGCGATTGATCCCAAACAACTCCACAGCGCGACGCTGTACCGACGGCGTCAATTTTCCGGGATCAAGACTTTGCGGCGTTGGAACCCATGCGCTCTTCGATGGCGGCGTCCACGAGCTTGGCCACATACTTGCCTAGCACGTCGTTCTCCAGGTTTACCCGCGCACCGGGCTGATGAAGGCCAAGGGTCGTCACCTTCATGGTGTGGGGTATCACCGCCACGTCGAAACTATCTTGCGTGCAGTTGAAACAGGTCAGGCTGATACCATCGACGGCAATCGAACCCTTCTCCACCGTTAGTTTCGCAAGCTCAGAATCGAACGAGAAGGTGAAAATCGAAGACTCTCCTTCGGGACGGATCGAAAGTACCGAACCGGTGCCGTCGACGTGGCCGGAGACCATGTGGCCGCCCATCAGGTCGTTCATTCTCAGTGAACGCTCCAGATTGACCGGCACCCCGGGAGCTAGGTCCCCGAGTGTGGTCCTGCGCAACGATTCCGCAGACACGTCGACAGCAAAGGCCCCGTCTTCGACCGACACCACCGTCATGCAAGCTCCGTTGATCGCGATACTCTCGCCCATGGCGAGTTCCCCGACCGGCAGCGAAGTCTCCACTACCAAGCGCGAGCCTTGCTCCAAAGGCTCGACGCGCCGCAAACGCCCAAGATCTTCTATTATGCCCGTAAACACCCGTCCCCTCGTCTAAGCTGTATTATTCACGAAAGCTCTGTTTCAAGCCGCAATCACCCGCCTCGGCATCACCACTACGCTTACAGGATCCCCGCCGCCCAATAACTCCACCTCAACCGCCGGAACCTCTCCTGCGCCAACAGCCGCCTGCTCGCCGCTTCGCGGCTCACCACTTTCCGGCTCTCGACGTGCTGTTGCTACACCTGCCGGCCTCATCGCTGCGTGTTGATCGATCCGGCCGATCTGGCCGATCTGGCCGATGCTTGTAAGACTCGCGACGAGCTATCATGGACAACGCAGGCTAAGCCAGATCGCGCAACATCGAACGCAACCACGAGGAGGCCCATCCTTCCTACATCCGTTCGCTCAGCATCTCGAGTTCTCCCCGGTCCAGCCATACCCCGCCACAGTCATGGCACTGGTCAATGGATACTCCTTCGCGTGTCTGCTCGTCCAGTTCCACGCAGCAACGCGGACATAGCCCCGGACGTACTCCCTGAGCGGCTTTCAAGGCCTCTAGACGCGCTTTGTCCTGCTGGGCAAAGTAATGATCCTCGTCACCCCGTTGTTTATCCCTCAACTTGCTACCGAGTCTGTCTTTATCGTCTACCATCGCTACCATCCCTTATCGCCCGGCTACCGCCCGCGCCGCATGCGACCGGCACAACACCCCGCGGCAGCCCCTTCGCTCACTTCGCCGTATCGCCGCCGCTTGGACCGTCGAGTTTTTTGCCAGGCCTTTGCACATCCACGCTGCCAGGATCTACGCTGCCAGGATCCGAGGCTACGTCGCCACCGCTCGAAGCCGCCGTGTCGACCCCGGCCTTTTCCTTGGCCCAGTCCAGAAGCTCACGCGCCCGGCGGCTCTCCGGTGCCATCAGCGCGAGCCCGGCGAGGATGAACATCCAGCCCTGCAGTACCGGCAGAAACCCGGAAATGACCCCGGCGATCAGCAGCAGAATCCCACCGCCCAAGCGCGCCACACGAACAACTCGTCGCTTCAATTCTCCATGTTCCTTTGCGAACCATACGCGGGCGCCGGCACCATCCACGCCGCAGCATCGCAAAGGCCGCCTTGCGATCCGCCGTGCGATGCTTACATTTTCGCTAAGCGATCAAAAACCAAGCGAAAGCGCTTGGCCAGGATAGTTATCATGAACGAAAAGCTTACCGAAAAGAGCCGTGCCGCCATCACCGAGGCGCAAGGCCAAGCTCTTGACCGCCATAATCCGACGCTGGAGCCGGAACATTTACTGGCAGCGCTGGCCAAACCGGCCGACGGCTTGCTCGCGACTTTGATCCGCAGCCTCGGGCGTGAACCTTCGGCCCTGCAGGCCCGCATAGAAAGCAGCCTGGCGCGCCTACCGGTCGGACACGGCGACGAAGAACTGCGGGCGAGCAGCCGCTTCGCGCGGTTGATGCGCGAAGCCGGCCGCGTAATGGAAGCACGCGGGGACTAGTTCGTCAGCGTAGAACACCTGATCCTGGCCCTATTGATCGATAAAGGGGCGGCCGGCGACATCCTCGCTGAATTCGGCGTAAACGCCGAGCAGGTGGAGCGCGTAATCGACGAGGTCCGTAAGGGACGCAAAGTGGATTCGGAGAACCCCGAAGCCACGGACGCAGCGCTGGAGAAGTACGGCCGGGATCTCACCGCGGAAGCGGCCGAGGGCAAACTCGATCCCGTAATCGGACGCGATGAGGAGATCCGGCGCGTGATCGAAGTGATATCGCGGCGGACCAAGAACAATCCGGTTCTTATCGGCGAACCCGGCGTAGGCAAGACTGCCATCGTCGAAGGCCTCGCCCGCCGCATCGTAGCGGGGGACGTACCGGAGGGGCTCAAGGACCGGCGTGTGGTGTCGCTGGACATGGGCGCACTGATAGCCGGCGCAAAGTTTCGCGGCGAGTTCGAGGAACGGCTCAAGGCGGTACTCAACGAAGTGCGTGAAGCCGCCGGATCGATCATCCTGTTCATCGACGAGCTTCACACCGTGGTCGGAGCGGGAGCGGCCGAAGGCGCCATGGATGCCGGCAATCTTCTGAAGCCCATGCTCGCGCGCGGCGAACTTCACTGTATCGGCGCGACCACGCTATCCGAATACCGCAAGCATGTAGAAAAAGATGCGGCTCTCGAGCGGCGCTTCCAACCCGTCAAGGTAGACCCTCCCAGCGTAAGTGACACCGTGTCGATATTACGAGGACTCAAGGAACGTTACGAGATACACCACGGGGTCCGCATCAAAGACACCGCGCTGGTAACCGCCGCCGTGCTTTCCGACCGCTACATTTCGGACCGCTTCCTGCCGGACAAGGCCATCGACCTTATCGATGAAGCGGCCGCACGGCTGCGCACTGAAATGGAATCGATGCCGACCGAACTCGACGAAGTTTCACGCCGTATCATGCAGTTGGAGATCGAGCGCGAGGCTCTCAAGCGCGAGAGCGATGATGCTTCCAAACGCCGCCTGGAACGGCTCGAGGAAGAACTCGCCGAGTTGCGTGGCGTGCATGACGAGAAGCGGGCCTTGTGGGAAGTCGAACGAAGCGAGAGCAGCAAGCTGCGCGATCTCAAGAGCGAGATAGACAACGTACGCACTGAAATCGAGCAAGCCGAAAGAGCCTACGATTTGAACCGGGCGGCCGAACTCAAGTACGGACGCCTAGTGGAACTGGAAAAACGCCTATCGGAAGCCGAAACCCGCGTCAATGAAAGTGCGGGGGGCCGCTTGGTTCGCGAAGAAGTCTCGGAAGACGATATCGCCGAGGTAGTATCGCGCTGGACCCACATACCGGTAGCGCGGCTTATGGAAGGCGAGGCCGAAAGACTCGTCCACCTTGCCGAGCGTCTTCATGAGCGGGTCATCGGCCAGGATGAGGCAGTGGAAGCCGTCGCGGATGCGATCTTGCGAGCCCGTTCCGGACTCGCTGAAGCCGGCCGGCCGCAAGGCTCCTTTCTGTTTCTCGGACCTACCGGGGTCGGCAAAACAGAGCTGGCCAAGGCGCTGGCGGCCGAACTCTTCGATGACGAGCAGGCGATGGTCCGTATCGACATGTCCGAGTACATGGAGAAGCATGCGGTCTCACGATTGATCGGCGCTCCCCCGGGATACGTCGGTTACGAAGAGGGCGGGCAACTTACCGAAGCGGTTCGCCGCAAACCCTACTGCGTGATCTTGCTCGACGAAATCGAGAAGGCCCACCACGACGTCTTCAACACTTTGTTGCAAGTGCTCGACGACGGGCGTCTGACCGACGGGCAGGGCCGCACCGTAAACTTTTCCAACACGGTCATCTTGATGACCTCCAACGTCGGCAGCAGTGAGATTCTGGCTTACGGCGCTACCGGTGAGAGTTCTTCGGGGAATTCTTACGAGGCGATGAAAGCGGAAGTGCTCGACCTGCTGAGGCGCGAGTTCCGGCCCGAGTTTCTGAACCGCCTCGACGAAATCGTGGTCTTCCATTCCCTCGACCGCGAGCAGTTGCGCGCCATCGTCGACCTGCAGATTGCCGGCTTGCGCGAGCGGCTGGAAGCCCGGGGCATCGAACTCGTATTGAACGACGAAGCCCGCGACTACCTCGCCGAGCGCGGCTACGACCCCAGCTACGGAGCCAGGCCGCTGAAGCGCATCATCCGCACAGAGATCGAGACCGAACTCGCCCGGCGCATAGTGGCCGGCGAGATCGGCGACGGAGCGCGGGTACTGGTAACGAGATCGGACCACGGACCGGAGCCGCTGGCTTTCGACGTAGCAGCCTAAGCGTTTACCGCCGACAGCGGCACCGAACTCGATATGCAACAATCGCTTGGTCCGGATGCCGCAGGGGCGGGCGCGTCACATGCTCGGGGTAGGGTCGGTCAGATGGTGGCGGGTCAACTCCGAGCTTACATACTCGAAAGCATCGTCCACACTATCCGAACGATGGAACAAAGAGAGATCCTCGGGGCTGATTACGCCGAACTCCACCAAGGCATCAAAATTCATTACCCGGTCCCAGAAGTCGGCCCCATACAGGACCACCGCCACCGGTTTCTTGATCTTGCGGTTCTGGACGAGGGTCAGCACTTCGAACATTTCATCGAGCGTGCCGAATCCTCCCGGCATCACCACCAGGGCTTTGGCCATGTACATGAACCAGTACTTACGCATGAAAAAATAATGGAACTCGAAAGCCAGTTCACGCGTAGTGTAATCATTGATGCCTTGCTCGGAGGGCAAGGAGATACCCAACCCGATATTGAGCCCGCGCGCTTCCGAAGCACCGCGGTTGGCGGCTTCCATGATACCCGGACCGCCGCCAGTGCATACTACGAAACGGCGGTCGTCGCGTTGCAAGCCCTTCGACCACTCGGTCAAGCGCCGGGATAGCTCGCGAGCATCCTCGTAATAACGCAATAAACTCAGCGAGGGATGCGACGCCCCCGAGTTGCGCAATAGCTCGGCTTGTTCGGGCGATGGGACGCGCGCCGATCCGAAGATTACGATAGTGTCGCTAACCTGATTGGCTCCGAAACGTGCTTCCGGATGTAAATACTCCGACAGTATCCGCAACGGCCGGCCCGCCCGGCTGCGCAAGAAGGCCGGATCCTCGTAGGCTTTCAAAAGTTTGAGTCGCTCGTCATCCACAGGCTTGGTCCTTCCCCCTACGGTTCGCGCGGTCTCCGCATTCCGCACAATCCCCGCAGTCAGACCGTTACCCCAAGCAATCCGGCAAACAAAGAGCCCACGGCACGCCGGCAGGCGCTTCGTCTCAACCGTTCATATCGAGATTCGCGAAATCACCCGCAGACGGGCCGGCAGTCATGCCACCGTCGATAGGCACGGCCGCCCCGGTAATGAAGGAGGCGTCGTCGCTGGCCAGGAAGCATATCAGCTTGGCCACTTCCGCCGCTTCGCCCAGCCGGCCCATGGGATGGGCGGTCTTGCCTACCTCTTCCAGCGAAATCATACCGCCGCTCATGGCCTCGAAACCCTCGGCCATCGGCGTGCGGATGATTCCCGGGCAAACCGCGTTCACACGGATCCCGAAGGCGGCCACTTCCAAAGCCGCGTTCTTGGTCAACAACACCACCCCGCCCTTGGCAGCGTTGTAGCTCGACAGCCCCGGCGCTCCGATCAGGCCTGCTACAGAAGCGGTATTGACTATGGCGCCACGATCCGGACCCTCGTTGTTGATCATGGCACGGATCGCCGACTGCAAACCATAATAGACACCGTTGAGATTGACGTCGATCAGCCGGCAATGATCTTCCGGCGTAGTCGCCACCAACGGACTGTGTATCTCTATCCCCGCATTGTTGACGAAAACATCCAAGCGGCCGTAGTGCTCGACGGTTCTCGCCACCATGGCTTCAACCGCCTCGTGGTCGGCGACATCGACTTCTATGAAAATCGCGTCGAGTTCCGCAGCCAATTCGCTGCCGTCTTGGATATCGGCCAAGGCCAAGCGGGCACCGGCCTCTTTCATGCAGCGCGCGCTTGCTTCGCCGATGCCCGATACTGCGCCCGTGATCAAAGTAACCTTGTCTTGCAGGCTGTTCATTCCTAAACCCCTATTCGTCGAGCCACCGGAGGCGCTCGAACCAGCGTTTTTCGTAGTGAAAGTCGAGAGTAGCCGCCCGAGCCGTACGCTTCGGGCTACCCCGACCATTCGATCGCATTTGATCGCCCGTGTAGCCGTCCGCCCCCGCTCACACAAGCAAGACGCACCATAGAAGCAGACGGTCCCGGGACTAACCTCGATCGGACAATAATTCACTGCGCAAATCGCCTCCGGCTCGCGCCGGAGCACGCTATCCACGGCCGGACTCGCACTAGGCCTAGCGATCAAACTTCATAGCAAGACGGACCACCGAAGATCCGAGTCAGGAGCGCAAGTGGTAAATGACTGACCCCACCGTGTAGTAGACAGGATAAAATAATGACAGCAGCGCCAGCGTAGGCGAAGGATGCGGCAGGCGGGAAAGCATGACCAGACAGATCACGCCCCAGACGATGCCCAGGACAATGGTCAGCGCTCGCATTTTTTCCATCCGTGCTGGGTAGAGCCAACGCATCGGCACGAATACCAAGACCGCAAGCGCCAGCATCACTGCCAAATTCAACCACGGGTCGCTATCGAGGACCACGAAGTAGAAAGCAACGACGTTCCAGTACGAAGGGAAACCCTGGAAGTAGTGTTCGACGAAACCTTTGGCATCGGTTTGGGCGAAACCGTAGGCGCTGGCCAACAGCACCACGAGCGCCAGATACTGCAACCCGTCGGGAAGAATTCCGGGCTGAATCATTACAGCGACCGGAACGACGACATAGCTGAGATAATCGACGACATTATCGAGCAATTCGCCGTCCACCCAGGGCACTACCTGTTTGACGCGCAGCCTGCGCGCCATGGTACCGTCGCTGGCATCGATCACCAAGGCCGCCGCCAGCAGTGCAAAGGTGCTGAAGTAATCGGCGCGAAAAGCCGCCTCCAACGCAAGAAAACCCAACACCGCGCCCATGGCGGTGTAGAGATGTACTCCCCAGGCCAGAAGTACTGACAGATGGCTGGGAGCTTCCTGCGGCTTCAGCATGACGGCCTAAACCTAACCCTACGCGCTCTGCTCGGCAATGATCAAATCGGCGATTCGCTCCGGCTTTTCCTGGGGAACGAAATGAGAAGTCCCGTCCACAGTGAGTAGACGTGCACCCGGCGTGGTCTCACAGGCAAGCCGTGCCCGCTCGACCGGAAAAGTTTCGCTGCGCTCGCCACGCACGAACAGCACCGGCACCGCCAGTTTCGCCAAATAGGGAAAAGCGTCGGTGGCAGAGGCTTGCTGGTAAACCTGGGCCTCGATACGGCCTGGGCACAATAGTTCGATCTCCCCGTCCGGGCGCTCGAAAGTCCCGTAGTTGACATAATCCCACAACGCCTCGTCCAGCCAGGTGTTGTAAGGGGCACGCTTTCGGAAAGAGTCGAAAAGCTCTTGGCGCGAACGCCAGACTAGGCGCCGGGTGCGGGTACGCTCGGCCATGGGGTTGGCGCCGGCCGCGCGTATCAATTCGGCCAACTCCGGGTCGAAGAGCACGGGATCGATGAGGACCAGGCGCCGGAAACGCCGTGGGTTGCGCGCCGAAGCCAGCGCGCAACTCGTGGCCCCCGCACTGTGGCCCACTCCAAGTACCTGCTCGATCCCGAGTTCATCCAGCAAAGCCTCGAGGTCGTGAGCGAAGTTCAACCACTCGTATTGCTTGTCGGGTTTGGAACTCAAACCGTGGCCGCGCTGATCATAGGTGAAAATCCTACTCGAGCAGCCCTTGCGGCGAAGCGCACGTATAACCGCTCCCCATACCGCCCCGAGAAAACCGGTAGGATGGGCAAAAATGATGGCCTCGTCCCGTCCTCCCCAATCGCTCAGGTAGAGGCGAACGCCGTTAGCTTCTATCCAGCGGCCCTCAGGCCCGTGCGAAATCTCCATCGCGGCTCCGAAACGAGCCTTGTTCCACCACCACCGTTCGCACGCAAACGCCGGGCCGGGCATGTGCGGACATGTCGCTAGAACACGGATTCTCGCCAAGCGGGGAATACGGCGAGGAGTTCGCGCTGATAGGATCATGCCCTCGAGTTTTCTCTATGCCAGGCCACCACGAAGTTCCCCGCACCATTACTTGCCGAACTCCAGAATCTGTCTTCCGCGTTGCCATCGGGCGTAGCATCGGTGTTTGGCGAGCCCAGGACACGAGGGCTCGAGGCCTGTGGTTCGAAGGTCCGAAGTGTCGGGTCAATCCCCATACGGCCGGTGAGCAGAGCTTCACTGAATCGGCAGGCACGGCTGAAGCGGAGCGTGTAGTCCCTCTTGGATACGGCACTAAAATTTCAGAGTGTACATATTGAGCATTGTCCGGCGTATGCACTGCAAGATAGCGGTGCAAGACACTGCTCCGGCCTCTGAAACGGCCGATCCCTGAGACATAACAGGAGACATCCAATAGTACGTATCCCGGACGACGAATCGTTTCGCGCGTCCCTGATCCGGTGGACGACCCACAATCTGTAATGGCTAGGAAGGGTGTGGTATCGTCTCAAGGTGGCAGACCTTGAGACGATATTCCGCGCGCTCAATCAATCGGGAGCACGGTATCTAGTGGTCGGAGGCGTAGCGGTGGTTATTCACGGCCATCCACGATTTACCGCCGATCTTGACCTAGCTGCCCAAATGGATCGCGAGAACCTGCAGCGGCTGATCGGAGCGTTAAGCGGCCTCGGTTACCGGCCGCGGGCTCCCGTTGATGCAAACGACTTTGTCGAAGAGAAAATTCGTGAAGGCTGGATCAGGGACAAAGGACTCGTCGTCTTCACGCTATGGAGTCCGCGGTTCCCTACTACCGAAATCGATTTGTTCGTCAAGGAGCCTTTTGATTTCGAAATCGCTTACGAGCGTGCACTGTGTGCCGATCTAGAAGGGATCCTAGTGACTGTTGCGAGCATTGCCGATCTCATTGCCCTCAAACGCGCGGCGGGAAGACCACGAGACCTAGAAGACATCGAGGCCCTCGAAGCAATAGAGGTCGCTCTCAATGACAAATAGTAACAAAGAGAGTTCTGCTTGGCACGAGCATGAGCAAAAGCAAATCCGGGCCTGGTTGCGTTTGTCTTATGCCGACAGACTTCGCTGGCTTGACCAATCCAAGGCCTTCGTCGCCAAGGCCACAGCAGCAGCCCGAGCGCGTAGTTCGGGATCTCCACAGCGGGACGAGTATATTGGACGTATCCGATTTTAGTAGCAGTATTGGGGCCCTGATTTGGCCTCGCTTACGCCCTTGATGATCACCTTCGCGATGAACAAGGCCGAACCGGTTGAAACCGAGAGTCAGCCGGGAAGACAACTCGGGGGGACTTAGACCGTATGGAGCAATGAGGCGACCGGCTCCGTTTCGCGATATTGGGGATATTCAAAAAAAACCCCGGCCGTAAAGCCGGAATGTCCGCGGGTTGCCCCAAGGGGCAGAGCCCGCATTATTCATGAAACCTCGACGCCTGTCCCGATAGCAGCACCAACCACAGCATGCCCGGGGCCGGGTATGTGCCACTACCGCCGTTTCACTGCAAGATGAAAAGATGAAAGGCTTTGTAGCTATGGCGGATTCCAGCCACGACAAAGCGCCGGTGATTTCCGTATATGGAAGCTCGGCCACGCACGAGCACGAAGAGGGCTACCGGCAGGCTCAACGGCTGGGTGCGAGCCTGGCCGCGGCGGGAGCCTGCGTGGCTTGTGGAGGTTACGCGGGGATAATGGAAGCGGTAAGCCGCGGAGCTGCTGAAGCCGGGGGCCATGTGATCGGCTATACGCTCGACAAGAAACTACTCCCCGGCCGCAGCGCGAACCGCTACCTCAGTGAAGAACGGCCTTGCGCCGGCCTTCACGAGCGCTTACGCCACCTCATCCACGACAGCGATGCGCTAGTGGCATTGAACGGCGGTATCGGGACCATCGCGGAAGTCTTTCTTGCGTGGAACGAGATCTATCTCGGGCTTATCGAACCGCGCCCGCTCATCGTCGTCGGCCCGTGCTGGTCTGAAGCCTTGGATAGCCTAGTAGCGCTAATGGAATTGACCAGCGCACATGAGCGCGTGCTTACCCGCTGCGAAGGAGTCTCCGACACGATGGCCGAGCTTCGCACACGAGGAGTCTTGAAATGAGCGCCCCCGAAAAGCTGGAAAATCTGGAGAACCTGTTCGGATTGAGAGACAAAGTCGCGGTCGTTACCGGGGCGTCGTCAGGACTGGGAGTGGAGTTTGCCGAAGCTTTGGCGGCGGCCGTAGCCTCGGTGGCGCTGCTGGCACGGCGCGAGCAGCAACTGGCGGACGTGGCAAAGAGGCTCGAAAGCGAACACGGTGTGCGTGCCCTTCCGCTCTGCGTCGATATCACCGACCGGGAAGCGCTCGAGCACGCCTTCGAGCAAATAAAGGGGCAACTCGGCGGCACCGACATACTGGTAAACAATGCCGGAGTCTCGCCCACCGGCCGTGCCGAGAAGCAATGGCCCGAAGCCTGGGACCAAGCCCTGGCACTCAATCTGAGCGCCGTGTTTCACTGCTGCATACTGGCCGCCGGACAGATGCGCGAGTCGGGCCGCGGAGGGCGCATAATCAACATCAGCTCCATCTTCGGCCGCCTGGGCAGTTCGTTGTTCCGGCTTGCCGCCTATACGGCGACCAAAGGCGGTGTGGAGAACCTGACCCGGCAGTTGGCGGCGGAATGGGCGGCCGACGGGATTACCGTAAACGCCATCGCGCCCGCTTGGTTCGCCAGTGAGATGACGGCCGAGAGCCTGGAGAAAGGCGACATCCAAGAGAAGATGGCGGCGGGCAACCCCATGCACCGTATCGGCCGGCCGGGCGAACTCAAGACCGCCTGTCTTTTTCTTGCAGCCCCGGCATCGAGCTACATCACCGGAGCGGTCATCCCCGTAGACGGCGGCCACACTTGCTGGTAGCGGTAGCTGCTCAGCCTTGCCAAGAGCCGACACGCGGCGGCTACGCCCGGCTCGCTAGCATGAAGCGCTCTGCTGCAAAGCCTGATCGCAGACCATCGCGGACTGTTCGCTACTCGCCGACTTACGGCGCAGGCTCCCAGGATGGGCTGAGCCATGTTTCGTCAGGCCCGAGCGCTACGCGGAACCGGCAAGAACAACAAAGCGAAAGCGGCCAGGGCATAGGCGCCGAGATGAAGTAGAAACGCGTCGTTGTAGCTTCCGCTCAGGTCGTAGATGCGGCCGGTGAGCACCGGGCCAATGGCGGCACCCAGAGTTCCCGCAATCATGATTACGCCGAGTATCTTGGCGAACGATTTCAGTCCGAAGCACTCGCCGACCAGCAACGGGATCATCACCGCACCGCCGCCCAAGCCCAGTCCGTACAAAGCCACGAAGGCCGCGAGAAAACCCGGCGTCGGAACCTTCAACAGGCACAGGATGGCCGCAATATGCAAGGCCAGCGCCGCCATCAAGATGTTGCGCTTCCCGTAACGGTCGGCCAGGAAGCCGAAGGACACTCGTCCGAACACGCTTATGCCGATAGCCGCCCCCAGAGTCGACGCCGCGGTCTGCGCCGCCACTCCGGTGTCGCTCAAGAAAGCCACCAGATGGCCGATAATCGAGAGGTTGCCGAAAACCCAAAGCAGGTGCGCAGCACAGATCACCCAGAAAGCACGCATGACGAAGACCTGCTTTAGATCCACCCCGGCTACCGCAACATCCGTGCCGGCCGCCGACGCCGAAACCGTATCGGCAGACTTCGCAGAGCTTGCGGCAACCGCAGCCGAGGGCTTCGCGGAGCTTGCCGCTGCCTCCCCCGCCGAAGAACTTACACCCGGAGTCGCGGCTAGCTCCGTATCCGTCGTCCCTTCGGTTCGCGCACCGGCTTCGCCATCGGGCAACAGCCCCATATCCGCCGGGCTGCTGCGAATCACCGCCAGGATGACACCGCTGACGAGAACCAACATAACCGCACCGAGTGTGGCGAAGGCAGCGCGCCATCCCCAGGCCGAGATGAACACTCCGGCCAAAGGCGCCATGAACAGTCCACCAAAGCCGATCCCGGTAAGCGCAGCGCCCATGGCCATGCCGCGCTTCTTGTCGAACCAAGTCGAGATGAGAGTCTGGTTGGGAACCCAAGCCGTGCAGGTAAGTCCCAAAGCAGCGAGCCCGTTGAGCACGTAGAGCTGCCACAACGACTCTATGAAGGATAGCATGATGAAGGCCGAACCCATGGCGACGGCCCCGCAAACCATGACCTTGCGAGTTCCGAAACGGTCGATCCAAACGCCAACCAGAGGCGAAGACAGTCCGCTGATCAATGCCGCCACGGAAGATCCGGTAGCAATGGCGGCGCGACTCCAACCGAAATGCTCCTGCAATGGGACCAGGAACACCGGAGGGCAATAGAGGCCGAGCCCTACAGAGAGCAGCAGGATTACGAACGAGGCGGCAGTGATCCACCAACCGTAGAAAATCTTTGAACCGGACTCAGTCATGCCGGACCTCCAGCGCGCATCATGCGTGTGAGGGGCCGCACAGCAATAAACGGAACTCGCCCGGCAAGTTCAGATAGCCGGCTTCGAGGCCGGCACGCTCGCCCGATCCCCAGTATATGTCCGCGCGAGCCGGACCTTTTATCGCAGCGCCCGCGTCATGGCTAAAAGCGAAACTCTCGAGTGGTGTCCAGGATGCGACCCGCCCTTGCCCGTCAAGCACGGGACGGCGCGTTCTGATGTGGATGAGTATCCCGGGTGGAACAAATTCCTTGTCGGTGGCCAGGGAACGCCCCGCCACCAGCGGTATGCCCAAAGACCCCAGCGGGCCCTGGCCGTCAGCGACTTTCAGTTCTCTAAAGAAAATATAACGGGGGTTGCGAAACATTATTGCGTCACGAGTCTCAGGGTGGCTCCTGAGATAGGCGCGAATGCCCTGGGAAGAGCCCTGGCCGGGGCCGACGATGGCGTTGTCGATCATGTAACGCCCGATACTGTTGTAGGGAAGCTCATTGGAGCCGGCAAAACCCACACGTACGGTGCTGCCGTCACGCATCTCGAGACGGCCCGAACCCTGCACATGCAGGAAGTACAGCGCCACCGGATCGTCCACCCAGGCCAACTCCAGACCTTTGCCGGCAAGCACGCCTTCGCCGTCGATTTGTTCGCGAGTCGGATACGGCACCTCTCCGCGTTCATCGGAGCTGCCCGCCACCACGGCCAGCGTCAAAAGGTCGGGTAAAGCGTAGATGGGATAGCGAAAGCGTTGGTCGCGAAGGCGGCTAGCTGCCAACACGGGCTCGTAGTAAGCCGTAAAATGGGCTTTCTCTGTGGCCGTATAGGACTCGCATGAGCGCGAAAGCAACGCCGCAGCCTCGCCGGGCCCGGCCCTTTCCAACAATGCCGCTATATACTCAGCGCTGTCCGCAAGTTCACGGCGCCCGATGCTGCGCGAGCCGATTCGATAGCGGAGCTGATCCTTTCCAGAGTCGCGAAAATATTGGCGAGTGAGCCGCGCCGCCTCGAGCAGGCTGGCCTGGTCGAGGTCGTCGATCAGCACGGCGTGGGGAGCGCTTCGATAGGGGGAAGACAGCATCGGACGCATCACGAAACGGCCGCCGGCACAGCCGGCCAACACGAGTCCCGCCGCCAGCAACAACGCTGGGGATCTCATCCTCATGCCTGCGCCTCGCAGCGCCGGTGCCGGCACGTACAGCTAATGCGACTGTGCATATACCTGGTCGGCGGCATCCAATGCTGCGCTGGGGCCGGCGTCGAGTTCAGCAGACAGCGCGAGCAACAGCCGGCGGACATTGGTTTCGCGACTCGACTCGCCCATCAAGCCGATACGCCAGACTTTTCCCGCCAGGGGGCCGAGGCCGGGGCCGATCTCTATGCCATGGTCGAACAGCAGACGGCGGCGAATGACGGCTTCGTCGAGTCCCTCCGGAAGCTTGACGCTGTTTAGCATCCACAAACGATGGCCCTCGCGAGCAGCAGGCTCCAGGCCCAAGCGGGAGAGTCCGGCCATGAGCGCACGGTGGTTACGCTCATGACGCGCGAATCGCGCAGTCAAGCCTTCCTCCTCGATCAAACGCAGTGCTTCGGCCAACGCATAGATCATCGATACCGGCGCGGTGTGATGGTAAACGCGGTCGCTCCCGAAATAGTTGGCGATAAGACTCAGGTCGAGATACCAGCTACGCACTTTACTACGGCGCGAGTCCAGCGCTTCCATCGCCCGCTCGTTGAAAGTGACGGGGGACAAGCCCGGCGGGCAGCTCAGGCATTTCTGCGTCCCGCTATAGGCCACATCGATCCCGTTGGCGTCCACATCGACCGGACATCCTGCGAGCGAGGTCACCGTATCGGCCAGCATCAAGGCCCCGGCGTCGTGTGCTACGCCCGATATGCCGGCAAGCGGTTGCCAAGCACCGGTGGAAGTTTCGGCATGCACGACCGCTACGAGTTTCGGCTTGCCGCAAGAGGCCAGGGCCTTCGCAACGTCCCCGTCTTCTATGACCTCCCCCCACTCGGCATCGACCGCCACGACCTTGGCGCCCAAGCGCGAAGCGACTTCGCACATACGCGTGCCGAAAACGCCGTTGCGGCCGATCACCACTTCATCGCCATCTTCGATCAAGTTGGCGAAACAGGCCTCCATACCCGCCGAGCCCGTTCCCGATATGGGGATGGTCATCGCATTGCCGGTCCCGAACAAAGCTCGGAGGCTGTCTTGAACATCGTCGAGCAAACCGAGGAAATAAGGATCGAGATGCCCGACCAGGGGCGTAGACATCGCCGCGAGCACGCGTGGATGCACCATCGAAGGTCCGGGACCCAACAACAAGCGGGAGGGAGGAGCAATACAGTTCATGCCTATAACCTAGCCTCGCGAAAAACAGCCTGCACCGCCGGGCTGCACCTAGGCCACCACCGAGCGTCCCAGTCGGCTCCGGGGGAAGCTAGTCTGAAAGGCCTGCGAAGTACATTTGCCGCGCCGGGACCGATACACCGCCGGCGTGGCAGCCGAAACTTCAGGCGCCGGCTTTGGCGTCCCTAAGGGCCTGCTTGAACGCAGCATGGTCCAGCGGCGGAGCCGGGTAGCCCGGCTTCGCCACCATCGATATACCATCCGTAGGGCAACAGGTGGCGCAAACGCCGCAACCGAAACACCTGTCTCTATCGAGTTCCGGCACATCCTCCTCGCCCATTTCCAGCGCTTCGGCCGGACAACTGTCAACGCACTCCTCACAGGCCGTACACTCATCGGGATCGATCTTGGGCTCGAAACCCGAGTTCAAGGCAAGCCCGGGTCGATCTTGAGCAAGCGCGGTTTTGATGATCACACAATGGTCCGCGCAGCAGTTACAGATGAACTCGATGTTCTGGCGATTAACGCTGCAGTGCACCAAGCCTTCTTCTTCGCAGTCCTTCAGGATTCGCAACGCTTCATCTTTGGAGATTTCACGGCCCATGCCGTGGTCGATGACAAAACGCGCGCCCTGCCCCAGTTGCATGCACACTTCGTTGGGTTTCCCACAGGTATCCGCAGGATCGATGAGTTGAGCCTCGTGCCGGCAGTAGCAAGTCGAAACCGCGATCGGATCCGAATCGCGAACGTAGGCCACGACCTGGTCATAGGTATGAACCGTATTGCCGGTATCGACCTTCTCGTTGACGGTTATGACCCGGGCACCCGGGAACCTTATCTTGACCACGCCGCGCCGGGCATCGACTGCGTCTTTATAACTGCCGATCAACCTGGCCAGCTTGCGGTCCCTGTCGCTGTCACCGCCACGCATGAACTGGAACTCGAAGATCCCGGGGACCAGCGGAGGCAACGCATACACCGACTCTCCGGAACTGCCCGCACATATGCAGAGCCCCTTATCCGCCATGGCCTCGAGCAAGGATTCTACTTCGCCGAGTTCCCCACCAAGAGCTTCGGCTAGTTGAGCAGCGCTAAACAAGCCCTTGGGCATGGCCGCCGCCGCGCGCGCCTCATCACGAGTGAACAGTTCTTCGGCCATGGCGTAGAACTCAGGTATATCCATGCCTGAATACACTCCGCCTTGCCTCGAAAACCTTTCCATCAAGGCCGTATAAATCTGGTCCGCCACTGTTATTCCCTCTAGAATTCCCTCTAGCGGCCCGTCGACCCGCGGCCGGCGTGGCACACTCAACGTGTCCCGACGATACAGCGAACGAAGCTTGCGACAACGCGAACGCCAAGTATCGTTCGCTACCACTGCCCATAGCATGCTGGGCGACGCGGGCTAATGAAAGCTCCCGGCCGCTGCCAAGCCGCCATAGCATACCGCGCCATACGCCACCCCCACCGCAGCTTCGCACTTGCCTGCTGCCTTGGTGTCGCCTGGGTACGGCTGCTAGCCTTGATGGTCGTGAAACAAAGCGCCCTCGACCTCAGCAAGGTCTTCAAGCTCGAGCCGCACGGTCCGGATGTTTATGTAGGAGAAAGCCCTACATATCCCTGGGGGCGGGTTTACGGCGGGCTGGTCATAGCTCAAGCGCTATGGGCCGCCTCACGCAGCGTCTCGAACGAGTACCAGGTTCACTCGTTGCACGCCTATTTCATCCTCGGAGGCGACTTGCGCGAACCGATACGCTACGAGGTCGATCGCATACGCAACGGCCGTTCTTTTAGCACCCGGCGTGTGGTCGCACGACAGAGCGCCGGGGCTATACTCACCCTAGGTTGCTCCTTCCAAGTGGATGAATCCGGGGCGCAGACACAGTCGGCGGTATTTCCAGAGTCAGTTCCCAACCCATCGTCGCTCGAGCCGGAGTGGGATGCAGGCGTGGAGCGCTGCGACCTGCCAAGCAGCGGGGAACCGCCGCGCTCACTAATTTGGGCGCGCTACCCGGAGACACTCGACAGCGACCGCACTCTCCATGCTTGCGCCCTGGCTTACGTCTCGGATTTAAATCCCATGAACGCCGCGCTGACCGCCCACCCGAACTGGACCCCGGACGACGGTGAGTGGGATGAATACTTCATGGGTGCCAGCCTCGACCACAGCATGTGGTTCCACCGTCCGCTTCGAGCCGACGACTGGCTGCTGCTGGAAATGACCAGCCACGGAATAATCGGCAGCCGCGGCCTCGCTACCGGCCCGGTGTTCACGGCCGCGGGCGTACATGTGGCCACCGTGGCCCAAGAAGTATTGATCCGCGAGCGCAAGCGTTAGCCTACTAATTCATTGAGGCTTTGCCGCGGGTTTTCACTAGCGGCACAGATCAACGGGCCGGTTCCTGCCTTGACCATTATTCATGAAACCTCTGCTACGAGGTTTCATGAATAATGCCGGTCAACGCAGCTAACGCGGCGTTGCCTTCCGGAAGATCCAGCAACGTGCGGCCGCAGGCGTTGTAATCATGGACCTCACTATCGTCGGGAACGAAGGCCGAGACTTCCAAACCCAGGGCCGCGGCAAGATCACCGGCACGGCTTCGATCTTCGTCGCTACGCACTCTGTTCACCAGCAAGCGAAGCTCGATGGGCTTCCCCTCGTTATAGCTCACGGCAATGTCTCTGACCTTGGCAACCGATTCCATCGCCCGCCGGGAGGTGTCGGCGACCAGAATCAGTTCATCAATGCGATGGAGGGCCCGGCGGTTCACCTGTTCAATCCCGGCCTCACAGTCCACCAGCACCGTGTCGTAGTCCGAGCACAGCGATTCCACCCCAAAACGGAGCAGTTCGTTGACTCCGCAGAAACAGCCCTTGCCTTCCGCACGCCCCATGGCAAGTAGGTCATAGCCCCTACTGCTTACGGTGATCAGTTCTTTGATCGCATCCTTGACCGGCCTCGCTTCGAGATCACGCTGACGCCGCGGTGATTCGATCAGCGACTGGCGAAAATCCCCCAGTGTTGCCGACGGCTCCTCGCCCAGAGTGTAGGCCACACTTATTACCGGGTCCGCGTCGATGAGCAGCAATCGCGTGCCGCTGGCGAGCAACAGCTTGACCAGCATCGCCGACACCGAAGTCTTGCCGACGCCGCCTTTTCCACCGACCGTAATTATGTGTGCCTGAGTGCTCATAGCACGCTCAAGAGGCCGCTGTCGCCGTCTCGTTAACGGCACGCGCACGCCGCTCACGAGCGAACAAAGCAGCCCCCAGCGCTCCGACTATTTGCGGATCGATCCCCAGCGAGCACATTTCATGTCCGACTATTTTCTCGCAGGCCTTGACCACGGCCTGATTCTTGGCAACGCCGCCGGTGATGCAAACCTCGGACTCGACGCCGACCCTCTTTACCAAGCGATTGACCCGCACGGCGAGTGCTTCGGCCACACCGAAACAAATGTCCTCGCGGCTTCTACCGTCGGCCAGGAAAGTCATCACATCGAATTGGGTGAACACGGTGCAGATACTCGTGATCGCGACCGGGTCCACACCCTTCAACGCCAAGGCGCCGAGATCGGAAACATGAAGGCCCAGCGTCTTGGCGACGCCCTCCAGGAAACGCCCGGTTCCGGCCGCGCATTTATCGTTCATCACGAAGTCTTTGAGATCTCCTTCGCTGTCGATACGGATGACCTTACAGTCCTGGCCGCCCACGTCGATGATGGTCCGTATCCCGGGATTGGCCCAGAATGCCCCCTTACCGTGGCATGAAATCTCGGAAATATCGTGTTGCGCAAACTCGATTCTTTCGCGCCCGTAGCCGGTACTGACACAGTAGTCGATATCCTCGTAGTCCAGGCCGCTTTCGCGCAAAACGGTATCCATTACAGTGGCCGCCGAAAGCACCGGATTGGGAGTCACCACGATGACTGAAGATGCGCGAATCCCGTCGTCGTCGAGCAATACCGCCTCGGCGGTCATCGAACCAACGTCTACACCTGCAAATATCATAGCGCCGCCTCCACACTCAGAGCTGCGCCTATCGCTCCCATCAGATCCGGCCCGGCGCCGAACACCTGCACCGGCTTGCCGGTGACGGCCTCGATGCCGCCGACGATTCTCGAATTGTTCGCCAAGCCGCCGCCCACCAATACCGGACCACGCGTCTTCACCTTCTTGCACAGGGTTCCGACAGTCTTGGTAAGAGCTTCGAAGATCGCCTCGGTGATGTTGGCGACCGACTCACCGGCGTTGATCAAACTGACCACGTCGCTTTCGTAAAACACCGCACACTGGCCGCTCAGCGTAATCTTCTTGTCGGCGGCTTCGGCGATCGCCACGCTCTCTTCAACGCTGATATCCAAAGCTTCGAAAATGATCTCCAGGAACTTCCCGCAGCCCGACGCGCATTTGTCGTTCATGCGGTACTCCATCACACGGCCCTTGTCGTTGAGGCTCAACACCACGCTGTTCTGCGCCCCCAAACACAGTACGCAACGGCAAGGTGGATCGTTCCACAGCGAAGCGCGGGCCAGTGAGTTCAACACGCTGAACGAAGCGTGCGGCATGGACACCCGGCTCTCGCCCCACCCGGTCACAACGGTTTCGTCGAAATCGAGGCTGTCAAGCTTGCTCTGTTCGCGTAGCCCGTCGAGCACCGCCCGCATCGCTTTGTCCGGATTGGCCTCGGTGGGGACTCGTATCGAATCTACCAACTCGCCTCCGTCGAGTACTGCGCCCTTGGTGAAGGAAGTGCCTATGTCACAGCCAAGTATCATCGCCGCTTTCCTCGTTCACTACCCGAACCCGCCCGGGCTAGATAAGCGTTTCGAAAAACTCGGCGAGTTGCGCCTTGGCCGAAGCGTGAGGTGTAAAGCGCGTGTCGAGCAGATCGGTTTCCCATTTGAAACTGGGGATGCCGGCTTGCTCCTGCAAGGCGTCTCCCAGCATCTTCGCAACCGCCCAACTATGCTTACAAGCCATGTGCCCCGAAAACACAGCGGCATCGGCGTGGTAGCTCTTCGCGATGCCCACGAAATCCTCGATCATGACATCGGCATGGGTCATACCGGTTCTTCCCATCGGCATGTGGAAAGAACGCCATGCCAAGCCCTCTATCATCGAGTCTATGGAAGAAGTATCAACGTAACCCACAATATCGGCCGGAAGGAACGACAGCCCGCACTCGAGGAAACTCATTCCATAGTTGTCTTCGAGCCAGTCGGGAAGATAGATCATGTGCGGGGTCAGACCCCAAGTCCAAACCGTGCGAATCTCTTTCTTGCCGGCGGGAAGGATGCTTTCACCGCGCTCGGCGCGGCCCTGGGCTTCTTCGAAGCAGATCTTCGTATACTCGACCATCTCGCGGTTGACACCCGACAGATACAGCGCCGCCACGTCCAGCGCGCGATGCATCCCGGGATCCGGATTGGGCACCTGCCTTCGCAACTCTTGTAGCCTGTAGAGATAGCTCAACTGTTCGTTGCCCAGTTCGACATGATGGCGAAGCAGGCCTTCGTCGAGAGTTCTGCCGGTGGTCTTCTCGACCTGCTTCACCATGTTCTTCCACTCCTCGAGATAGTAGTCGAAGGCACGGCGGTTCGCGTAGTAGGGGCTGTCGAGCAGTATCAACTCGCCGCCATACTCCTGCTGAGCCCACTGGTACATCATGTTGCTCGAATTGCAGGGTACCGTACTCTTTACCAGCAGATCGGGAAGCGGCATCTTGCCGGACTTGATCGCGCCGTTGGGCGCTTTCTGAGCAGAACATATGTGGCCGGGCAGGCCTTCGTCCTCGGTGGTGTCGATGTCGTCATCCACACCACCGACGAAAGTTGCGGCAATATATATCGGTAGCAGTTCGTAACACACCGGGATCATATCCATACCGAGGAAAATCTCCGGCGTCGTTACCGCAAAGTTGTAGATCACCGGCTGCCCTTCATCGATGCGGGAAGCCAGATCGCCCACGAAGCGCTTTACCGCCGACATGTGGGCGACAATCGTGTTTTTGTTCTTCGGCTTGAGGATGGACTCGATCACCTCCGGGTGGATCTGCGGCACCAGCGATGCGTGATACTCGGGAAGAACTTGCATCAGCATGGGGATGTCGAGTTCGCCGGGGCTATTGGCGCCCGTGGCGATCGCCATCTGGAACAGATCGCAGACGGCGTCGACCTTGCGGAAATACTCGTACTTGGCCATGGAACTCTCTTGATCTGCCATTGGAAACGTCCTTGTCGTTACTTGCCTATCTTTTCGAGGAAGGCCTGCACTCTGGTCTTGATACGGCCTTCGTCGGTTGCAACGTATTCGCTTTCGAGGTTGAGAGTCGCGAAACCGAGCTTTTCCAACTCGCGACCTTCCATGGTGTTCTCGACCGCGTGATTGTCGCAGAAGGGGAGGCGGTGAAAGATGATCCCGTCTACCGACGCTTCCTCGGCAATGCGGCGGGTAAAGTCGAGCCGGGAGGCGAACTGCCCCATCATCCGCGGGCAAGCGATATGCTTGAAATATCTATCGGCCAGGGCCTCCATGGGGTCGCCTTCTTCATCCACCATCGAGTCCACATACTTGCGGCCCGAACACAGCGTGTCGCTCACCACTAGCGCCCCTGTGCTTTCGATGATGTCGATCAAAAAAGTGTCGTCCAGATAGCTGCCTCCTATCATGATGCGCGCGCGGCAATCATCGAGAGCAGGACGCGAAGACAACTCCGAGATGGCCTGCTCGAGTTTCTCGTTGAACAACTCTTTGGGCATGTTGAAACCGGCGCGGGCAATGCGCATGGCTTCGGAGCCGCTAAGCTTGGGGTGGGCGCAACTGCGGAGAGTGTATAGCTCGAGCATCAGCTTCCGGTAGCGATTATAGACCGCAATCGATTCCCGGAGGCGTTGGCTGGACGGATAGCTACCGTACTTCTCGGCAATGGATTCGCCCATTCTGCGAACTTCTTCCAAGTACCAGGCGAAACGATGCTCGCCCTCGATGGAATGAGGAACGCTCAACATGGTGAGAAAGTCCATGCCTACTTCGTCGCGCCAATATTCGTAGGTTCTGCGCATTTGATCGCAGGCATCGGTAATCACCATACCGTCGAGAAATTCGAACTCTCCCTCGATCCCGAGCTGCAGCAGACAGCGTGTAAAGCTGCATATGTACTTGTGCAGGTAGATATCGGCGTCTTCCGTACCACTGCAGCCCACCGCTCCCATCCTCACCGGCAAGATCTTGCAGGGCTGGGCGTGGAGCAGTTCTTCGGGCATGTAGCTGCAGGTATAACCGATTACTTTGCCGCCCATGCTCTTCCAATCCTCGATGTAGGGATTGTCTCCGCGCAGAGCCAAGCCGGCTAGCTCTTCCACCGCGCCGGTGGGTGCTTTGCCGCAATCGCCGCTTTGAGTACTGCCTACCGTAGCGCCTGACGTGCAGACTGCGTTGCCGGCATCTTCAGCAACTGGGGTTCCATCGATGTTCATGGCGACTCCTGTTTGATGAGAGCTATTGGGCAGTGAGCCCGCCGTCTACGAGATACTCGGCGCCGGTGATGAATCCTGCGGCATCGGAAGCCAGGAACACTATGGTCCGGGCAACGTCGGCGGGCTGGCCGAGGCGTCCGAGCGGGTGCATGGCGGCCAGCATCGCATCGCCTTCGGCTTCGTTCGCGGCCGACCCTGCAGCCTGAAGCTCGCGCGAAAGACTATCGGCCATGGCGGTTTCTATAACCCCGGGGTGCACGGAGTTTACTCTGATCCCCAATCCTGCGGCGGCGCACTCGAGCGCGGCTGCTTTGGTGAACAAACGTACCGCGCCTTTGGAAGCTACATAAGCGCTCAAACCCGGCGAGCCGACGAAACCGGCCACCGAAGAAAGGTTGATGATGGAGCCGCCTTGGCCGCAAAGCCCGCCTGGCATCATGGCCTTGATCGCGTACTTCGCACCGAGAAAAACTCCGTCCACGTTGACGGATTGGAGTCCCCGCCACTGTTCGAGGCTGGTTTCGACGATCGGCTTCATGAACTCCACGCCCGCGTTATTGACCAACACGTGCAGGCCACCTAGCCGCTCCACGGTGGCGCCGACGGCGGCTTCCCACTGCGTCTCGTCGGTCACGTCCAGCGATAGGCAATCGGCTTGTCCTCCGGCCTCACGGATCTTGGCCGCGACCTCTTGGCCACCTTCGTCTCTGATGTCGCTGAGCATCACCTTTGCGCCTGCTTGCGCCAGCGCCTGCGCCGTAGCCGCGCCGATGCCGCGGGAGGCGCCGCTAACCAGAGCAACTTTTCCGTCAAGACCGAATGCTGCATCCATCGTGCTCACATCTCCTTTTATATCTATGAATTCAAGGCTTTACGCCGATTGTCGACACCTGCGCCAAGAGCGTGGCCGAGGCCAGCCCTCTATTGCGCAGTTGGTCAATAAGTTCGCTATCGCACCATAGCTCCCCGCCGAGGCTGTCACGAATGAGACGCAACCCCACGACTACACGGCTATTCGAGACCGAGACCGTATGGAGCAATGAGGTGGCCGGCTCCGTTTCTCGATATTGGGGATATTCAAAGAAACCCCCGGCCGTAAAGCCGGAATGTCCGCGGGTTGCGACAAGGTGCACAGCCTTGACCGGACAATAATTCACGGCGCAAATCGCCTCCGGCTCGCGCCGGAGCACGCCATCCGCGGCCGTACTCGCTACCGTGTTGCGCCCGCAGTGCTATCCTTTCGACTTGACACCAGCACCGACCAGAAGGTCGGCGAAGGTGCCTAGAGATTTCGGCCGGTTGAGTTCCTCGATCATGCGCTGCTCATCCTGGCGCTCGCTTTGAGCCTTCGCTTCGTCGGCGCGCTTGGCTTGCTCGATCATCGAAAGGCTGATCCTGCGCGCTTCCGTATCGATCGATACGACAGTGACCTGGACCTCCTGTCCTTCCGCAAGCGCCTGGCGCGCATGGGCTAGGCGGCGGCCACTGCCGATCTTCGAAATATGCACGAGCCCGTCGAGGCCCGGTTGCAGTTCGACGAAAGCGCCGTAGGACTCGAGCCTGCGCACGATGCCGGACACGGTGGCGCCGGCCGGGTAGCGCTCGGGAGCTGTGGCCCAGGGGTCGTCCGCCAAGGCCTTGAGGGAAAGTCCAACTTGCCTGCGGCCGCGGCTATCTACGGTCTCGGCAACTTTGACCACCTGCACCTCCACGGTCTGGCCGGCCTCGAGCACTTCGCTCGGGTGTGCGACACGCTGGTATCCCAGCTCGCTCACATGGATCATGCCCTCGACACCGCCGAGATCGACGAAGGCGCCGAAGTCGCGAATAGAGACGACGGTCCCCGTAAGCACTGCACCTACATGGATGGCCGCCCAGGTGGCGTCGGCCTTGGCCGCGGCTTCCTCCTCGAGGATATCACGGCGCGACACCACCACGTTGCGGGCACGCTCGTCGAACTTGGTGATTCGAAAAGGGAAACGCTTCCCTACGTATTCGGCGGCAGGGATTCTTTCACCGCCGCGGCGAAGGTCGATCTGCGAGCCGGGGCAAAAGGCCCGAACGGCGCCTATCTGCACTTCGAAACCACCCTTGACCTCGCCGCTGACCATCCCTTCGATGGGAATACCGTGCTCAGCCGCCTGTTCGAGTTCAGCCGAGAACTGCGCGCCGCGGCCGAGCACCCGGCGCAGCACCGCGCTTCCCGAGCGGGAGCCGTCGTCAACCACCGTGGCTTCGACAGTGTCGCCGACCACGACGCTAAGCTCACCGCTGACCGGATCCCGAAGCTCGGCGGCGTCCAGCGTCGCCTCGCCCTTGCCACCGATGGCAACGAACACTGTCGCGTCATCGATCGCGATTACCCGCCCGGACACACGGTCCCCGACGACTATGTTGCGGCGCTCACCGCTATCCTCAGTGGCTGCAAACAAGGCCGCGAAGTCCTCTTCGGCCGCTTGCGAGCCGCTTGTGTCCGGGCCTTGCGAAGAACCACCTGCCTGCTTTTCGGGATCATTCATTACCAACACCTCGAGGGGAAAGGATATGTAGAACTCCATGGAAAAGCCCGCTAATCGCGAGCCGCCTCCGATTTTCTCCCGCGGCCAGCGTTTCAGCGAGGCCGTGTCGGTGCTATACCGCCTCGTCTTGGACCTG